>JBGARJ010000001.1:277500-281503 GCA_044230315.1 Saprospiraceae bacterium
TATTCGCCGAGGTAAAAAGAGGCGACCCGCACGTCGTGCGGCGGCGCTTCGTCACCGTAAGCGTCCGGGTCGGTAGTTTTGTCGCTGCCCATGCGAAAGACGCCGCCTTCGACGAGCACGAGCCGGAAGCGGCAATTCCGGACGCGAAAACAGAGGAGGGGCGGGTGGGTCATGGGAGTTCTTTTTTGAGGCTGTTGATCACGTCGAGAAAGGCTTCGTTCCGGTTTCGCCATTTTTTTATGGGCTTTTTGCCTTTTTGCGGAAAAACTTCAAAGGCGCCCAGGCGCTTCGCGCTGGCCCCGTCTGCCTGATCGAGGGGAAGCGGCAGGTCTTCCCAATCGCAGAAATCGCAGATGACCGGAATAATGCGGGCGAGGCCCGCCGCGTATTTTTGGCAGGCGGTTTTCAGTTCCACTTCGCGGATGTACCGCGATGTAATAAACGCCGGCGTGACGAGGAGGATGAACAGGTCGGCGGCATCGAGCGCGGCCTGAAGTTGCGGCGACCACTCGCCGGCCGAGATCATCCGGTCGTCCCAGGGTTCGATCTTCCCCAATTGCACCAGCGTGCCCAGGTGCGTTTTCATCTGCTGCATAAACTCCGCGCCGTCGGTGTGCGCGTAGGAAATAAAGGCCCTGGGCCTGGATCGTTCGGGGCCCGGGCGGAGCAGGCGGTCGAACTGGGCGATCTTCACATTTTTTCCTTCGGCGGTTTCGATCTCTGTCGATTGTTCTTTGCCAGGGTGTTTCAACAATTTTTGCACGGAAACAAAGGCTTCGCCGTCAGCCGAAACCAGTATCCCGGGGTTGATCGCTTCCGGATTGACGGCGGACGCATCGCTCCGGCTTTCCGGATTATCACCCAGGATCAGGCAAAAATCCTCGAAGAATTCCCGGTCGAGGCCCGACATCTTCCGGTTGGTCCGCACGACGATGTCGAGGCCGTTTTCCCGCTCCACCCGTACCCAGACGCTGTCTTTTTCAAACAGGATGCCGTTTTTCCAGTAGGTCTCCGTGGCCAGCGGGCCGTATTTGCACAGGAAACGGGTAATCACGCTACGGGGCAGGAAGTATGGAAACCGGAGTACAAACGAAACATGGTTGCACTGGGAAGCGAGGGTCTTGTAAAGATAGGACGCTTCGGCTTCCACAGGGTTGCGGTCAGACAAATATTGGGGGGCCACATACCAGCCGGGTTTGTTTTTCGCCGGGAAAATGATCTCGAACTGCTCCATGATACGCAGAATGTCGTCGGCATCGGCATCGGGGAGCGCCCCGGCGGCCTGGTCGCGGTGAAACAACCCGTTGCTGTGCAGCACTTCGTTATTGAGCACCTTGTAAATGGCGTCGGTTACCCAGTCGGGCCGGATGAACACCTTGTCTTTTAGCGGGTCGATATGCCGGTAATAGAGGATGACGCCGGTTTCGTGCAGATAATCGGTCAGCGAATCGAGCATCGAATAGCGTTCGCCGCCCGTCCTGGCGTCGATATTCGGCCGCAGGTTTTCGCAAAATGCGACGTATTCCGCATACGTCATGACGGGCGCCGGCCTTTTTTCGCCCTCCCGGCGCAATTCGTTCTTGATCAGCAGCCATTTTTTACTGAACGCGTATTGGGCTTTGGCCTGCTCGAGCGCCGCAAATAACTCGGCCCTGAACCCCGCAAATTTGGCGGCATGCGGAAACGCCCCCTGCGAAGCGCCCAGCACGCTGATGCGCGGCGTGTCGTCGGGGAGCCGAAAAGTGCGTTTTATCCGGGTTTCAACCTCCACCGGTTGGCCGGCGTCCATTTTGCTCTGCACCAGCCGGATGGTTTGTTTCCCGGCGCAGAAGTAGCGGATGTTTTCCAGCCAGTAGCTGAAATGGAACACTTCCACCGGCAGCGTTCTCAGGGTCAGGGCTTCTTTTTCGTAGATCCGGACCGGCAATTGCATTTCGCCCTGGTGGTTGGTAGCCGATTCGAACAGCACCAGCGACAGCGCGTTTTCACTCAAAAAGAGGCGGTGCGTGGCGTGGTAGAATTCCTGTCCGCCGAAATCCCAGATATTGACCTTAAATCCGAGTTCAGCGGGTTCCCATATCCGGTTGGAGATGCCTTCCGTCGAGCCCAGGCTTTCATCGTCGTATTTCCCATCCATCAGGAAGCGCACCAGGGTGGATTTCCCGGCGGTGCTGTTGCCGAGCAACACGAGTTTTACCTCGTCGATCGGGGCCGGTTCGTCTTCCGCGAGCGAGCGCAGGTAGTTGCGGATCGGCACGGCGGCATTTTCGCGCTCGCCTTCGGGCACGCCCGATCTGCCTTTGGGCACCCGGGGCAGCGGGTTGTTGTGCAGGTAGAGCGCTTCCAGCCGGTTGGAGAGGTAGAGAATGCCCGGCAGGTCGTCGAGGCGGTTGTTGCGGAGGTGCAGCGTATTCAACTCCGGCAGCGGCGCCTCGAAAACGAGGTCGTTCAGCGCGTTGTCGTTCAGATACAGATACGCCAGCTGCCCGAAGCCCTTCGGCAGCCGGAAGGCGGTCAATTCATTCCCGCTCAGATCCAGCCACTCCAGCGCCGGGCAGTCACCGTGAAATACCGCCTTGGCGAGTTTATTCCGGCTCAGGTCAACGGTTTTCAGGCGGGAAAAGCCGGCGCCGAATTCGATGTCTTCCAGGCCGCTGTCGCTGGCATCCAGGCCCTCGAGCGCCGGCAGCGCCGCGTCGAATCCGAGCGCGCGCAGGTCGGGGTTGTCGCCCAGGTCGAGCCATTGCAGGTCGCGCAGGCCGGTGGGCAACTGCGCGCGCGTAAGCCGGTTGCCGGCCAGGAACAGCACGCGGAGCGCGGCCCAGTCGCCGGTCCAATCGAAAGGGAAGTCGCCCAGGCCGTCGGCGTAGAGGTTCAGGGCGATCACGCGGCCGTCGGCGCCGGTGAGGTAGCTGTTTTGGCACACCGACATGCGCATGCGCGCCAGGGCGGCCTCCTGGAGGAGTTCCGCGTCGGCGGCTGCGGCGCCGGCAGGCGGGATCGCCGGGGTGTCGGGGTGGGTGTCGTAGTAGCGGCGCCAGGCGGCGAGGTGGGCCTGCCAGGCGATGATCTTTTGCTGGTCGGGCTGGTCGGCGAGGTCGGTGAGCGATACCTCCAGTTCGGTTTCCAGGCGTCGGATGCAGTCGGGTTTGGCCATGGTAGGTTTAGGAAAACAGGTGTTTCAATTCGCGGTCGCCCCGCGTGTTTGCCTTGGTATGGATGGTCAAATATCCGCTAAATTTTCGGAAAATGACTGCTTCCCGCCGCACGGCACGGGTCCTTACTTCCCCAACCCCGCCAGCAATCCGCCCAGCAGTTTCACGGCATTTTCCACCACAGCGGCGCTTTCCACGGGGATTTTCAGGTAGGTTTGGCCGGTTTGTTCGTCGGTCGCTACGATCGACTCCACCAGTTCCTGTGTTTTTTCCGGGCTGCTCAGCGTTTGCGCCAGGGAGGCGAAGAACGACACGCCGGTTTGGATCAGCGCTTGCGGGGAGTCGGCGGGCGGCGCGGCGATGTTTTGTCCGGCCTTGGCTGCGGGAAGGGCGCGGGGAGGGCGCCGGCTGGAGGGCTGTGCCGTATCGCTGTTGTCGGCGCCGCGGGGCCGGCCGGTTTGGCGCGTCGGGGGTTCGCCGCGCCGGTCGTCGTCGCCGGCAAAGGTTTCGGGTTCGGGTTGCGCCCCGGGGTCGGCAGCCGACGGGGCGGGGGGCAGTTCGAAGTCTTCGCTGCCGGCCAGGTCCGGCGTTTCGTCGGCGGGTTCGGCGGCGGGTTGTTGCCAGCCCGCGCCGGTGAGGGATTCCACGTTTTCCATGAACTTTTTAAACTTCGACTCCGACATAAAGATCGTGTCGTCGCCGTCGGGGTCGAGTACGCCCTGTGCCATGGAGGCCTTGAATTCGAGTACGCCGAGCATACGCTGTTCGATGCTTTCGGCCGCCACCATGTTGATGACGGTAACGTTGTCGGTTTGGCCCATGCGGTGGATGCGGCCGATGCGTTGTTC
>JBGARJ010000029.1:0-68428 GCA_044230315.1 Saprospiraceae bacterium
TAAAGCCGATCGGTTGATATTTGCTTAATAACACTAAAATCCCAGGAGCCACCTTGCATCACCTTCCGGTAGTGTCAACACTTGAGTGGTGAGTTGTAATTGTAGATGAATAAATGGAGGTATAATTCATGCATTTTATCGCTCTTTGAAAAGGATAAGGTTTTTCGGACGAAACGGCATATTCGCTGTCGCAGGGTATTATTCCATAGTTCCACACGGCAGCTTTCTCCCGAGTCTCTGCCGACCATGTAATGACGACCTGTAGTAATCACTTCGGCGTATGCTTCCCAAAAATCACTGAATGATTTGCAGCGACGATACTGCCGTGGGATTACGTTCCAGCATTTTCGACACGCCTCAGCACTGCGATCACCGATGAAATAGGAGACGATTTGCTGTGTTTTGCGACACAAAACGATCCAAACCCATCTTTTGAACGCTTTTGCATATACAAACGACCATAATACGTCCAATTCCAATGCATCTTTTTTCTTAGCCGGTAATAAGGTTGTGATTATGTCTGGGAGGGGTTCTGCTTTTTTTTAATCCAGTTAAGTGCCGTTTGGTGACTAATGCCGGAGATTCGGGCAAGCCCTCTGGAGGAAGACCGTTCCTTGGCTACTCTAATAACCGTTTTTTATAATCCTCAGAAGCCCGTACCGTGTGAAACAATCCGCCAAAACCACAGGCTTTGCATTTATATTTTGGATTACCAGAGGCGTTTGAACCGTTTTTACGATATGCTCCGAACCGCATTTATGGCAGCATTTTACTTCTGTAACCATGCGAATAAATTGTTTCCAGTAAAATTAAAATATTACTCTAATATTTACACTGCCTAAAAATGAAATTCCTAGGTTTAATTCTATTTTAACCCCCCAAACTGTCCGCGTTAAGCCAATTAAGTGCAGTTTAGCTAGTAGGTGTTAAAATGTTTAACAGGGGCGGGGCGGGGTATCGCCATCCACCAAAATGATAACCAATCAATACGGAACACCTGGGCGGAGTGTCAGTAGCGCAAAACGTACCCATTATTGTACGGCATCCGGCATAGGAGTCCTGATCGCTCGTCCCAGATCCCGATTCCGGGGCTGAAGGACCGGGGTAAGGAGGTGACGCGCCGAATATGTTCTACCCGGGCGCCGGACTTTTATATTATTTGATCTGTATTCGCCAATATGGCCAAATACCTATCTTGGCTGCCGCAAAAAAAGCCAGCGCTCATGGGCCCGGCTATTCAGGCCTGCACAAAACTTCCGTTCAACATCCAATACCATTTTACTGACTCCGCCATGGAAAATTCACCCGCCGGCATCTTCCGCCCCTACCGCAATGACGCCCTCAACCAGTTGTACGCCCTCCTTTTCTGCGACGACGAGGCCGTGTACCGCACCAACCACAGCGACCCATCGGCACACCCCTGGTCGGTGTTATTCGCACAGTCGCCTGACCCGAACGCGCTGCTCCAACTTGCGCAAGATACCAGCCTGGAAAGCCGCGTCCGCACGCTCGCAGCCACCAAACTCCACGCCCTTGGCGGCCCCGCACCCAAACTGGAATTGCTCGGTGTGGTCGTGGAGGTCGGGCTGGATCAGGGCCTGGACGTGCTGGCAGTGTTCGCCGATGGTACAGCGCGGTATATCAACCAAGCCGAAAGCGCTATTATTTTCGATGCGCCAAATGCCACTACGGCCGAACTGGTGAACAACCTCTGGCACCAAAGCATTGCGGTGGTCAACCGGATCGGCCCCTGGGATAAGGCACGACTCGAACCGCCGGCCAAAGGCCTGGTCAGGCTGAGTTTTCTGGTGTCCGGGCAACTTTATTTCGGACAGGGGCCGATCGATATGTTCTTCAAGGATCCTATGGCCGGCCCGGTGTTGCATGCCGCCACACAGATCATGGTCTACCTCACGAATAACGCTACCGGGAAATAGATTTGAGGTACGTATACCACCGAAAGTCACCCGATGCGATATTGCCGCATGTCTGTTGGAGTGACGCGCCAATTGAAAATATTCGATGGGTTAAGCATCGGTTTGATCTGATTGCGTACGGGTTTGGAGCGGAGCTGCACATTATCCGGTCAAACCGACCAGCCAGCCATTGTGTGCTACCACGTTGCACTTTTTATTACCCTAATTTGCATTAAATTACAGATAATAAGTATATTTGACTTCATTAAGCGCTCTTGCCGCTATTTTCCTGCCGTTTGGCCGGTGTATTTCCGTATTTCAAGGTTGTCGTTTGCTCCTCTTGCGCTCGGTTCAATGCTATCCATTTTTAGGCTGGCACGGTTGTAAGTTCGTAGCAGTTGTAGTTCACATTGACAAAAACCCGAAATAGCCTTAAATGCCCCAAAGCAGCATGTTGGTTAATCAATAGTGTTCCAGTTCATAAAACCAAAATAGCATGGAAAAGAAAAAACCGGCTAAAAATGAAAGCAACCCGCTCCTCAAGCGACAATTGAAGGTCTTCGACCAACTCCTGGCCGAAACCCGCGCCCAAATACTGGAAGAACGGGCGCAAGGCCCCGACTTCGAAGCCGAACTGACCCGCCGGCTCGACCACGCACAGGCAGATCTTGCCGTATTGCGAAAAAAACTAACCGCTGCCAAAGCCCAGTCGAAAAAACGAAAACGGGAAATCGACGCTTGGAAACTATGGTACAATGGTCTTCCCAACCTGAACAAGTCCGCTGAATTAGCCCAACTGAACGCCGAAATCGGCTGGCGGGCGGCTGAAATTGCGGCCCGGGAAGCCGAGATCAGCGCGCTCTACCTGGAATTGCTCGCTGCAGAAGGCGCCTGCGAAAAAATCAAGATCCAGATCGAGGCCCTCCGGGCAGGCGCGTCAGAGGGCCCGGTAGAGGAAGACGCCCGCATCCGAAGCCTGCTGGAAGAACGGGCGCTGCTGAAAGCCGGTGTTGCGCGGCAACAGTGAGAGACCGTCTGAACATCCCTGCCGGGCAGAATGACGCATCTTTTAACGCTATGCTTCGGCTATTTTTCGGCAATCGGACGGTGCGATCCCCTCAAAAAGGGCCGGTGCATGTCTTCGGAATCTGCACTTTTCAGCCCTGTGAGGGGTCTTCCAACGGTTTCTAAGCGCTGTTATCTCCCTTGCCCTATTCCATTTTCAGAACCGCTGGCATCCGGCTATTCCACCTGCCGGGTGACGGTTTTTTCTTCACCTTTTCATTTTCCAAAAAAACGATGAACTACGGAAATGCAAACGATGTGATCCGGAACTGCCCGAAATGCACCAGCAGCATCGACAAACACCGGATCAGCCTGATCCAATCGTCGGAAAAAACCGATGCCCTGGCGCGCAAAATGCTGGACCTGCTCTCCAAGATAAATATTCAAGCCGTGCTGAAAGGATTCAACCTGAACCGCACTTCGACCATGGTTGGCGCAGCTGTGGTGACGTTCAACAATTCGGCGAAACCGCGCCAATATGTGACGGTGTCGGGTGAAGGGGTGCTACTGCTCAAACATATTCCCAGCATGGGCAAAGACGTCGTGGTAATTGATGATAAATCCGCACTGATCGAAGGGAAGAATAATATCCATAAGATCCGGAATATTGAAAACCGCTTGTTTGACTTTGATGAAGAGAATCCCGGGAAAGTCGTTCCTATGGGTACAGAATACCCTGTCGGGAGTTGCGCCGCTCAAAAATTGCTTGCTGCAATCTTCAGAATCGAAAACACGGCGACCATCAAAACCATTGAAATGAGCGAAATCATGTGGCGCGCCCTCGGCATCCATCCTAAAGCCACCCGCCGGCAGTGGTCGACCGGCGAAACGGTTCCTTCTTGTAAAACCTGCAAACAGGTGGTGCCGCAAATGCTGTGCAACCTGTATGAAGATTGATCCGCAGGGGCCATTTATCCCTTTTACCCATCACGTAAATGAAAAGCATATCATGTCATTAGCAACGATAAAACAAACCCTCGAATCTAACCTTTCCGCCCAAAAGAATTTGCTGAACGGTGTGCCGGTGAATACCGAAAGCATTGCCGGATTTTTACTCGACCTGCCCGATCCGCTCCAAATAACGGTACGAAATACCACCATCACGCTACAGGACGACGGGTCGTTGCGGGTTGACGTCGTATTTGTTGAGCCGTGGACAGTGGCAGGGGTGGCGTTTGGCCAGATCCGAAACGCCGGCGCGACGCTCACCCTGCGGGAAGGCGACGGCCCTGCTGCCGTTACCCTCGAATTGCGCGGCACCTTCGAAGTGAACAACCTCAACCGCTCCTTTCCTGTGACCGGCACGCTCGCCGACCCCGACGCTTGGGTGATCGAACTGGCTATCGATACCGGCGACTTGCCGGGACTCAACGAACTCTTGGCCCTGACCGGGCCGGGCGATTTGGCGGCCGACTTGCAGGCCATGGGCATCCAGTTGCCTGCGATCGATTCTGTTTGGTTCGGCTATAATCTCAGCACCCGCACCTTTGCCTTTGCCGGCATGCACGGAACCATGCAATTGGGCAACATCGGACTCGTGGCCACCTGTATTTTCGATCCGGATCTGCTCGTTTTCGGAGGACTGGCTGCCGGCAGTCAAGTCCGCCTGACCGATGTCCTGCGCGCCGCTGGTATCGATGCACAATCGGCGCCGGATATCCGGCTGACGGAATTGAACCTGTCTGCCCGACCCTCTACGCGGAGTTATTCGGCATCGGGGGTGTTGGCGGGTGATTGGTCGCTGGGGAAAATAGGGGCCAGCGAGATGGTGCTTCAACAGGTATGGGTAGACTTTATCAAACAGGCCGGTCAAACGAGCGTAACGCTGCAGGCTGCTGCCCGGCTGTTTGGTGCCGATCTGTTTGTGGAGGCGATCGCCGCAGAACAGTTGGAACTGCGTGCTACCGCTTCCAACGTGAACCTGACGGCCATTGTAGATGAGCTCATGGGCGACGTGGATTTTCCAAATGAAATACCCGACATTGTTTTCGATACCATCGAACTGTCGATGCTCCCGGCCAGTAAGGAATTTTCCCTACTGGCCGATTCCACCGAAGACTGGGAAATTCCGCTCGGCGTCGCCGGCATCCGCATCGAAGACCTGAAATTCTTGGTCAACCGTGTAGCGGGTACAAAGAAAAACACCTTTGTCACGTCGGGCTCCTTCTATGGGGCCGCCCAAATCGGCACCGTGAGCACCTCGCTGGAGTACAATTTCCCCGGCGATTTTGTGTTTAGAACCAACTTGCCCGAGATCAACCTGTCGCCGGTGATCCAGGATCTCTGCGGCGCCGAGACCATGATGGGCATTTCTGTGCCCAGCAATGTTTCCGGGATTACCTTGAACAATATCCAGGTAATGGCTGCGCCAAAGCGGAAGGTTTTCACGCTGTCGGGCAGTTCGCCGCTGGGCAAATCCGAACTTATCGTTACCAAAAACCAACAGGGCAAATGGACCTTCATCGCCGCTTTTGCCCCGCCGGCCAGCTGGCGTTTTTCAGCCCTCGACAGCAGCCTCCAGCCGCTCGACAACCTGCGGATGGACAACACGGCCCTGGTGCTCAGTTCGGGGCCGGACCGCGATGCGCCACTCACCGTCATCCAACTACCGGCCGACATTGCGATTGGCAGTGGACTGACCTTTTTCGCCGCGCTCGACCTCTCCGATCTGGGCGTCAAGGACCTGATGAATGTGGGCGTCCTGACCGTGAGCACCAACATCGACCGCAATCCCGCCAATATTAAACTGGCAGCATCGATGGGGGGCAGTTTCAGGATCAGCGAAAATGTGGCCATGGGCGACATGAAGTTTTTCCTGAAACCGGCGCCATCCAATTTCGAATTGGGTATCAGCGGGTCGGTGCTGGCCAAACTGGATGCGAGCGACCTCGTCTTTATCGGCACCATGGCCATCCGGCCCATCGAACGCAGTGCCGCCTTTGCCGCCACCATGCTGGGCTTTTGGAAAGAACCCTTCGGCATTAAAGGGCTGGCCGTTGGCAACCTGGCACTCGAAGTGGGCATCGGCATCGTGCCGCCACCCGCCGTGGCCGCTCCGATCGTGGGCATTGCCGGTAGTATAGCTATCGGATCGGTGAATGGCAGCGCCGCAGTGAAATTCGACACGGCCAACCCCGGCAAAAGCATGATCGCGGCTTCGTTCAACCGCCTTGCGCTGAAGGAAATCGTCCAAACCTTTTGCGAACCCAAAGTGTACAACCAAATTCCGGCCGATATTCGCAACACCGTGTTGGCCGCGGGTTTGCAAGATGTGGCGGTGTACGCCGTGCCGCAGCCCACCACCATCGGCGAGTTGTTTTACGAGGCTGGCTTCCGGTTTCAGGGCAAACTCTCGATCGCCGATTTCGACGCCCAGTTTTTCTTCCTCCTCAGCTACAGCGAAGGCTTCGCTATCAAAGCAAGCATGGACCCTATCCGCCTGGGCGACGCTTTCACCCTGGCCGGCTCGGGCCAGTTCCCCGGCCCCACGCTCGATGTGGATTTGCGGGTGGGCGGCAAACCGGGCATCGTCATTGCCGGCCTGGTCAAATTGCTGGGCCTGCAAGCCGAAACGCTTGTCCAGATCTCCGATAAGGGTTTCTTGTTCTTTATCGAAGGTAAAATATTCGACCTGTTTGTTGCCGGGCTTACGGCCAGCGGCGGCAACCTGAAAACCGGCGGCGATTTCTACATCAAAGCCGAAATGCGCAATGACCTGATCGCTTATCTGCGCGATAAAGCCCGTGAAGGCATCCAGGATGCCGCAGCCTCGGCCACCAAGGATATCGAATCGGCCCAAAAAGACGTGGACAAAGCGCAACGCGAGGTGGATAAGATCCAAACGGACATCGACAATATGCGCAAAACCGTACAGGCCGAACGGGACCGGGATGCGAAAAATGTAAAGGATGCCGAAAGCGCGGTAGCTGCGGCACAAGCCAAAGTAGACGGCCTGCAGCGCGACATCGACAACATGCGCAAGACCATTCAAGCCGAGCGCGACCGGGATACGAAGCGCCTGCAGGACGCCCAAAACGCCGTGAGTGCTGCGCAGAGCAAGGTAAACGGCCTGCAAAGTGAGATCAACAGTTCAAAAAGCCGGATCGACCAACTCAACGCCGATATCAAGGCCAAGAAAAAGTGGTATGATGACTCACCGTGGTACAAAAAATCGTACCGCTGGGCAGAATACAGCGCCTATGCTGCCGCCAAGGGGGCGGAGATAACCGCCTTATACACCAAGATCGGGGGGCTGGAAACGGCAAAGGCCACCGCCAATGTGGCCCTGGAAGCCGCCAAGCAAGTAGTGCGCGGGATCGAAGCCGCTGCCAAGACCTTCCCGGTCGACGCCGATCCGCGCATCATCGGGCTGTTTACGGCCAAAGGCACCGCCACCGCAGCGCTGGAGGCGTCCAAACAGACCCTCCGGTTGCTCCAGGCCGCTATTAAAACCTTCCCGGTGGACGCCGATCCGCGTATTGTCGGGCTGTTTACCGGCAAAGGCGTCGCCACCGCAGCGCTCCAGTCGGCTAAAGGCATCCTCGAAGCCACGAAAGCGGCAGTGGGCGGCCTGGCTTCGGTGGGCGATTTTATCGTCAAATATGGGCTCGGCGGCCTGTTCGATGTGAAAGAGGCAAGGTTCGAAGGACAATTGAACGCTGTGAAGGGTGGTTCCGTCAGCATGGGGCTCAAGGTCACCCTGTTGAACAAGCCTGAGAGCATGGCAATAACCTTCAACTTCAAGGACCCGCTGGCCAGCGTAAAAGGGCTGGTGGATCAATTGGTGGCGGCGATCAAGTAGATGTACCAAACAGGCGCCGTTGTTCTGGGCAGCTGCATTCATAAAAGCAAAAAATACCGGGTGCATCTGCCCTGAATGGCGCTATGGCATCAAAAAACAAGATTCGAGGGGCTCCCAGGTCTAATACGCCATCGCCGCCAAATGATTGGCGATGTGCATGGCGTTGGCCCGTTCATACTGGCCTTTTGACAGCGAACCATAAGCAAAATGCGGCTGCAAAGGGCCTTGCCAAGCGTCGAATGCCTGTATGCTGGCTTGGAGGTGCGCCAGGGCCGACTCGAAACTGAGGTTGGCAGGCGGTTCGGCGTCGCCCGGGATTTCCTCGGTCAGGTTGTGGCGCATATAACCGCGCTTATCGAATACGAAAAATGCAGCAGAGCCCACGATGCTGCGAAACACCGGGTTTTTCAATTCCGGAAAGCCTTGCATGGAATGTTCGATGCTGCGGGCACAGTGATCGAGGGTATGCGGCAGGTTCCAGCCCGGTGACATTTGGATTTCCCGGGCCTGTTGCAGTTTTTCCAGTTCGGCCGCTACGGTGTCGAACGATTGCAGGCGCAAATCGCGCAGGAACGGCTCGGGTGCGGTAGTGAGTTTCATAGGTAATGATTTTTGCCGTTGTTTGAGTTGCGCTCCCCCCGTTCTTGGGCCTCTGCCAGCACGCCAGCAACTACTGGGTTAGCCACCCACTTTTTCCCACGGGGCAAAGGCGTTTTTCACATTGCGCAAGGGCGCGCGCAGTTCCGGAAAGTGCCGGATGAGCACATCTTTCATGTTAGTGTTTTGTACCCAATCCATGCCCGGTTTGGTATAAATCTCCGGTTTAAAATCCGACGACAGGAACCGGTCGCTCTTCAGGCGGCGCGACGCCATCAGGATAAATACCCGAAACGCCGTATCGCTGAACCCGAAACCTTTTGGCAAGGGTTCGCAAAGGCAGCCCACGAGCAGATCCACCTTTTCGATGTCGCCGCCGTAGATCTCGCTCACTTCGCGGGCCAGTTCGGCGTTTCCACCGGTGAGTGCCCTGAAGTTTTTGGCGGGCTTCAGGTGCAGCAGGCGCCGGAATTGATTGTACCGGGGCACGCCGCGTTCGCGGTCGCGCAGGAGGTCTACCGCCCCCATGTCCAGGTGTTTGCCATCGGGCGTGTTCAGGTCGCGCAGGAAATTGGGGAAATTGTGGATCGTAATAGCGCCCGGATAGCTAATCCCGAACGAGTAGAAAATATCGGTAAAGGTCAGTCCCTGCTCCATGGGTTTGCGGGCGTGTTCGAAGATCACGTCGCGCATTTCCAGGCTGCGTTGGAATTGTCCGGTTTGTACGTCATAAAAGGCGATGTTGTCGGGCAATAGTGGGTGCAGGCGGTACACCGACACGAACTCCTCCGTGAGGGTGAACGGCACGCCGTTGTGATCGGTTTCGGAGCCTGGTATGCCGCTGAGCACCTCACCCTTGCCGATGCGCCCCCACATTTTATGCCGTTTTTCGCCCATGAGCCCCCACCAGTTGGCATTCATGGCGATCTGAAGGGTCGGGTGGGGAAGGATGGCGGGCGTCCATTCTACAGTGTGGATCTTGGCCATGAGGGCGCAATTCACCAGGCGGGCTGTGTCGAAGATCTGGTCGCTGGTCCAGTCGGGGAATTGACGGCGCAGTTCGTCGCAGATAGCATTGTGCTCCAGTGCAAAAAGGGTGTGGAGCAATTCGAGGCCGATCCACCAGTTGTCGTTAAAGCCGGTGATCGGAATGCCCCGGCTGTCGCGCGGCAGGAAATGGTCCGAATGTCCGTCTTCGACAAACAATTTGCCATCGACGGCTTTGCCGCGCAGCACTTCAGTCTGTGCTTCCGTGGAGCCGTAAATCTGGGAACCGTCCCACCAATGCGTGTTTTTATTGCGATAGGCCGGGAATTTGCGGTCGATTTCGTTCAGCGGGGTGTCGGGTTGCGTTCGCGGCACCTTTATGACGGGGTCCGGCCAGGTATCCCCCGCAGGCACCGGTATTTCCACGTGTTCGTCGCTGTCGAAGTGGCCAAACCAGTCGTGCACCATGAATTGTATCCACGCTGCGGCGAGTAGGTTGACGATCGTTGCCGGTTTGAATTCGCGTCGCTGCATGAGTTTTTCACTCACGAGGCGCGGGTTGGGTGTGAGGAGTTCCTCCGGGGTGGGCGGAGCGGTGTTTTCGCGCGGCACGTTGCGGCCCAGTCGCATACCGGAACATCCCATTAAAGGCTGCTCGATGTCGTTGAATTTACCGTCCGAGTTGCGGACGGCAAAGAAGCGGGTATCATGGAACGGGCAGGATTTCTGGTCGCCCTGGTATTCGGGCGATGGGTAGGTATCGGTGAGATTTTTGGCGCGCAATTCGTGGCGGAAGGCCAGGAGATTGAGGATGCCGATCCATTTGGGCAGGCGGTGCCAGGCGATCACGGCGTTAACGCCTTTGAACAGGCCCACCAGCAGGCGCTGTGAAAAAGAAAGTTTCATTGGTACGTGCAGGACAAGGACGGTGACGAAATAAAAACAGGGTGCATCGAACGCAGCCATTGCATGTTTAGCCAAAGGGGGGGCTCGTTCTGCCGAGCAAGGTATTGATTTCCGGGAAAAACGGATTTATCCGGAATTATTTTGGTGGGTGAAGCGGGCATTTTACAGGGGAACATGGTTTGGATAGGGCAAGCGATTTTTCAAAATTCTGTAACCCTTTCCCCAAAAATTATAATTCCGCTTTGACGTTTCATACCGATCTTTGCACCGCGTCCGATCCACGAGAGTACCTTAACACATTTCGATGCAGCATTTCTTTTTTCTGTTGTTCAGCCTGTTTCTCCTTTTCGCGTTCTCCCCGCAGCGGGGATACGCGTGTGGACAACAGTGCTGCGCCAAAAAAGAAATGCAAAAGGGTGCCAGCGTGCAAAAATGCTGCTGCGCTTCAGGCAAAACCGCCCGACGTTGCCACAAGGGCAGCGCGAAGGACTGCAATGGCAAATGTGGTGGTCATTGCGCTTGCAGTTTTTCACCAACCGCCGTATTTCTGCCGGCCGAAGAAATGCAGTTCCGGCTTTCCGCCACAACCGGACAGCAAGAACGCTTCGCGTACCTGCCGCCCACGACATCCGGCATTCATGCGGGCGTATGGCTCCCACCGAACTTTTTGGTATAACGGGTTGACAGCCCGCAGTATGCCTTGTCGCAACGGTATTAACCGGTTGAACCAATACCTGAGCTAGGGTGTGTCTGATTCCTTTTTTGCTTCCTGTATTTGGAATATCGCACCTGTCTGTTGACCGGTTGGGGCGGTTGCCAATGCAGCATATTCACCAATTTATTTACATTCAAGTTTTTATAGCAATGAAATCGCTCAAATTGATGTGTTCCACCCTGTTGCTGGGTGTGTTTTTTGCTACTTTCACGCAAGCCCAAACCGAAACCCCGCAAGATGCCGCAGCAGCGCCCGTGCTGAAAACCGAAACCTACCAGGTGCTCGGCAACTGCGGAATGTGCAAACGCACGATCGAAAAAGCCGCGGTTAAAGCGGGAGTCGCTACCGCGAGTTGGGATTCAGAGAAAGACCAGCTTACGGTATCGTTCGATCCGGCCAAAACCAACGCCGACGCGATCCTGAAGGCTGTTGCCCTGTCGGGTTACGATAATATCGCCTACAAAGCGCCGGAAGACGCCTATAATGACCTGCCGGGCTGCTGCCATTACGACCGTTCCGGTGCGCCGAGCAGCGCAAAGGCCTGTGAACCCGATGGGAAGCAGTAAGTTGACCGAAGCCTCTTAGTATCCTGGCGATAGCCGGTGTGCTGCATATCCGATCCGCAGCGCACCGGCCGCCGCTAAACGAAACTGCATACTATAACTGGGATAATTTTCCCAATTTTGTACAACTCATGCGGCACTACCTGGCCCGAGCGCTCTATATGATCCTGGCGTTTGCCGTGCTGGTCAGTTCGACCGGCCTGGTTGTCGACCGGCACTATTGCGGTGGCAAGGTGAGGCGTATGGCAGTCTTCTTCCGGGCCAGTGGTTGTACGCCGAATGAGAAAACCGGCTGTTGGAACGGCGGACGCTGCGACGGACGCCTCAAACTGGGCCGGCAACGCTGCTGCCACAACCAAATGACTTTTTATCAGGGCGAGCAGGATCAAAAGAAGGTCAGCGTCGGGGGCTTTACTCTGAAACCACGGCCGTGCCATCAGGCTATCGTGTTGTTTTTCGCAGTATGCTCCATACGTCTTCCCAAGGCCTGGTTACAGGTTTTCCGGCTGTAACATCTACCGTTTGCTGCCTGGCGCCCAATGCCGGAGCAGCCTGAATCGCTTAGAACATGTTCTCAGATTTCAGTTTGCTGTCCAGCGATGAAATTCAGACCTGTTCTCGTAGGCTGCCGCTGCAAAAGCGGTCCTTGTTGGACTTCAAACCAATGGTAGATCATGCTCAACGGAATCATTCGTTTCTTCCTGGAAAATAAATTCGTTACCCTGCTGCTGCTGACGTTGTTTATCGGCTGGGGTATCGCCACCGCTCCCTTTGGCTGGAAAACAGCGCTCCCTTCGGACCCCGTGCCGGTGGATGCCATCCCCGATCTGGGGGAGAACCAGCAGATCATTTTCGTCGATTGGATGGGACGTTCTCCGCAAGACGTCGAGGATCAGATCACGTATCCGCTCACCACTTTTTTACTCGGCATTCCGGGGGTAAAATCTATCCGGAGTACCTCGATGTTCGGCTTCTCCAGCATCTATGTCATTTTCGACGAGCAGACCGAATTCTATTGGTCGCGCTCCCGGATACTGGAAAAACTGAATTCCCTGCCCGAGGGGTTGCTGCCGCCGGGCGTTCAACCTGCGCTCGGTCCCGATGCCACGGCCCTGGGGCAGGTCTATTGGTACACGCTGGAAGGACGCGATACGGCCGGCAATCCCACGGGTGGCTGGGACTTGCATGAAATCCGGTCGGTCCAGGACTTTTATGTGAAATATGCCCTCAATGCCGTCGAAGGCGTCTCAGAGGTGGCATCGGTGGGCGGTCAGGTAAAGGAGTACCAGGTGGATGTTAACCCCGATGCACTCAAGGCCTACAACATCCCGCTTATGGAGGTGATGGCTGCGGTAAAAAAATCGAACCGCGACGCCGGGGCTCAGACCATCGAAGTCAACAAGGCTGAATACCTCGTTCGGGGTCTGGGGTATGTTAAAACCGTGGAAGACCTCGAACTGGCAGTCGTGGCCGTTCACGGTAATGTGCCTATCCGCATCAAAGACATCGGGGTAGTTTCCATCGGGCCTGCTTCCCGGCGGGGCATCCTCGACAAAGACGGTGCAGAAGTAGCCGGCGGGGTGGTGGTCGCGCGGTATGGCGCGAACCCCTTGGCCGTCATCAACGGCATTAAAGCCAAGATTCAGGAAATCGCCCCGGGGTTACCCAAGAAAACGCTGGCGGATGGGCGGGTGAGCCGGCTCACTATCGTACCGTTCTACGACCGTACCCAATTAATCTACGAAACGCTGGGTACACTCGAACGGGCCTTGTCGCACGAAATTCTGATCAGTATTATCGTGGTGATCGTACTGGTACTCAACCTACAAGCTGCCCTGCTGATCTCCAGTATGCTGCCGGTAGCGGTGCTGATGACGTTTATCGTCATGCGCTATGCAGGCGTGGACGCCAATATCGTGGCGCTTTCAGGCATCGCCATCGCGATCGGCGTGATGGTGGATGTGGGGATTGTTTTTGTGGAAAACATCGTCCGCCACCTGGAATTGCCGGCAAACCACGGTGTGCGGGGGCAGCGTCTGCTCGAGGTGATCTATGCGGCAGTGGTGGAAGTGTCATCCGCGATTACAACGGCGTTGGCAACGACTGTAGTCAGTTTTCTGCCCGTTTTTGCCATGCAGGCGGCTGAAGGTAAGTTGTTCCGGCCCCTGGCGTTTACCAAGACCTTCGCCCTTGGCGCTTCCTTTGTGTTGGGTATTGCGGTTTTACCGGCGCTGGCGCACCTGGTTTTATCGCTCCGGTTTGATAAAAGGAGGGCGCGCAGTATCTGGAATGTAGCCCTGATAGCGGCCGGCGTATTGTTCGCATTAGGGTATAAGACCGGAATGCCGCTTTGGCTGGCGGTTATCGGACTCAATAACCTCTTTGAAAACAGATGGCCTGAACCCTGGAAGGCGGCGCCCCAATATATCAATATCGCTGCTCTCCTGCTGGTGGCCACCTTCTTCCTGACCGAAGAATGGGTGCCGCTTGGGCACCACAACACACTGCTGGTCAACTACTTGTTTGTGCTCGCATTGCTCGGATTCATCCTCGGCGCGCTGTTAGCGATTGTGCATTTTTACGAGCCGGTATTGGCTTGGTGCCTGGAAAACAAAGGGAAGTTTATGCTGCTTCCGCTCGTAACCATGCTGTTTGGGCTGATCATCTGGTTAGGCTGGAACAATACGTTCGGGTTTGCGGCCAAAGGCTTCGACCGGGTTGGGTGGAACATCCGGACTACCGGTCTCTGGAGCGCAATGCTGCATAAATTCCCCGGCATGGGGAAGGAGTTCATGCCCGCGCTCGATGAAGGCAGTTTCTTGCTGATGCCCAGCTCCATGCCCCACGCCGGGGTGGAGGAAAACCAACGGGTGCTCGCACAGCTCGACATGCTGCTGGCCAACATTCCCGAGGTGGAACTGGCCGTTGGAAAAGCCGGACGAGCGGAAACAGCGCTCGATCCCGCCCCCATTTCGATGTACGAAAACGTCATCAACTACAAGCCGGAGTATTTGATCAACGAACAGGGGCGCCGGGAAACGTTCAAAACAGACCGGCAGGGGCGGTTTATTTTGACTTCAGGGGATTCGCTTAGCAATGGCGAAGCGCTTCGGAAGGGTGTAACGGCAGATGAACTCATCAACGATCCCGGCGGACAATATTTCCGCAATTGGCGCCCGGAAATCAAAAGCCCGGACGATATCTGGAACGAGATCGTGCGGGTTACGAGATTGCCCGGTGTGACTTCCGCGCCGAAATTGCAACCCATCGAGACTCGGCTCGTCATGCTCCAGACAGGCATGCGGGCGCCCATGGGTATCAAAGTGTACGGCCCCGATCTCAGGACCATTGAGGACTTCGGCCTGCAACTGGAAGCTATCCTGAAAGAGGTCCCTTCGGTAAAGGCTGAAGCCGCCTTTGCCGACCGCATCGTTGGCAAACCCTACCTGCAACTAAAGATCGACCGGGAGGCCGCCGCGCGTTATGGGCTCAACATCGAAGATGTACAGGATTTTATCGAGACGGCTGTCGGCGGCATGAGCCTTACCACTACGGTGGAAGGCCGCGAGCGCTATCCCGTTCGGGTGCGCTATCCGAGAGAATTGCGCGACAACCCTGAAAG
Source organism: Saprospiraceae bacterium (assembly GCA_044230315.1). GTDB lineage: Bacteria > Bacteroidota > Bacteroidia > Chitinophagales > Saprospiraceae > M3007. Next base: position 15,173 of record JBGARJ010000029.1, read on the forward strand.
TATCCGGAAAATGCTGGTGCCAACGCCGGTGGGCGCGCAAGTGCCGCTTGGCGACTTGGTGCGGATCGAGTACCTGCGCGGCCCGCAAATGATCAAGAGCGAAGATACTTTCCTCACGGGCTATGTCTTGTTTGACAAAAAGGAAGGGTATGCTGAAGTGGATGCAGTGGAGGAAGCGCAGCGTTTTATCCGGCAGCGCGTCGAAAGCGGCGAACTGACGGTGCCCGCCGGGGTACGCTATCACTTTTCAGGTAGTTATGAAAACCAGTTGCGGGCCATGAAGCGGTTGTCTATCGTCATCCCTATCAGCCTGATCCTTATTTTTCTCCTGCTTTTTTTACAATTCAAAACCGTCATCGCATCCGCTATCCACTTCTCGGGGGTGTTTGTGGCCTTCGCCGGTGGATTCATTATGCTCTGGTTGTACGGGCAGGATTGGTTTCTCCATTTTTCCATTGCGGGTACAAACATGCGGGAATTGTTCCAGTTGCACCCTATCAACCTCAGTGTGGCCGTGTGGGTGGGCTTCATCGCGTTATTCGGCATTGCCACCGACGATGGGGTGATCATGGGCACTTATATCCACCAGGTGTTTGCAGAACGCCGGCCGGAAACGGTGGCCGGCGTGCGGGAGGCCGTGCTTATCGCCGGTAAAAAACGCGTCCGGCCCGCGATGATGACCGCGGCTGTGGCGATCATCGCCTTGCTGCCCGTGTTGACGTCTACCGGCAAAGGCGCCGATATTATGGTGCCTATGGCCATTCCTACTTTCGGCGGCATGACGATCCAGCTGATGACCATGTTCGTGGTGCCGGTACTGCAGGCCTATTGGCGGGAGGGGATTGTTAAACGGGAATCAGCCCGGGCGGAACGCCGTGTTTGACCTATTTTCCATGCAAAAGCATCCAATTATGCGTATCCTGATCTTGTTTTTTATCCTGTTGGCAATGAGCAGCGTTTCGGCGCAGACGCTCGACGATTACCTCAAAACGGCTCTTGAGAACAACCCGGGCCTCCGGTCGAAACAAACGGCGGTGGAAGCGGCCCGCCAAAAGTTGCCCCAGGCCAAGGCGCTGCCCGACCCGACAGTGAACGCTTCCGTATTCCTTCGACCCATGATGCTGCCGATGGGCAATCAATTGGGCAGCGTTTCGGTCATGCAGATGTTCCCCTGGTTCGGCGCGCGGGATGCCATGGAAAACGAAGCGGCGCAAATGGCGGATATAAAAGCGCGTGAAGTGGCAACGGCGCGCAATGCGTTGATCTTTCAGGTGAAAAATGCCTGGTACCCGCTCTTCGAACTGGGCGCGCAAATACGGATTCAACAGGAGAACCTGCGGGTGCTGGAAGCGGACAAAACCCTTGCCACCGTCAAATTTCAGCAAGGACAGGCGCCCATGGTGGACGCCATCCGGGCCGATATCATGCTGGACGAAGCGAAAACCGAAATCGCTCTGCTCGAGCAAAAGCGCAAGCCGCTTGAAGTGGGTTTCAATCGCCTGCTCAACCGGGCCGATACCCTGCCCGTCGCGATTTCCGGCAGCCTGCCCGAACCGGTTGCCGGCTCCGCGGCCCGGCGCGACAGCCTGCTGCGCAACAACCCCGCATTGGCTGTTTTTGACCAACAAATAAAGGCCGAGACGGCGGCCGAAGCGGCAGCCGGGTACCAACGGAAACCCATGATCGGCGCAGGCCTTCAATATATGCCGCTGCTCAAACGCAAGGCCGGCGATCTTAACCTTCCACCCAATACCGGCCGCGACATGGTGATGCCCATGGTATCGGTCACCATTCCGATCTGGCGAAAAAAATATGATGCCGCCATTCAGGAGCGCCGGCTGATGCAGCGCATGTACGGCGATATGAAACAGGAGATGCAAAACGATCTGGCTTCGATGTATGAAATGACTTGGTATGAACTGGAAAAGATGGCGCAAATGGCCGCGCTGCTAAATGGACAAATGGCCAAAACGCAACAAGCGATCGATCTGATGTTGGCAGCCTACAGCAACGATGGCCAAGATTTCGACGCTATTTTGCGAATGCAACAACAAATGGTCCGCTATAGTATGGAAAAGGTATCGGCTCACACCGGATACCAGGTTGCGCTGGCGAAACTCGATTACCTCACCGGCGAATAGGCGCCATCGGATTCGCCCCGGCGTTTCATATTCTTTTACGATTTAAAAGATTGATTATGAAAAAGATAAAGATCCAATCCTCCACCCTGCTAACGGCGCTGACCATGCTGGCGGGCGGGGTGCTCATCGGTTGGCTGATCAAACCTTCGTCTTCTTCCGGCTTATCGCGGGACGACCATCAAATGGAGTTGGCGGATTCGACCCAATCTGCGGTGTGGACGTGTTCCATGCACCCTCAAATCCGACAGCCTGAGCCCGGCAAATGCCCGATCTGCGGAATGGATCTGATTCCATTGGACGACGACAATACGGCAGATGGTGACCCTGCCGATATCCGGATGTCGCCCACGGCCATGCAACTGGCGAATGTTCAAACCGCAGTGGTCGGTTACGGGACGCCTGTCCGGGAGGTGCGTATGAACGGAACGGTGCGACCCGACGAGCGGCTGGTTTTTTCGCAGGTGACCCATCTCAGCGGTCGGGTGGAGCAACTCGCCGTCAATTACACCGGCGAACCGGTGCGCCGTGGGCAGCGGCTGGCGACCATATACTCGCCCGAACTGGTCACGGCGCAGGAGGAATTGTTTTCTGCGCTGAGAATCAAAGACCTGCAACCGGGCTTGTTCCGCGCTGCACAGGAAAAACTCAAAAACTGGAAACTGACCGACAGCCAGATCCAGGGTATTCTCGCTGACGGAAAGCCGCAGGAACGTTTCCCGATCCTGGCCGATGCCGGGGGTATTGTGCTGGCCAAAAAGGTGAACGCCGGCGATTACCTCATGCGGGGCATGCCGTTATACGAACTCGTCGACTTATCGCGGGTGTGGGTCTTGTTCGATGTGTATGAAACCGATATACCCTGGGCAAAAGTGGGCAGCAGGGTGGATTTCACCGTCCAGTCGGTGCCCGGCGAGACCTTTAGCGGCAAGATTACTTTTATCGACCCGGTCATCAACCCTGCGACACGGGTGGCTACTGCCCGGGTAGAGGTGCCCAATGCAGGTGGAAAACTCAAACCGGAGATGTTTGCCAGCGGCGTGATCAAAACCCAGCTGGCCGCAGGGAGTTCCAGCCTGCTGGCGCCAAAATCGGCGGTATTATGGACGGGAGAGCGCTCAGTAGTTTATGTCAAAACGGCATCCGACCAGGGTATTCGTTTCCGGATGCAGGAAGTGCGGTTGGGGCCGCTGGTCGGCAATGCCTACGTGATTCGGCAAGGGCTGGATGTCGGGGCTGAAATTGCGGTCAACGGCGCTTTTTCCATCGATGCAGCCGCGCAACTGGCGGGCAAACCGAGTATGATGGGGATGACAAGCAGCGGTGACGCGAACACGCCGCGCGCGAGTGCCCCGGCATCCACCCAGCCGGTGAATATTAACGCCGTTTCGCCTGACATGCCTGTTAAAGCCGCCGTACAACAGTTGTTCGATCAGTATTTTCCGCTAAAAGACGCCTTGGTAAAAGACGACCTGGCCACTGCCCGGAAGCATGCGGATGCCTTGAAAAATGGATTTGGAAAAACCGGCAGCGACCTGTTTGCCGGTGTCGCGCGCGGTTCGTGGGTACGCTACAGCGGTGATGCCGTTGAGGCCCTTAAAGCATTTATCGGGGCGAAGGACATCGATGAAGCGCGGAAGTATTTTAAACCGCTCTCCCGGCAAATGGTGGGGTTGGCCGAGGAATTTGGTCCGTTCAAAGCGCCAATTTATGTGCAACATTGCCCTATGGCTGATAATAACACCGGTGCTGATTGGCTGAGTCTGGATGCAAAAATCCGGAATCCGTATTTCGGGGATGAAATGCTGACCTGCGGATCGGTAACGGAAACCATCAAGCGTTAGCGGCGCAGGCACAAGCCGCAACCGATTCCCGTCTGAAGGGCCGACGATCGTGCGGGAGCCCAAGATTCCACTGTGTGGATTTTGCCCCTCCTTTTAGCACGTTCAGAAATAGCAGCAATTGCGCTGCGTAAAAGACAACAGCCTGAAATTCAATGTTTTTAAAATTATCTTCTCATCTTTTAGCCGATATGCCAAATACAACATTGAATTTTTATAAAAATAAAACTGACGGGGGCGACACAAGTTTTACAGTTTTTCTACCTTTGGAACCATCTTTCGAAATCGATTGCGTAAAAATGCATCTAGGCAGGTGAAGCAAAGCCGGTTTAATTGCGGTGAATGCCGAGGCCTCGGTTGCGGCCGGCGCCAATGATCGCCGATCGATCTGAAAGCCGCCTTGCCTGCAATCCCGCGAAACGCCCGGTATAGGTGTGCCGCATCCGGTTTTTTGTGCTCAGACTTCATACAATGGGTTTATATTAATTTCCGGGCGCCGGTCGTTTTCCTTTGCCCGTTTACTGAACGAGGAGGATAAAACGGCCGGCATTCCCATTTCCAGCAAGAACAATCATGGCACCAACGAAATACCGGTTTCGCATCCTCGCACTGCTGTTTGTCGCCACTACGATCAACTATATGGATCGGAGTATCATCGGCGTATTGGCGCCCACCCTGCAGTACCGGGTGTTCCATTGGTCCGATGTGGATTATGCCACCGTGAGTATGGCGTTCAAGCTCGCATATGCAATAGGCATGCTCACTATGGGCGCCTTGGTAGATCGGCTCGGTTCCCGTATCGGTTATGCGATTTCGATAGCGATTTGGAGCGTATTTGGCATGTTGCACGCGGCAGTTAAACCCGCTTTTGGTTTGTTGGGGTTTGTAGTTGCTCGTTTCGGGCTCGGTTTCGGCGAGGCTGGCAATTTCCCTTCCGCGATCAAAACGGTGGCTGAATGGTTTCCCAAAAAAGACCGGGCTTTTGCCACGGGTATTTTTAATGCTGGCGCCAACGTAGGCGCTGTATTGGCGCCATTGTGCATCCCGCTCCTGGTGGCGGCCGATGGGACGCACTGGCAGCGGGCGTTTTTGTTAACCGGCATTTTTTCCCTCATCTGGGTGACGTTGTGGTGGCGTTGGGGCCGGCCGCCGGATGGCCACCCGGGTGTCGATGCGCAGGAGCTGGCGTACATCCGGAGCGATGCTATTCCCGATTCGGCCGGAAAATTACCCTGGCGCCGTGTGCTCCCTTTGCGCCAGACCTGGGCCTTCGCCTTGGGCAAGTTGACAGACGCCGCCTGGTGGTTTTACCTGTTCTGGACCGGAAAATACCTGTTCGATCAGTTTGGCCTCGACGTCAAAAAACTGGCCCTGCCATTGATCGTGATCTATTTGCTGGCCGATATCGGCAGCGTTGTTGGCGGCTGGTGTTCGGGGCTGCTGATCCGCCGCGGTTGGTCGGTCAACAAAGCGCGAAAATTAACCATGCTGGGTTGCGCCCTTCTGGTCTTGCCAGTAGTGCTGGTGACCCGGATCAACACCACTTTTCAGGTGGATCAGGCCTTTTTTGAACGCTTGCGGCAATCGGGTGTTCCCGAAGAGACCATCGCCGGTTTGTACGGATTGAAGGGTTTCACATGCGCGTCGGCCCGGGAGTTTACTACCAAGATCCGCAAGGAAACCATCCTATCGCAAGCGGATGCGTTGGAGCCGCTCCTCTTGCAAAGCGCCCGTTCGGATAATAAATACTGGATTGCCGTAATGCTCATTGCGTTAGCGGCTGCCGGGCATCAGGCCTGGTCGGCCAATTTATTCACCCTCGTGTCCGATGTGTTCCCGTCAAAGGCAGTGGCTTCGGTGACCGGTATCGGCGGGATGATTGGGGCAGTAGCCGGGTTGGCGGCAGATTTTAGCCTGGGCCAGGTGCTGCAAGCCAGTGGCCCATCCGGGTATTTCTTTGCTTTTTTGTGTGCAGGAATGCTCTATCTCATCATATTGCTGGGCATCCACCTCCTGATGCCGCGCATGGCGCCGGTGCTTGACCCGTAGTGATCCGGCGGAGCCAATTCGATGAAGGAGAAGCCGCCCATTTAACTCTTTCGCAATGAAGAGGCGCGGGCAATCACATCCGTTTTGAGGGTAATGGTTTGGGTGATGACATCGCCTCCGGCCTCCTTTATGCGCAGGATCTGCTGAACAGCAATGCGACCCATCTCGATAGCAGGGTGACTGATGGAAGATAAGGCCGGATCAACGATCAGGCAAAGCGGATCGTTGTTAAATCCAATAATTGCCAGATCTTCCGGGATGCGAACCCCAACCGATTTGGCGTACTGGATAGCACTGACAGCCGCTGTGTCGTTGGCGGAGAAGATGCCGTCGGGAGGGGTGGGGGAGCCGAGCAACCGGGCCGTCATTTTCAGGCCTTCGTCGGCACTCAGCAGGTCGCCATGCATGATGATGCGCTCATCCAGGGGCAAGTTGTTTTTTCTAAGGGCGTCTTCATAACCCCGGCGCCGCTCCCGGTAGATGGTTTGGTGCAAAGCGCCGCCAAAATGCGCTATCCGGCGGCAACCTTGTTCGATCAGGTGTTGGGTTGCCTTAAAAGCGGCCGCGTAATTGTCGATAATGACTTTGTGACTGTCCAGTTGTTCGGGTATGCGGTCGACAAATACAACCGGCGTATTATTAGCTAAAAACCGGTCGAAATGACCGTATTCTTTTGTTTCCATGGCCAGCGAAACGATCAACCCGCACACCCGGCTTTCAAAAAATGCCTTGACGTTGTCCGCTTCATTCTCAAAACTGTCGTGTGACTGGGAGATCAGCACATTATAGCCCGCAGCACGGGCCGCTTCTTCTGCCCCGCTGATCAAAAAAGCAATGAAGGGGCGGTTGATCCACGGCACCAACACACCGATATTATTCGTCTGCTGTTTGCGCAGGCTGGCTGCAATGCTGTTCAGGCGATATCCGCGTTCCACCGCCAGCTTTTTGACCGCCTTGATGGTCGACTTCCCGATGCTGGGGTGGTTTTGCAGCGCCCTGGACACGGTGGAGGGAGACACCTTGAGCTCTTTTGCCAGGTCGTAGATCGTAATACCCGTTTTCTTTTTCATAAACATTCCGCTTACTGTTCAAATTTGCAAATCATGCCGCATGTCAAACGCTTAACCGGATAAATCGTTTTCATTTATTAATGCCGCATGGCATTATTTGATATGCAAAATTTGCACCAACCCGTGAAATAATACCTGAAAATCAACACCATACATCAGCATACAATCCAAAACACGCTCAACAGTTTTTTTTAAGTACTTACGCAATCGATTGTAATTTCTAAATTATTCCTAGTTTCGCTTTCACAATGGCTCATTTGCATGCTGCATTCCGGTCGATCCGGCCGAATGCAGAGCATATCTTATCATCCCGGTCGCCCGGCTTGGTTCCTGTTGGGCGGCTATCATGGATTTTATCGGTACATGATGATACGCAAGTTCCTTCTGGTTGGTTTAATACTGTGCTTTGCTGCAGCGGCAGCAGCTGAAGACGGGTACCAACTTTGGTTGCGGTATGTCCGGGTACAGGATCCGCACCTTCGGGAACAGTACACCGCGGCTGCTCGACATTGGTCGGTCGCCGGGAACTCGGCCACTGCCGAAGCAGCGCGCAACGAGCTCCGGCTGGGCCTGAGCGGGCTGTTGGGAAAGGCTGTTGTGGCGCAATCATCGCCCGAGACCGCAGCGGGTGTAAGCCTGATCGCCGGCACACCCGCATCATCGGCGCTTGTAAACAGCACGGTCGCTGCAAATCGATTGGAAATCCTTGGCAGCGAAGGCTACGTCATATTCCAAACGGTTCGCCGGAAAGCGCGACTGCTTGTAGTGGCCGCAAATACAGACATTGGCGTCCTGTACGGCATTTTCCATCTCTTGCGGCTGATGCAAACCGGGCAATCCCTGCAGGATTTGGAACTGATCGACCAGCCAAAAGTAAAATTGCGGCTGATGAATCATTGGGATAATCTCGACCGCACGGTAGAGCGCGGCTATGCCGGTTTTTCGATCTGGGATTGGCACCGCTTGCCGGATTACCTGCCGGCACGGTACACCGATTATGCCCGGGCGAATGCTTCCGTTGGAATTAACGGTGTGGTGCTGACCAATGTGAATGCCAATGCGCTGGTATTGCGCTCCGATTATTTGGAAAAGGCCGCTGCGTTGGCCAAGGTGTTCCGGACGTACGGGATCAGGGTCTACCTTACCGCCCGGTTCAGCGCTCCGGTCGAACTCGGCGGCCTTACAACCGCCGATCCTTTGGACACTACCGTCGTGCGCTGGTGGCGGGAAAAAGCAGATGAGATCTACCGTTTCATCCCAGATTTCGGCGGTTTTTTGGTTAAGGCCAACTCAGAAGGCCAGCCAGGTCCGCAATTTTATTCCCGGACCCACGTCGATGGCGCCAACCTGTTGGCGGATGCACTTGCGCCCCACAACGGGGTGGTCATGTGGCGTGCATTTGTCTACAGCGATAGCACGCCGGAGGACCGGGCCAAACAAGCATACAACGAATTCGTACCCTTTGACGGTAAATTCCGGGAAAATGTGCTCGTTCAGGTAAAAAATGGTCCCATCGATTTTCAACCCCGGGAACCTGCGCATCCGATCTTTGGCGCTATGCCCCGGACGCCCTTAATGATGGAATTTCAGATCACACAGGAATATCTCGGCCAAGCCACCCATTTGGTCTATTTAGGCACCTTGTTCAAAGAAACCCTGGCGTTCGACACGTATGCGCAGGGCATGGGCTCCAGTATAGCCCGAATCGTTGAAGGCCGGCTCGATCACCACGCACGGAGCGGCATAGCGGGCGTTTCCAACATTGGCACCGACCGGAACTGGACCGGACATCCTTTCGGCCAGGCCAATTGGTATGCGTTTGGCCGGCTGGCCTGGGACCCCGATCTGGACGCCGGACAACTGGCCGAAGAGTGGATCCGGATGACCTATTCAAATGATCCGGCCGTCATTGCTCCCCTGAAATCCATGATGATGCAGTCCCGCGAATTTTGCGTTCAATACATGACGCCTTTAGGGTTGCACCATCTGATGGCCTCGCACCATCACTACGGGCCAGGCCCCTGGGTCGACGATCTGTCCCGCGCCGATTGGAACCCGGTTTACTACCACAAAGCTGATCGCGAGGGGATTGGTTTTGACCGTACACCCTCCGGAAGCAACGCTACGGAACAGTATTTTTCTCCAGTACGCGAGCGCTTTGTCTCGCGGGACAGTTGCCCGGAAGCGTTGTTGTTGTGGTTTCATCATGTAAAGTGGACCGACCGGTTGCAGTCGGGACAAACTTTGTGGGAAGCACTTTGCCTTCAATATGAAGCGGGTATGCGCGGTGTTGCCTGGATGCGCAATGCCTGGGCTTCCGTGGCCGGAAAAATAGACGCGGAGCGGTTTGCAGAAGTGGACATGTTGCTCCGGATACAGGAAAAAGAGGCACATTGGTGGCACGATGCCTGTTTGGAGTATTTTCAATCCAAATCGAATTTGCCTTTTCCGGTAGGGGTGAGCCCGCCGGAAAAATCGCTGGATTATTATGAAAACCTGACCTTTCCATATGCGCCCGGAATCAGCCCCAAATGGTAAACCGGCCAATAGAAAGTGCACGGCGCCTGGCAATGAAATTCTAAACTTGTTCGACCTGAGCTGACCTCATTTTTTGAAATTATCCACATCCACGCTCGATGAATAACAGAAAAATAGCCATAGTAACCGGAGGCGGGTCCGGAATCGGATTTGCTATTGCACAGAAGTTGATTGAAAACGATTTTCTCACCTACATTACGGGCCGTAACCTGGACAAGCTACGCCAGGCTCAAGGCAAGCTCGGCGAAAATTGCCGATTTGAACAACTGGACATGGAGCATTTGGATGAGATACCTGGGTTTGTGCAAACTGTAGCAGCCGAACATGGCCAGATCGACGTATTGGTGAATAATGCCGGTATCAACCTGAAAAAGCCCTTTACTGAGGTCACCGATGCCGAATTTCAACGGGTCATCCTCACCAATCTGACTGCCGCGTTTTCGCTTTCCCGCGAGGTTGCCCGGTTCATGGTCGGTCGACGGAAAGGGTGTATTATTCATATCAGTTCGATGGCTGCGCACTACGGAATTCCACAGGTAGTGGCCTATGCATCGGCTAAATCGGGGCTGGAGGGCATGACCCGGGCCATGGCGGTTGACTTGTCTCCGCTGGGTATCCGGGTCAATTGCGTCGCTCCGGGATATATCGTTACCGATATGACCGGCAAGGCTTTTGACAACGACCCGGAACGCAAACGAAAGGTGCTGGCCCGTACACCTATGGGGCAAATGGGAAAACCCGCCGATGTGGCGAATGCCGTGTTGTTCCTGTGTTCGGAAGCGGCGGGTTACATTACCGGTGAAACCCTGAAGGTTGACGGCGGAAACTCGATCGGATTTTAAGCAATTGACACAGATTATTAATCTATTACGCTTGTGAAAATAAAACGCATTTATACAGTCCTGCTCTTCCTTTTGCTGAGCCACATGGGGGGATTTGCTCAAGAGGTCAAATTTCCTTTTCAAAACCCCAAACTCCCAATTGACCAGCGGGTCAACGATCTGGTGTCGAGACTGACGCTGGAAGAAAAGATAGACCAGCTGGTGTACAACGCTGCTGCGGTAGACCGCCTGGGTATACCCGCTTATAACTGGTGGAACGAATGCCTGCACGGTGTGGCCCGCAACGGCCGGGCTACGGTATTTCCCCAGGCCATTGGCCTCGCAGCCAGTTTCGATACCAGCCTGATGCACCGGATCGGCGCTTGTATTGCCGACGAGGCCAGGGCCAAATACAATGTTTCCATCGCGCACAATTATCGCGACCGGTATCAGGGACTCACCTTTTGGACCCCGAACATCAATATATTCCGCGATCCGCGCTGGGGACGCGGCCAGGAAACCTATGGTGAAGATCCTGTCCTCACTGCCCGTATTGGCGTTTCCTTTGTGCATGGCCTGCAGGGCGACAATCCGAAATACGTGAAAGCAGCGGCCATGGCCAAACATTATGCCGTACACAGCGGCCCGGAAGCCTTGCGCCACGAGTTTGACGCACAGGTTAGTATGAAAGATCTCTGGGAGACCTATTTGCCCGCCTTTGAAGCGCTGGTCACGGAAGGGCATGTTGAAGGGGTCATGGGGGCCTACAACCGGACCAACGGCATACCTTGCTGCGCCCATCCGTACCTGATCCAGGAAGTGCTCCGCAAGAAATGGGGGTTCAAAGGCTATTTCGTCTCGGATTGTTGGGCGCTTCGCGATTTTTTTGAAGGCCATAATGTGGTCAAAACGGCGGCTGAAGCGGCGGCCATGGCCCTGAATATGGGCTGCAACCTGAACTGCGGGAATACCTACCCGGAAATCCGGTCGGCCATTCAACAAGGGTTGACCACCGAAGCTGAAGTGGATAATAACCTCCGCGAATTGTTGCCAACCCGCTTCCGGTTGGGCCTGTTCGATCCGCCGGGCGCTTGCCCCTTCGATCATATTGGTCCCGAAGTGATCCACAGCCCGGAACATGTCGCTTTGGCCCGCGAGGCTGCCGCTGAGTCCATGGTGCTCCTCAAAAACCGGGATAATACCCTGCCACTCGCCAAGGATGTCGCCAGCGTGTTCATTTGCGGGCCAATGGCAGCCCATGAACAAGCCTTGTTGGCCAATTACTACGGTCTGAGTGAGGATTTGCGCACTTTTCTGGAAGGAATTGTCGGAAAAGTCAGCCCGCAAACATCGGTGAAATACCGGCAGGGCGCCTTGCTCGACGAACCCAACCGGAACCCGAACGATTGGTTTTCCGGGGTCGCGGCAGAGTCGGAGGTCACGATCGCCTGTGTGGGTATTTCACAATTGATCGAAGGCGAGGAAGGCGAATCGATTGCCTCGCGGAATAAAGGCGACCGCCAGGATATCGGGCTGCCCCAGAATCAGATCGATTTTCTCAAAAAAATCCGCTCCAGGGCAAAAAAACTGGTCATCATCATCACCAGCGGCAGTGCCATCGCCTGCCCGGAGGTGTACGACATGGCCGACGCTCTTTTATACGCCTGGTATCCCGGTGAGCAGGGTGGGGTGGCGGCAGCCGATCTGCTGTTTGGCGATGCGGTGCCTTCCGGCCGCCTGCCGGTCACGGTGCCGAAGTCGGTGGACGATCTTCCTCCCTATGAAGATTACGCCATGGCGGGCCGAACCTATCGTTATATGACCAAGGAGCCGCTTTTCCCGTTCGGTTTTGGCCTGAGTTATACCACATTCCGGTACGATCGCATCCATGTGAGCAAAAACGCAGTGCAAGCCGGCGATCCGGTCGATGTGGAGGTACAGGTAACCAATACCGGAAAATACCGTGCTGCTGAAGTCGCGGAATTATTCCTTTCAGACCTGGCAGCTACGGTTCCTGTGCCGCAGTATGCCCTGAAGGCGTTCCAGCGGGTCACATTGGACCCCGGCGCCACCAAAACCCTGACCTTCCGGATCACCCCGGCCATGATGGAATTGGTAAACGAAAAAGGCGAGCGCCAGATTGAACCCGGCAGTTTTAAGATTCTTATAGGTGGCTCCGTACCCGCACAACGCAGCGTCGAATTGGGCGCGACCCCCTGGCAAGAAGCTATTTTTGACGTAAAGTGAACCGATGATGAGACTGGAACCAATTCGAATCTTGTTTGGCCTGCTGCTGTTGGCTCCCTGTCAACCGGCATTTGGCAAAATACGCTTGCCGAGGCTGATCAGCGATGGCATGGTGCTACAGGCCAATGCGCCGGTACGTGTTTGGGGATGGGCGTCCGCTTCGGAGGCTATTGCGGTTCATTTTCTGGATGCCCATTATTCCACTACCGCCGATGATTCGGGCCGTTGGGAAATTATGCTTCCCGCCCGCTCGCCCGGGGGGCCATTCGACATGACCCTTTGCGGCGGGGATACCGTCCGGCTTCAGAACATCCTGGTGGGCGAAGTATGGATTTGCTCCGGCCAGTCGAATATGGAATTGTCGATGGCCAGGGTGCGGCCTTTATACGAGGCCGATATCGCAGCCGCTGACAATGCTTTCATCCGGTATATCGAAATTCCGAAGGAATATGATTTCCAGAGTCGCCGGGTCGATATTTCCGGGGGGCAATGGCAATCGATCAACCAGGAAAGTATTTTAAAATGCTCTGCGGTTGCCTATTTTTTTGCCCGTGAGTTGTACGCCCGATACCGGGTTCCGATTGGCCTGATCAATGCCAGTTTGGGGGGATCGCCGGTTGAAGCGTGGATGGCCGAATCGGCTCTGAAGGCCTTCCCGGAATATTTTAACGAAGCACAACGGTTTAAGGACAGTTCGCTGATTCAACAGATCGAATCGTCGGATAAGACCCGGGCGGATCGATGGTACCGGGAGCTCAGGGCCCTGGATTTGGGATACAAGGACCCGGACAACCCCTGGTTCGCACCCAACTTGAACACGGCCGATTGGGCCAGGATGAACGTTCCGGGGTATTGGAAAGACGGACCACTCGGCAATATGAACGGTGTCGTCTGGTTCAGGAAAGAATTCGACGTTCCGGTTGCGGCGGCCAGGCAGCCGGCCAAGCTAAACCTGGGGCGGATTGTGGACGCCGATTCGGTTTTTATAAACGGCGTATTCGTCGGTTCCACCGGGTATCAGTACCCACCGAGGTGGTACGCTATTCCGCCAGATCTGTTGAAAGCAGGGAAGAATGTAATAACCGTGCGGGTGATCAATTCAAGCGGTAGCGGCGGTTTTGTGCCGGACAAGCCCTATGAAATGGTGGTTGCCGGCCACACGGTCGATCTGACAGGGGAATGGAAGGTGAGGTTGGGGGCTAAAATGGATGCCCTGGACGGCCCCACGTTCATCCGCTGGAAACCGGCGGGTTTATTCAACGGCATGATCGCTCCATTGCTCAAATACCGGATCAAAGGAGTTATTTGGTATCAGGGAGAATCGAACACCAAACAGCCCAACAACTACACGGCGCTTTTCACGACGATGATCAGCAACTGGAGAACCGAATGGCAGCAGGGCGATTTCCCGTTCTTATACGTTCAACTGGCTAATTTCATGGAACCGCGGAGTCAACCCTCCGAAAGCAATTGGGCCGCCCTACGCGAAGCGCAACGCAAAACCCTGACGTTGCCTCAAACCGGCATGGCCATAACTATCGACCTGGGCGAGTGGAATGACATCCATCCGTTGCATAAGCGGGAGGTGGGGCTGCGGTTGGCGTTGGCCGCTCAAAAAGTGGCTTACGGGGCAGATGATCTGACCTATTCCGGTCCCATTTACCAATTTATGGAAATCCGCCGCGATACGGTTGTTTTGTCTTTCACGCATACCGAAAGCGGCTTGGTTTCAAACGACGGGGAGGCGCTTCGCCAGTTTTCCATTGCCGGGCCGGATCATCACTTTGTTTGGGCCCAGGCAAAAATCGAACGGAACCAGGTGTTTGTTTGGAGTGATCAGGTGCCTCAACCCGTTGTTGTCCGCTATGCCTGGGCCGACAATCCGGTGGGCGCCAATTTATACAACAAAGCAGGTTTGCCGGCTTCTCCATTCAGCACGGATTAGCCGGCCGGGTTGCAAAGGTGTTGGTGGCCTTCGTTAATATCCTAATTATCTCTTCGTATTCGAAGGGCGGTTGCCGCCATTCAACAAGATGCCCGGGCGCGTGATACAATTCCCGCAACAGGATCTGGCCGGTGGCCCAGGGTTGGAAACGCCGGCGTTCGGTGACATGCAACTGGTACCCACCGCACACCTTTCCGTGGTGTTTGTCGAATGTCGGTTGAAAATACACCGGCCGGAGTGTAAAACCTTCAAGGCGGCTTTCACGAAAGGTTTTTTCCAGCTGGGGGAGTAGTATATGGGGTTCGATGTCCGGGTGGCCGAACAATTCAAAAGGCCGGGTAGTGCCGCGGCCTTCCGAGAACAGGGTGCCTTCGAACAGCACGGTGGCTGGAAAAACCTGCGCCGTTTTCGGGTGGGGCATATTGGGCGAAGGAAATACCCAGGGGAGCCTGGTTTCGCCGAAATACATGGTGCGCTCCCAGCCTTGCAACGGTATAACCTCCATTGCACAGGAGACGCCCCAACAATGCACAGCCATGCGCGCGATTTCTCCAATGGTAAGGCCATGGCGCATCGGCAAGGGGTGCAGCCCGATAAAGGATTTAAAGGCTGGGTCCAGTAAATTACCTTCCACGGTGCAGCCATCGATAGGATTGGGGCGATCGAGTACGGTGACCTCGATACCATGCCGGCCGCAGGCTTCCAGCATCAGGGTCATGGTGTAGGCGAAGGTATAAGCCCGGCAGCCTGCATCCTGTAAATCGACGATCACGCGGTCGATCCCGTCCAGCATAGCCGGCGTTGGAGTCCGGGTTTCGGAGTAAAGGCTGTGGACGGGTATCCTGAAAAAAGGGTGCAGGAAGTGACCAGATTCGATCATATTGTCCTGCGCTTCGGCAAACAGTCCGTGTTGAGGTGAAAATACGGCCTTCAGGCGCGAACCGAAGAGCCCCTGGATCAAGGCCAGTCCTTCGCGGCATTGATTGTCGATCGAGGCATTGTGGCAGAGGTAGGCGATATTGCCAGTGCATTTTTGTTGCAGGGCCTGATCGCTGATCAAGCGGTCGAGGCCGGTTATGGTAGACATACGGACAAAATTTGATTGAAACCGAAGAAACGGCAAAGCAAACAATCCTGCGTTACTTTTTTCTACCACTATTTGTTTTCCCAAAAATACTGCTACCTTTGCGCTCCGATTTTAAGTACAGCACATTTTCCATTCGATAAGCGATGAAACGTACCTATCAACCGTCCCGCCGCGTGCGCAAGAACAAGCATGGTTTTCGCAGCCGCATGGCTTCGAAGAACGGCCGTAAACTGATTTCCCGCCGCCGGAAACAGGGCCGCCGGAAACTTACGGTTTCCGACGAAAGGCGCCTGAAGTAAACCTTGTCTGTCAGGTTGCAGTACCGCTCGTGTGCTGCTCTTTTTTTCAAAGTCGTCAGTTTGCCTGTGCAGCCTGACGACTTTGCTTATTTTTGGTCCTGCCAACGCTGCGGTATCCTCCTGTTTGCAGGGCCGCTCTTTCCCGCATCATGTACACTTTCACCCGCGACGAGCGGCTCAAAAGCCGCACTTTAATCAGCCGGTTATTCCGGGAAGGGCATTCGTATGTCGCCTATCCGGTTCGGGTGGTATGGCTGCCGGTCGAGTTGCCGGATGTGGCGAACGGCGTGCGGGCGCAAATGACAGTGTCGGTACCGAAACGTGTTTTTAAGACGGCGGTTTCGCGCAACCGTTTGAAACGGTTGGTCCGGGAAGCCTATCGCCTGCATAAACACGAATTGTACGCCAAACTGGCTCCGTTGGATCAGTATCTGGCCCTGATGTTGGTATATATTCCAAAAGAGGAGCTACCTTTCGCTGCCGTTGAAGAAGGCATCAAAAAAATGATCCGGAAGTTTCCGGCGGAGCCGCCAGATAAGTAACGATGAAATAATAAGCTCGCGATTTGGAAGGCATAATTTGAAGCCATGCTGCGTTGCTCATCAGTTGCGTAGCGCTACTATGCGCCTTCTTCGCGTCTTGCCTGACTCCAAATTTCGCGCCTCTAAATCGCGAGCTTATTATTTCATCGTTACTAAACCGTAACCAGCACCTAACTTATAGCGCTATGTTATTCCCCATTGGCGACGATAATATCGAAGATGGGCACCCAGCCATATTCAGTTACCTGCTTTTGGCGTTGAATACGGCCGTGTTTTTGTTTCAAAATTCCCTCCCTGAAGGCGGCCAGGCCGGTTTTGTTCAAACCTACGGCGCCATTCCGGCAGAGATTTCCCGCGGGATCGACCTGGGCACCATGTTCAGCAGCATGTTTCTCCACGGCAGCTGGCTGCACCTCATCGGGAATATGATCTACCTGTGGATCTTTGCTGACAACATAGAGGCAATAGTCGGCAACTTCCGGTTTCTCTTCTTTTACCTCGCCGGCGGGCTGGTCGCCGGACTGATGCAGGTGGTGATCAGCCCCGACAGCGGGATACCCTGCGTGGGAGCCAGCGGCGCTATCGCCGCCGTAATGGGCGCTTATATCGTGATGTTTCCCAAGTCGCGTATCAGGATGTTTTTTCTCCTGTTTTTTACCGTGTTTTATATTCCGGCCTGGATCTTTTTGGGTATTTGGTTTGTCCAGCAACTCAGTTCAGGTCTTGGTGTGCTGGGCATGTCGGCGCAGGATTCGGGTGGAATTGCATGGTGGGCGCACATTGGCGGCTTTGCCTTTGGCTTGCTGTCGGGCTATTATTACCGGCAGCGGTTTATGACCGACCGTTATATCAAAATGGGGTAGGCTGGTCTTGATTTTCGTCAGCCATCCGAATGACCGCGGACATTGAACGAAAACGGAGAAGGGCCGACTTTTGCCCCCAAATTTTTAACGTGCGGCGTATCCTGATCCTGTTTTTTGCGATGCAACTGATCTCTGGCAACCTGCTGGGGGAGGAGTTGTGCAAAATACCCAATCTGGTCCGGCATTTTCGAATACACCAGCACGACAATCCCGGCGCTTCCTGGAGTTCTTTTTTACGCCTGCACTACGCTAATACGCAACACCGCCATGCCGACCCCGCGCACCGGCAATTACCCTTGCAATCCGCTTCGGGGAATGGCGTGCAGGCGTGGTTTCCTCCCGGCTATGCGCCCGCGTTTTTGCCGGTGCAGTTGGCCGTCCAACGCCGCAGCCTTCCCGATTGCCCCGGCACGTTGTTGCCCTCCGATTTTCGGGCTGGGTTGTTCCGGCCCCCATGCGTTTGATGCATACTTGATCATCAACGGCAGGATGTCGTTATGTTGCCAACGTTCATCGAGAAAAATCTAAACGCATGAAAAAGACCATTTGGCTAGCCTTTGTCGGGCTGTTATTAGCCATTCAATTCATACAACCGAACCGAAGTGTTCCCCCAATTGACCCGGCCCAAGATATCCGGCAGGCGCTTCAGGCGCCCGCAGATGTTCAATCCGTTTTAGTTGCTGCTTGCTACGATTGCCACTCCTATGAATCAAAATATCCCTGGTACAGCAAGGTGGCGCCGGTTGCGTGGTGGATATCCAACCATATTGCCGAAGGACGCAAGGAGATGAATTTCAGCACTTTTGGCGCGTTGGCTCCGGAAGATCGGGCTGAAGCGCTCGGAGATGCTGCTGAAGCGGTACAAAAAGGAGAAATGCCGCTGGAGAGCTACGTTTGGATGCATCCGGCGGCAAAATTGAGCGCAGCGCAACGCGACCTTTTAGTTCGGTGGTTTCAAGCCAATGGCGGCCAGGATGAGGCCGAAATTGCTCCAAATGAAGCCAGTAAAGCAACTCAGGGGACTGAAAAGTCGTATAGTGATGACGACGACGAATAGATAACTGCGGGTCGCTTCATGTGCTCGCTTCCGAAAGGCGTTCGGAATACTGTCGAAATCGCCCTTGCTGACCCAAATTTGAACGATTTTGACCATACCGTTGCCCTGTTCGGGAGAGACTCATGAGGCGGCCCGGTCTTAAAAGGGTTTTTGCCCGGTTCGGTTGCTCTTTTTACCCGTTCAGTAACCTGTGCGGTATACGGTTCAACCAAGCACACGTTTCTTGTTCAAAATTTTTTTAATTCTGTGAAATTCTTCAAAATGCGCTCCGTGCGATTGCTGCTTTCAGTCTCGCTGTTAACCGGTATAACCGCCTGTACTGTACAACAAGTAGACCCCACCGCCGATATTCCCATCATCTCCTATCAATCCGATATCGCCTTGATCATGAGTACCCAATGCGCTGTTTCCGGGTGTCACGACGGAAGTTCGGGCGAATTAGGGTCTTTGCTTACGTACGATGATGTCATGCGGTATGGCGGCGTTGAGCCCGGAAAACCACACAACAGCCGCCTGTACAACACCATCCGGCGGTATGGTGGGAATGCCATGCCGCCTGCGCCCAACCAACCCCTTTCCGATGAACAGATCGCGGCTATTTACGTCTGGATCTTACAGGGGGCACACGACAACTGATCATTTTCCTTTATTTATCCTTTGCTCATCATGAAATTGTATGCCATTATTTTGGCAATTGTTCTTGGCGCAGGCCTGTTCTTTGCTTCCGGCTGTTACTATGACAATTACCAGGAATTGCACCCGGAGTTGTTGCTCAACACTGGTTCCTGCGATACAACGATCACCATTCGTTACAGCACAGATATTGCTCCGATCATGACCGGCACCTGTGGCGCCAACAACTCATGCCACAATGCGTCCAGTACCAGCAACGTTCACCTGGCCCAGTACGACGTGGTGCGCCAGATTGCCCTGAATGGGATCTTGTGGAGTTCGATCACCTGGGATGGCAATGCGGTGTACATGCCGCAGGGCAGTTCGACCAAGATCAGCGATTGTTACCAGGCAAAAATCCGGAAGTGGATCGATGAAGGCGCTCCGGACAATTGACGTACACGAGGGGTATCATTTTCCCTTTTTAATTTCACGTATCGCTTTGCGCTCGTTCATGAAATCATTGCTGCTTATTGCCGGTATTTGGCTCAGCTTAGCGTCCTGGAATGCTTTATTTGCCCAGGATGACCTGCTTAAAGGGTTGGAACCGGAGCCGACGAATAATATAGCCCTGGCTACCTTTAAGGGGACCCGCCTGATCAACTTTCAAACGCTCGAAGTGCCGGGCAAACGGACACTGGATTTTCGGATATCGCACCGCTTCGGGGCGTTCAACAGCGGATTCAACAACTTTTTCGGCCTCGACGGCGGCGCCAGTATTCGGATTGGGTTGGATTACAGTTTCGACGGCCGTTTCGCATTTGGCATCGGCCGAACTTCGTATGAAAAAATGCTGGACGGCTTTGTGAAATACCGCTTGTTGCGGCAACAGGAACCGCGTGGCATGCCGATCAGCATCACGCTCCTGGCCAGCATGTATTCCACCTTGCAAAAGGATACCCTGAAATACGCGCAGGTGACCAACCGGTTTTCCTATGCCTACCAGGTGATGATCGGGCGCAAATTTTCCGACCGCTTCTCCCTGCAAATCGCCCCCACGATGATCCACTACAACCTGGCCCAACACATTTCGGATAAAAACGACGTGTATATCCTGGCGGCGGCTACCCGGTTCAAATTCACCAAGCGCATGGCCCTGACCCTCGAATACGGCTGGCGGCCGCTGGAATACACCCGCCAGAAATACTACGACAGCCTTGGTGCCGGCGTAGACATTGAGACCGGCGGGCACGTTTTTCAGTTTTTTGTCACTAACTCGTTCGGGCTGCTGGAAAACCAGTTTCTGCCCCATACCGAATTCAAATGGTCCAATATGGGCATCCGCCTGGGCTTTAATATTTCCCGCGTATTTACCCTCTGATTCATTCTCATTAAATTGTCTTCTGACCTATGCGAACACTCCTCTTTGGGCTATCTCTGGCAGCAGCATTGGTGGTATTGTTTTTGCCCTCCTGCCGCCATGAACTGGTATTGCCGATGGACGGCGGCACAGACCCCCAGGATACGGTACCGCCTCCACCCGTAGATTCCGGCGACTACACGGGGGTACCTTGCAGCCCCGATACCGTTTATTTCGTCAACCAGGTGTTGCCCCTGATCGTCTCGCAATGCGCAAAATCGGGCTGTCACGATGTGCAATCCCACCAAGAAGGGGTAGTGCTGGTTGACTACCAACGAATTATATCAACCGGAAAAGTGAAAGCCGGATTGCCATCCAGTAGTAAGCTGTACACCTCCCTGAATGTAAGCGATCCAAATGACCGCATGCCGCCGGCGCCTAATTCGGCCCTGACTACCGATCAGAAAAACCTGATCAAGAAATGGATCGAGCAGGGCGCGAAAAACAACGAGTGCAACGAAGGTTACGGCAGTTGCGATACCACCGGCGTGACGTACGCCAATTTTGTCAATGCGCTCATGGCCAATCAATGCACGGGTTGCCACGGTGCTTCCAACCCCTCGGGCGGCATAAAACTGACCACTTATGCAGAAGTAAAGGCCAGTGGCCAGAGCGGACAATTGTACGGCTCCATTGCGCATCTGTCGGGGTATAAAGCCATGCCGGACGGCGCTCCGGCCTTGTCAACTTGTTTTGTCAACAAGGTAAAAGCCTGGGTTAACCAGGGTATGCCGCAGTAGACGCCTATCTCCATATGCAAACGATACGCAAACAACCGTATCCCGGATGGTAATCACCGTCTAAGAGTACGTTCAAACGATTCACACAAAAACAAATCAATAATATGAAACGCACGCTGCAAATTGCCTTGTTGTTTTCCGCGCTGACGCTCCCGGTACTCCTCCCGGCACAGCGCCTGTTCACCCGCGACGCCAAAGTGTATTTTGACGCTACGTCCAAAAGCTCTCCGGAACGGGTGGATGCCACCAATAAAAGCGGCACCCTGGTGGTGGATGTTGCTTCCGGACGCGTGGAAGCCGCGGTATTGGTGAGCAATTTTTTATTTGAAAAAGCCCTCATGCAAGAACACTTCAATGAAAACTATATGGAAAGCTCCAAATTCCCCAAGGCTACCTTCAAGGGGAAACTGGAAGACCCGACCAAAGTTGATTTTACAAAAGACGGAACCTATACGGCCACCCTGGTTGGCGACCTTACGGTGCACGGTGTGACGAAACCGGTCAAAGTTCCGGTAACCTTCCAAATCAAGAGTGGCAAAGTAGCCGCCACCACTGCCTTCGACGTGGCCCTGGCCGACTTCGGCATTTCCATTCCTTCGGTCGTAAGCGACAAATTGAGCAAAGCGGCAAAGATCTCGATCCAGTCGACCCTGGAGCCCATGAAATAAGGCGACCGGCACACGTCGTATCCTTGCCAAAAACAGGTGCTTAATCCAAACAAACAAACGCCGTTCCGATCTTTTCGGGACGGCGTCTTCTTTGTCTGTTGTGAAAATCTTGTACTTGTGCAGTTCAGCGTCGCTTGAGCGCTCGCCAGATATTCTGCAAACCAGCGGGAATGCTATCGGTTCGCGTTCCGGCAGAAGCGATTTGTTTTTCGGCTTCCATTACGCGTTCCTTCAGGCCCGGGTGGGTGCTGAGAAAGGTCGGTACCGCGGCCGTGTTACTTTCGGAAGCCTGCATTTTTCGAAACAAATCGGGCATGCCGTGCATCGGAATATTACTGTCGCGCATCAATTGCAACCCTTCTTCATCCGCTTCCAGCTCCAGACTGCGGGAGTACGACAAGCCGGCCAGGGCGCGGCTATTGCGGGCTACAATACCGGAAAGCCGATAAGTGTTGCCCAGTAAAAGGCTGAGAAACATTTCGTTGGCCAGTTCGCGAAAAATCGCCCGGGTGGAGTGGTGCAGCTGTACGTGGCTGGCTTCATGCGCCAGCAAGCCGGCAAATTGCTCCGGCGCATCCATCAAACCGATGATGCTGTCGAACACGACGATATGGCCGCCGGGCAGTGCAAACGCATTTACTACCGGCTCGTGTACTACGGTAATCTTCATCGGATAGATGCCGCCATATCCCAACCCATCGTAAAATTGTTGGGCCAAAGACGTCTGAGCCGTATCTACATGGTACGCTGTGATCAGGTTTTGGTACCAGCTGTCGCCAATTTGCCGCTCAGTATCCGGTGACACTTCGCCGGCTGCCCGTTCTGCCACGCTGGGCACCACCCAAAAATACAGCGCCAGAAGAGGAGCAGCCACCAGCAATATGGCTACCAGGCAGCCCGTGACCCCGATTTTGTCAAAAAACGAACGATGGAATAAGCGCAACTGCGCATAATCCCGTTGGAGCGCCGTACCGAAATCCGGATCCGGCACTTCCAGGAAAAGCTCGCCGTTTTGCAGGATGACCGAGCCGTCGTCGAACCGGCGGGCCGATTGTAATTCGGAAGGCAGCCAGAGGAGGTTTTCGGTTTCGCTTTGAATATGAATACCGTCCGCCGCAAGGAAAACGGTGACCAGTGTTTTCGCTTTTGCCTGGTTTCGGTAAAGTGTCGAAGGGAAAATTGCCGGCATTTCTTGTTTTTGTCCGATTTCCTGTCTGGGTGAATACTTAATTTTGCGTATTATCCTGATATGACTTAATATTCTGCTATGCGTTTTGCTGCTCTCTTCCTGCCGGTTTTGTTTTTATGCTTGCCTGCTGTTCTTTTCCCGCAAAATATAAAACCGGTAACAGCCCGGATCCAGGAATTGCAGCAAGAGGGTAACGTATTTTCCCCGGTCGATCTTTTTTCGGTACCCCTTAAAAAAACGACGGAACAGCCCTCGCAACTCGAACGCAACACCCAATACCTGCGGCTTGACGCCGAAAGGTTGCACCAACTGAACATGCAGCGGCCCGAATGGATCACGCTGAATTTGCCCTGGCATGGCACCACGCTTCGTATCGACCTGTACCAGGCGCAGATTCTGGCCGAAGATTTTAATATCGAAACCAGCGGACATGAAGCATTCGCCTACACGCCGGGCGTTTACTACCGCGGGATCATCCGGGGTGAGCCGGATGCCGTAGCTGCGATCAGTTTTTTTGAAGATGAAGTGATTGGTGTGGTATCGCACCCTTTGTGGGGCAACCTCAACCTGGGCCGACTCGACCAGCCCACCAACCGCCTCGATTATGTGCTGTTCAGCGACAGCGATCTTCCCGAAAAGCCGCATTTCGAATGTACCGACCTCACGCCGGATGGCTGGCAACCCAAGAAAGGCCTACCACATTCCAAAACAGAGGTTACCGGCTGCGTGCGGGTGTTTCTGGAAGGCGATTTTGCCCTTTTTCAGGATAAAGGTTCGATAACCAATACGGTTAACTACCTGACGGGGTTGTACAATGTCGTCACCACGCTGTACGCCAATGAATCCATTTCGACGGTTATTTCTCAACTGTACATCTGGACGACGCAAGACCCCTATCCCTCCAGTTCAAGTGCCGATGCTTTGTCTTATTTTCAGTCGTACCGAACCAGTTTCAGCGGCGACCTTGCCCACCTGATCACGCTGGCTGGCGGCGGACTTGGCGGGCGGGGCTATATTGATGTGTTATGCAGCTCAGGTTTCAATTATGCCTTCAGTAATATCTATTCGAACTATTCCAATTACCCGACTTATTCCTGGACGATCAATGTCGTAACCCATGAAATGGGTCACAACCTGTCGTCACACCACACGCACTGGTGCGGTTGGGCCGGCGGCGCCATCGACACCTGCGGGCCCGTAGCCGGCTATCCCACCGAAGGGGGCTGCGCTCCCGGCCCGCCGCCCACCAACGGCGGCACGATGATGAGTTATTGCCACCTGACCTCATATGGCGTTAATTTCACCAATGGCTTCGGACCCTTGCCTGGCCAGGCGATCCGCAACGCTGTGACGGCTGCCAGTTGCCTGCCTGCGGCCTGTCCGACGTATTCCTGTACTGCGCCGGCAAATCTTACCGTCAGCAGTATCACCGCATCTTCCGCCGTCATTGGTTGGAATGCCGTGAGCGGCGCTACCTCCTATAACCTGCAATACCGGCTTTCAGGTACGTCTAACTGGACCACGGTTACCGGGGCCAGCAACCCGTACACGATCATGGGGCTGTCGGGGTCTACTCTCTACGAAGTGCAGGTACAAGCTGTTTGCGGTGGCAATTCCTCCTCCTACCGGGTGGGCATTGTGTTCAAGACAGCCGCCTCGGCCTGTGCCGAGCCCAGCGATATTACTACCAGCGGCCCTACGGGCGCCACGATCGATGTCGACTGGACGGAAAACGGCACCGCAACAGAATGGGATGTGCAATACGGCACACAAGGTTTTTCCCTCGGCTCAGGAACCACCGAGCATGCCACTTCAAAACCCCATACCATTAGTGGATTGACCAGTCTGACCATGTATGACGTGTATGTCCGGTCTACCTGTGGCGGCGCCCTGGGCAACAGTACTTGGGTGGGCCCTTATACGTTCACCAACCCGCTGGCCAATGATCTGTCATCCGGTGCGATTGAAATTTTTGTGGATCAAAACTGCCCGGGGACCAACATTTATACCAATGTCGGCTCAACTGTGAGCTCCGGAGAGTTCAGCCCATCCTCCGCAAATGGCGGCTACTGGGATACGAATGCCAGCAATACGGTATGGTTTAAATTCACGGCGCCGTCGTCGGGTTCTGTCAAGATCACCACAGATATTGCGCCGCTGGGTACCCTGTCTGACACGCAAGTTGCCTTGTACGACAACCAAAGCCCAACCAGTATCGACCAATTGCTGGTGAGTAATGAAGACGGCGGTACTCAGGGGGTGGGCTTTGCCGGTGTGGCCTATTACAGCGGTCTTGCGCCGGGCTCTATTTATTATATTCAGGTGGATGGGTGGAATTCCGCCGTAGGAACATTCTGTATCGCTGTCTATGAAACCTTTGTTATACCCAACCCAGGGACCACTTGCACGTCGTACACGCAAACGTCGGTCAATGGCAGCGCAACACCCGACAAATGGTACAATGTATATTCCAAACCGACCGGCTATAATATTGGCCAAACCGTGGCTGCCATCAAGAGCTCGCTGGACCTGGGAACCGTGACGGTGCAGGAGATCCGGAATTCAAGTGTACCCACTGCTCCGAATGGCGTAAAATACATGCAACGGTATTATAACATTAATTCTACGCTAAATCAGAGCGGACCCAAACAAGTCCGGTTGTTTTATTCGGACAGCGAACTAAACAGCCTGAAAACGGCGACCGGCCTGACCGGCAAGAGTGCCAATGACCTGAATATTTCGCATTATGACGGGGTATCGGAAGACTGTACTCCCAATAACAACGCTTCCACTGGCACAACGCTGCTGACCGATGTTTCAGCCACGTCGATCGGAAGTTCCGGGTTGTTTTTCCTGGAATTTGAATCGCCGGGCTTTTCTGAATTCGGCGCCGTATTCGGTTCGGCTTCGCTGCCGGTCGAATTGTTGTATTTCAAAGGCATGGTATCCGGAACAGAAAATGTTCTCGAATGGAAAACCGCCGTAGAAAAGGGTGTGGCAGATTTTGTGCTGGAACGCTCCGCCGATGGTTCAGGGTCTTGGCTGGAAATTGGCCGTCTGATGCCGGTGGCTGGTTCGGCATTCCCCAAACAGTACCGGCTGAATGATGCCCGACCACTTGGCGTCGGCTATTATCGCCTGAAAATCAATGATCTGGATGGCAGCATCGGCTATTCTAACATCGTGCTGTTGGAAAGAGCCCTGCCCGATGGATTGCAAAGTGTGTACCCGAATCCGGCTGAAGAGGTGCTTTTTGCGGTATTTCAATCTGCCAGGGAGATAACCCATACGTTTCGGATTTGGGGCCCGGACGGCCGTCTTTTGTTGGAACAGCCTATCCTGGTGGCTACCGGGATGAACGTGTTGCCCTTCTCTGTCGAAAGCCTCCCGGCCGGGCTGTATTATCTGGCGGTGCCGGGGGCCGGGGCGCTGCCGTTTTGGAAGCAATGAACCGTTACTTCTGTCTTTTTCCGCTGGGATTAAATCGGCGGAAGCCAAAACACCAGGAAAAAAGCCATTTTCGCCTGCAGTGAAGCGGATTAAATAGAAGCAATTGGGGCAGGTTAAAATTTGCATGTGGGCAAGGCAAACCAAGCATTTTCATATTTGGCGAGTTTTTTGCCCCTTTTTAGATGAAAAAAGCCCAACCTAAAGGGATGGCGCGTACATTTGACCAAGTATTCTAAATCGCTTATCCCGGTTTTAGTTTCAATTCGTATTTATGATAATCCGGTAATCCTTTAATCCTGTGTATACTCATGAGCGTCGAAATAATGAACATCTGAATTTCAGTATTCGCTCTCCTTTCCGAATGCCCTGGCGTGCGCCGGGGAGTTCGCCTCGATCAAACACTAATTTCTTGAATACACCAAGCCGTAAGTTGCTGGAATAAGGTCGCTTGTTTCAGTTCGCCGGCATTTTGTATTGCTACTGATAACGCGCCTCGGGTTGTGGTTAGCCATGGCAATATGCCAGTATCCAGTTGTATAAACCTATGCTACAAACCTTTAAATAAATGTAACGATGGCCACAAGTTTACCTAACCAACACGGAGGATGCCGGTTTTTTGGAAGCATCGTATTCTTAATGTTCCTGACGCTTTACTCCACCCGGACCACCGCACAGGGATTTTCATCCGTTACGAATCTCACGGCCTTGTCAGTTTCAGCCACAACTGGTGAAAAGCCGCAATCTAAAGTATGGACCTACGATGGCAAATGGTGGTGTGTGATGCCAAACGGTACCGGGACACATCTTTGGCGTCTCGATGGCACTACCTGGACCGACATCCTGACCCTGTCAGCATCCACCAGTACGCATGCCGATTGTAAAGTATCCGGCGCTGTCGTGCATATTCTGTTATACGACGGCACCTCCTCGAGTCTGGTTTCAGTGGAATATGTACCGATGACCATGACCTACCAGCTTTGGACCACCCGGCCATCCACGGTGGCCCTGACGCTGGATGCTGGTGTGGAGACAGCCACTATCGATATTGATGGCACGGGCCGCATGTGGGTGGCGTCTGCCGGAGTAGCGGATATAAACGTGCGGTGGAGCGATTCTCCCTATTCCACATGGAGCTCGGCTATTACGATCGCTACGGGTGTGGCCGACGACGATATTTGCGCGGTCGTGTATCTGCCGGGTAAGATCGGCGTGTTGTGGTCCAATCAAAATACACAACGCTTTGGCTTTAAGACCCATACTGACGGAAATGCGCCCGCTACCTGGTCGGCTGATGAAATACCGGCTTCACAGTCGGCACTGAATGTCGGCCTCGGTATGAGCGACGATCACCTGAATATGGCCGTAGCCTCTGACGGTACATTGTATTGTGCCGTAAAAACCAGTTACGATACACCGGGTTATCCCAAAATCGCGTTGTTGGTTCGCCAATCAGCCGGCACCTGGGACAATTTGTATACCGTTTCAGAAACAGGCACGCGCCCGATCATATTGCTGAATGAATCCGTTGGGAAAATCAAGATATTTTATTCCTCCACGGAAGGCGGTGGCAATATCCTGTACAAAGAATCGTCCACTTCTTCCATTTCACTGAGTGCGCCCCTGACCCTGATCAGTGGTACGTACAACGACGTGACGAGTACCAAGCAAAACTACAGCGCTGAAGTTGTTATTCTGGCTTCCAATGCGACGCAGGCGGTGGGTGTTTTAGCGACTTATGTGGCCCCGGTTATCCCGCCGGCCCCGATTCTGCTTTCTCCCGCTGACGCCAGTACGGGCATTGTGGTTCCGCCAATGCTCAATTGGAATACAGCCAGTGGCGCCAATACCTATCGGGTACAGGTATCCACAGTATCTGATTTTACGTCCACCGTTTTTGACCAAAGCGGTATCGCAACAACTTCCGTTTCTGCGACCGGCCTGCTGAGCAATACCCTGTATTACTGGAGGGTCAATGCGACCAATGGCGCCGGCACCAGCCCCTGGTCGAGCACCTGGAGCTTTACCACAGCAGTACCGAGCGGCCCGTTGGTTTGTCATTTGAAAATGGATGAAGGCAGTGGAACCACGCTGATCGATGCGTCGCCGTACAATAATAATGGAACCACCGTAGGGAGTCCTACCTGGGCGACCGGCGTGATCGGGCAGGCCTTGAGTCTGAACGGAACGCAGAACGCTACAGTTGCCGATGCGAACAGCCTCGATATTACGAGCGCCATCACCTTGGCTGCCTGGATCAGACCTACCGTAAACGGCACCCAACGGATTATCATAAAAGTCTCCGGATCAACAGGTTATGAGTTATTCTTAGAACAGCCCAGCCCAAGTAGGGTTTCGGTGCGGTTCAATGGGAATGCGGCGTTGCGTGTCAATTCCACCTCTTCCTATATGAGTTACCTGAACACCTGGATACACATAGCGGCTACTTACGACGGTACGACTATTCGCTTGTATTTTAATGGGATTGAGGAGGCCAGCCTGGCTGCCAGTTTTGCCATTGGCACCAACGCCACGGCGGTAGGTATTGGTGGAGACGCGGCCGGCGCTAACCGGTTTACCGGCCTGCTCGACGACGCCCGCATTTACAACACTGCCCTGACGGCTGCCCAGGTACTCGCTTTAGCGACGATACCCCCACCCGACGCTCCTGTGTTAGCATCTCCCTCCAACGGCGCTACCGGAATCAGTACATCGCCAACGCTTAGCTGGAATGCTTCTGCCGGCGCCAGCACCTATCAGGTTCAGGTGTCAACTGTTTCGGATTTTTCCACAACGGTTTTCGACCAAAGCGGAATTGTCGCTACATCTGTTTCAGTACCCGGTTTGGCCGATAATACCCTGCATTACTGGCGGGTAAACGCTACGAACGGGGGCGGTACCGGCTCCTGGTCAACTACCTGGAGTTTTACCACTGCAACGGCGCCGAGCGGCCCGCTGGTTTGCCATTTACAAATGGAAGAAGGTAGTGGCATGAACCTCAACGATTCGTCGCCCTATGGCAACAACGGCACAACAATCGGAAGCCCTACCTGGACGACGGGGAAAATTGGGCAAGCGCTCAGTTTGGACGGTTCGACACAATATGCCACTGTGGCTGATGCATCAAGCCTGGATATATCCACTGCGATCACCTTGGCGGCTTGGGTAAAACCAGCAGGCGCATCGGCCAGTACGCAATATGTGATCAAAAAAGCGACACAGGGCGGAGTCGCCGGCACGGATGACGGATACGAGATTTCCCTGTCGAGCGCCGGTAAGGTATTTGTGCGCTTCAACCAGGCTACCAGTGGTGATACCTACCGGATCAACTCGGTTACCTCCTATCCCCTGAACAGCTCGGCGTGGATGCACATCGCTGCCACCTATGATCAGAACACGGGGTTGATGAAATTATACGTCAATGGGGTGCAGGAGAGCGGCGATTTGGCGGGTCCGGCTGCCATTTTAACCAACAACCTGCCGCTTGGAATCGGCGCACAAGGCAATGGCGTGTCGAAATTCAATGGGTTGTTGGATGATGTCCGGGTATACAACACTGCGCTTACGGCGTCCCAAATTCTGGCGCTGGCCACAGTGGCTCCGAACGCCCCTGTGCTGGCGGCGCCGGCTAATACCGCAACCGGTGTCGGCCTGCCCCCGACGCTCAGTTGGAATGCTTCCGCCGGTGCTGACACTTACCAGGTGCAGGTTTCCATCTTTTCGGACTTTTCCTCAACGGTCTACGACCAGAGCGGTATTGCCATAACATCCACTTCTGTCGCTGGGCTGTCTGACAATACCTTGTACTACTGGCGGGTGAATGCCACCAATACCGGTGGCACGAGCCCCTGGTCAACGGTGTGGAGCTTTACCACCGGTACCAGCGGTTCCTTTTCGCTGGATCTTAACGGTACCAATAACTACGTGGACTGTGGGAACGATGCATCCTTACATGTGACCAATTTCACCCTGGAGGCCTGGATAAAAATTGAAGGAGCCGGCACAGGTATCAGCACCGGTACCAACGGTATAACAGATTTTGTACCCATTATTTCAAAGGGTCGCGGCGATACGGAAGACCCGGTGAAAGACGTAAATTTTGCATTGGGCTATCAATTGTCTACCAACAAACTCGCGGCCGATTTCGAAGACAATCAAACCTCCTCGAACCATCCGACCGTTGGCAACAGCACCTTGGGCAATTGCTGGACGCATGTAGCGGCAACGTATGACGTGTCCGGAATTTGGAAACTTTACATCAACGGCGCGCTGGATCAAACCGTCAATCTGGGCAGCGCCTTCACGCCTCAATCCCTCAGCGATGTAAAAGCCGCTATCGGTACGACGTATAATTATGCCGAGGTGACAGATGGTTTTTTTAATGGCCTGATTGATGAAGTGCGGATTTGGAATGTGGTCCGCACGGACGCAGAAATTGCCGCCAGTTATACCGCCGAATTGAATTCCGGCGCAGGCCTGGCAGCCCGATACGGGTTAAACACCGGTAGCGGCTCCGTTGCCGTCAATTCGAGCGGCCCCAATGGCAGCATCGCCGGTACAGCAGTATGGGTGCCCGGTTTTGTCCCGGGAGCCGGCGGGACGGCTGATGCAGGCGGGCCATATTCAACCTGCGGCACGACACCGGTCAATATCATGGCAACGACCAACAGCACCGGCTCCTGGAGCGGCGGTTTGGGCATGTTTGGTTCCACTACCAGCACAAGTACAACCTATACCCCAGATGTTACAGAAATTGGCAGCGATGTGACGTTGACCTGGACGACAGATGCCGGCGCTTGCGACCCGGTGAGTGACGATGCCACACTTACTGTAGACGGTGCGGGCTCGTCTACTTCGCTCGATTTTAACGGAAGCACCGATTACGTCAGTTTCGGCGCGGCGCCGGAACTGAATACCACCACCTTTACGCTAGAAGCCTGGATAAAAATCGAAGGCGCAGGCATGACCACCACCACCAGCGGTGTTGGCGGCGGCGGTTTCGAAGGCGCCACGGCCGCAGTACCTATTGTGACCAAAGGCCGCGGCGAATCGGATACGCCCGCCAACCTCAATATGAATTACTTCATGGGCCTGGTGGGCAACAAATTGGCGGCTGACTTCGAAGAAAGCGGTGGGCTGAACCACTCCGTCATCGGCAACGCAGTCATCCCCAGCAATGTGTGGACCCATGTAGCCGCCACCTATGACCCCGTAGGCGCCAACTGGAATTTATACATCAATGGCGCACTGGACAAAACCCTGAACATTGGCTCGAATATTTTGCCGGTGGCTACCAGCATTCAACATGCAGGTGTTGGAACGGGCCTGACCTCTACCGGCGTGGCCGGCGGATTTTTTGACGGCAAGATCGATGAAGTACGTATCTGGAATGTCGTTCGTACACCAACGGAAATATTGAATAATTATGCCCTTGAACTGACAAGCGGGACGGGATTGATCGGCCGCTGGGGATTCAATGAAGGGTGCGGGCTGACCGCAACCAACTCCGTGCCAGCTGGCTCCAATGGTACTTTGAGCAGCGGCACAGGCCCGGTTTGGAGCACGGATATACCTTCCGGGCCGGTAGCACCCGATGCGCCCACGCTGCTGTCGCCGGCAAATGCCGCCACTGGTGTCGCCCTCCCGCCCACCCTGATGTGGAATGCAGCTTCCGGCGCCACTTCCTACCGGATTCAGATTTCTTTTGTTTCCGATTTTTCTTCGACAGAATATGACCAAAGCGGCATTGTCACTACCTCCAATTTGGTGCCGGGACTTTTCGAAAACACCTTGTACTATTGGCGGGTCAATGCTACCAATGCCGGCGGCACCAGCCCTTGGTCGACGGTGTGGTCGTTTACCACTGCAAGTACGGGCGCCTTTGCACTGGATTTCAACGGCTCCAATAATTATGTAGACTTAGGAAACGACGCGTCGCTCCACCTGACGAATTTCACGTTGGAAGCCTGGGTGAAGATAGAAGGGACCGGCGTGTCGACCAGCACTGGCTCGGGTGGAATTACAGACATAGTACCGATCATTTCAAAAGGCCGTGCAGAGGCAGAAGCTGCGGCGCAGGATGTCAACTATTTCCTTGGTTATCAATTATCGACGAATAAACTGGTGGCCGATTTTGAAGATAATGTGAATTCGGGCAACCACCCCGCCAGCAGCAATGCCACATTAGGCAATTGCTGGACCCATGTGGCGGCCACCTACGATGTTTCCGGTGTATGGAAACTGTATATCAACGGCGTGTTGGACCAAACCACCAATTTGGGCGGCAGTTTCACACCGCAATCCTTGAGCGAAGTAAAAGCCTGTATCGGTTCCTCATTCAATTCAACCGGAGCCACGGCGGGATTTTTCAACGGGTTGATCGATGAGGTTCGCATCTGGAACCTGGTCCGGACAGATGCCCAAATCGCAGCCGACTACGACAATGACCTGATTAGCGGAAGCGGCCTGGCTGCGCGCTATGGATTTAATACGGGTTCCGGATCGGTGGCGGTGAATTCCGCAGGACCAAACGGCTCGATCGGTGGAACGCCGGTGTGGGTAGCGGGGTATACGCCCAGCGGAACCACGGCAACTTCGCTCGATTTCAACGGTACCTCAGACTATGTCACCTTTGGCGCTGCGCCGGCGCTCAATGCATCGGCCTTTACTCTTGAAGCGTGGATCAAAATACAAGGCACCGGGGTCAACACATCTACAGGTACCGGAGGCTTGGCTACGGTTGTCCCGATTGTTTCGAAAGGAAGAGGAGAAGCGGAAACGCCGGCCAACCTGAACATGAACTATTTTATGGGGATTTCAGGCAGTCAATTAGCCGCCGATTTTGAAGAAGGATCGGGGCCGAATCACCCGGTCACCGGAAATGCTTCCATCCCTTCCAATACCTGGACGCACGTAGCCGTCACCTATGATCCGGTGGGCGCCATTTGGAATTTGTATATCAACGGGGTATTGGATAAAACGCTCGATATCGGCTCCAATATTTTGCCGGCATCCACCAGTATCCAACATGCCGGTGTAGGCACGGCCATGACTTCCACCGGCGCCGCTGCCGGATTCTTCAATGGCCTGATCGACGAAGTGCGCATCTGGAATGTGGTGCGGACGCCAACGGAGATCTTCGATAATTATACTGCCGAACTGGCAAGTGGGGCTGGTTTGATCGGCCGTTGGGGCTTTAATGACGGTTGCGGGCTGACCGCAGTCAATTCGATCCCGTCCAGCCCAAATGGCACTTTGAGCAGTGTGAACGGCCCGGTTTGGGTATCGGATACGCCGATCACCAACCCCGTTCCGCAAAACCATGCCCCTAGCCAGCCCTCCAACCCGTCGCCGGGCGATTATGCGACGGCTTCGTCCACAAGCCCCGATTTGTGTGTGGATGTCAGCGACCCGGACGGCGATGAAATGCGGGTGCGCTATTACGGACGGCCCAAAGGCACGGCTGGCGCTCCGTTTACGATCGTTTGGTTGCCCGACACGCAATATTATGTGGAAGAACCGCCGGCTCATGGCGGGACGCCGGCCATGTTCAATTCCCAAACTGCTTGGGCGGTTAATAATGAAGTGGCGGAAAATATCGTATTTGTAGGTCAATTAGGCGACTGTGTCGAACACGGGGATTACCCCTCCAACCCGCCATTAGGTATTATCGAATGGAACAGAGCTATGACCGCTATGTACGCCCTGGAACCGCCGGACATCCCATATGGGGTGTGCGCCGGCAACCATGACCAATCGCCCACCGGCGACCCGAACGGATCGACTACCGGCTATAACAACACATTTGGCATCGCGCATTTTACCGGCAAGCCTTATTACGGCGGGCACTTTGGGGCGAATAATGACAACCACTACGAGTTGTTCAGCGCTTCCGGCCTCGATTTCATGGTTATTTCATTTGAATATGACCAGAGCAGTAATTTTAATGCCGCAGCCGGTCCTTTGGATTGGGCAGAAGCCTTGGTCATCGCCAATCCGAATAAAAAGGTGATTGTGATGAGCCATTTTGTATTAAGCGATAACGGCAGCTTCAGTACGCAGGGGCAATATATTTACAACAGACTTAAAGTTTACCCGAATTTCATCATGATGGTGGGCGGTCACGACCCCGGCGGCGACGGCGAGGCGCGGCGCACTGATGTTTACCAAGGCAACACGGTTCACACCATACTCGCTGATTATCAGGGGCGTACCAATGGCGGAAACGGCCTGATGCGTATCTTTAAGTTTGACCCGGCAATCAATAACGTGTCGGTGAAAACCTATTCACCGTTCACCAATACCTATGAACAGGACGCATCCAGCGAGTTCGATCTGGCGGTTGGTATGGGAGGTAATCAGGCTCCCTTCACCCTGATCGGCGAACTGAACAACGTTGCATCCGGCACATCGCCCTGCTTAAACTGGCCGGGCCTGGACGGCTGCACTGAATATGAATGGTACGTCGAAGTGTTCGACGGAAACCTGACCACCACCGGGCCGGTATGGAACCTGATCACGCCCGGCAGCGGGACTGCGACCATCACTCCCGATGGCCCCACCACATTCTGTGCCGGAGGAAGCGTGACCCTGACTGCCTCGACTGGCGAATCTTACCTTTGGAGCACGAGTGAGACAACCCAAAGCATCGTAGTATCGACCACCGGTTCATACACGGTGGCGGTGACGGACGCCGGCTGTACTACTACATCTACCGCAACGGAAGTCACAGTGAATTCTCTTCCGACGGTGGAATGCCCGGTGGATATGACGGTATGCATCGATGCCACACCGTTTGCTCTAACCGGTGGGATCCGGCCACGGCTGGCACCGGGGCACATACCATTACCTATACGTACACCGACGTGAACAATTGCACGGCCTCCTGTACCTTTACCATCACGGTCTACGACCTTCCTGTGGTGAGTTGCCCGTCGAATACGACGGTTTGTCCGGATGCCACACCGTTTGCCCTCACGGGTGGCACCCCTTCCGGAGGCACGTATTCTGGCCCCGGTGTGAGCATGGGCGTTTTTGACCCGGGAGCAGCCAATCCCGGCGTAAATACCATTACGTACGCCTATACGGATCCTGTAACGGAGTGCTCCAATACTTGCACGTTTGACATCACGGTTTCAGCGACTATGACGGCTTCGGTGAGCATTACTGCAGACCCCGGGAGCACGATCTGTGAGGGAACAAGTGTAACCTTTACGGCAACACCAACCAATGGCGGCGCCACGCCTGCCTATCAGTGGAAACTAAATGGTGCAAACGTGGGTTCCAACCTGGCGACTTATATGAATGCGTCGTTGACC
The DNA here is from genome assembly GCA_044230315.1 of Saprospiraceae bacterium. Taxonomy (GTDB): domain Bacteria; phylum Bacteroidota; class Bacteroidia; order Chitinophagales; family Saprospiraceae; genus M3007. The sequence continues at coordinate 51,063 of JBGARJ010000029.1, forward strand.
AGTGGCGATCAGGTTGCTTGCGAAATGACTTCCAGTGCTACTTGTGTTAACCCATCCCAGGCCACGTCGAATACCATCACGATGACGGTCAATTCACTGGCTACAGCCAATGCCGGCCAGGATCAGACGACCTGCATAAACGGCGTGGTGTATCTGACCGGGACCGTAGGAGGATCCGCTACCGGCGGAAGTTGGAGCGCAGACGTAGCAGGTGGAACGTTCTATCCGAGCGCCAATGCACTGCAGACCTTTTACATCCCGCCGGCCAATCAGGCGACGCCGGTCACGCTGACCCTTACAACAAATGGCCCTTGTCCGGTCAGTGATGATTTGATCATCACATACGGCAATTTGCCGTCGGTAAACTTGTCGGCATCCGGCCCACAGAGCGCTGCCTGCGGAGATGAAGTGACAATTACGATCGCTACCGTCAGCGGATTTAATGATATTAAGTCCTATCAATACGTGGTAGAATGGGATCCTGCAAAGTTTCAATATATGTCGTACAATGCCCCTAATATTGGCGGTGAACCGGCTACCGTTGTGACGACTTACACGTCGAGTGGCCAATTGAACTACGGTTGGGTGGATCAGTCTGGTACGATTACCGGCAAGAACTTGCCCAATGGCAGTACGGTGCTGACCTTAACTTTAAAGGTGTTGGTTAGTACCGGTATGGACGAGAGTGTAGACATTGTCGGCACGATTATAACACCATTGGAGGCATTTAATAGTCAACAATGTATCCTTGCTTTAGAACCGCAAAACGATGTTGCTATCGATCTAAATCCGATAACAGTGGATTGTCCCGCAAATACAGCGGTATGTATCGATGCCACACCGTTTACGCTGACCGGTGAAAGCCCGGCGGGCGGCACATACAGCGGGGCCGGAGTAAATTCGGGTGAATTTGACCCGGCTGCAGCAGGTGTCGGTCCGCATACGATTTCGTATGATTATTCAAATGGCACCTGCACGGCTTCGTGCACGTTCACGATCACGGTCAACGCCTTGCCGGTGGTGAGTTGCCCTGGGAACACGGCGGTGTGCATCGACGTTGCGCCGTATGTCCTGACGGGCGGCAGTCCTGCGGGGGGCACGTACAGCGGCGCCGGGGTGAGCATGGGTGAATTTGACCCGGCAGCAGCAGGCGCCGGTCCGCATACGATCACCTACACGTACACGGATGGGAACGGGTGCACGGCTTCGTGCACGTTCACGATCACGGTCAACGCCTTGCCGGTGGTGAGTTGCCCTGGGAACATTGTGGTGTGTATAGACGATGCGCCATTTGTCCTGACGGGCGGCAGTCCTGCGGGCGGCACGTATAGCGGTACTGGCGTAAGCATGGGTGAATTTGACCCGGCAACAGCGGGCTTAGGCATACATACGATCACATACATGTACACGGATGGGAATGGCTGCACCGCCTCCTGCACCTTCACTGTTACGGTAACACCCTGCGCCATTGATTTCACTGGCCGTATCATTTGGGAAGGAGACCGGTTGACCACTATGACAGGCGTAAAAGATGTTACGACTACGCTGAGTGGTGATGATTCTGACACAGACCTCACCCCTGTGACGGGTAATTTTGCGCTGCTTGCCAATATGGGCCACAACTTTGAGATCACGCCGGTGAAAAATATGCCGATGCCTTTCGCACTCAATGGATTAACCACTGCGGATGCCTCGCGCATCACACAGCATGCGCTCAATATATTCCCAATTCTTGACCCCTATAAGCTCATTGCAGCGGATGTGAATAGTACCAATTCCATTACAACAGCGGATGCGAACTACATCATTCAGGCGATTCTCGGCAACCCGGTTAACCAGTTTACTTTTATCAACAAAACATGGAGGTTTGTTCCTGAGTCGTATGTATTCCCGAACCCGGCCAGTCCCTGGGGCTATCCCCAAAAAATCGTTTATAACAACATCAGCGGCAACCAGACAAATCAAAACTTTATCGGAATTAAGATGGGCGATGTGAACAATACGGCCAACCCTGCGAATTTCGGTCCGCAATCGGCGCCGCACCTGGTTTGGCGGGTGCAGGATGCGACATTGGAGCAAGGAGCGTCTTTGGTTGCGGAATTTCGTGCAGACCAGATGATCGATTTGTTGGCCTATCAGTTTGCGCTTCGTTTTGATCCGGCGCAGCTGCAGTTGGATACAATAGAAACGATTGCCGGGAGCCCAATGCAAGCCGATAATTTTGGTCTGTTCAACCTAGGGGACGGTGAGATCCGGGCGGCTGTAGCGTTGGGTGAGCCGATTACCTTAAACGATGGGACTCCGGTTTTCCGCCTGAAATTCAAGGCTTTGCAAAGCGGCTTCAGACTGAGTGAGGTGTTGCAGTTGGGCGAAGATATCCTCTTGGCAGAAGCGTATAACAGTGACTACACTCCTGGTCCGGTGAAAATGATTTACACCGATGTACTAACCGGGGCCAATTATCCTGTTGAGTCGAAGCTCCGCCTGTTCCAGAATCGTCCGAACCCGTTTGCGGAACGGACGGTCATTGGTTTCGAATTGCCGGGAGCCTGTGAAGCGACCCTACGGGTGTTTGATGCCCGGGGCAGGTTGTTAAGCGAACAGAGCGCCTATTATGCTGAGGGAAGCCACTATCTTGAATTTGACTTTGGGGCCGAAGGCGTTTCCGGGGTATTGTATTACGAACTGACCACACCTTACGGATTGTTGACCAAACGAATGGTTTTGAGCAGGTAGGTTCAAAATGCTATAACGATTTTTCACCGCGAGACACGGATGCACAGCGATCCATATCTGAATTTTCATATATGCCCTGTGCCACCGTGTCTATGTGGTGAATTGCAAAAATCCATGACAGCACGGGGATGCAGAAATAAATTTAAAAACTTGGTAAAGAGCAATTTATTTATATTTAAAAATGCACTTTCCCAATAGTTTGAAAAATGACATAGTTATTATGCGTTCCATCAGGTTTTTGGCCTTATGTTTGTTCTGTCTTTTAATCCGCATACCTAATCCGTAGTAGTCCGGCGAATGAAAAGGCGTCTGAACATCCTTATTTTTTGCGCAACTTTCCTCCGCTGATTTTCCTGTCCCATTTCCGATTTGGTACTCGTATGCTGGTGCCGCTGCATTTGTTTTTGCAGTAATGGGATCTCCATCGGGCAGAATTTAATCCGATCTCGTGAAAGTTTAATTCAGGTTTCCGGATGGTGAAACATCTACCTCCAAATTATGCCTGCCTGTATTGGATTCCGTGTACAGGTCGCCCAGAGCGTTTCTGGACTAATTTTGGTATTGTACCCCGTCACAATTTTGTTGCTTTCCCTGTCAATTTACTGCAAGACATTTTAAATACCGGATTTCCGTGTGGAGCCATCCGACGCATAATATTTTATTTTAATACCAAATACAACACCTCAAGCAAAAACTATGTATTCCCATGATTATGAAAAGTTACCCTTACCACGCTTTATCCTTAACGGGAGCATTCCGCTCTTTAATAAGACGCATTGGTCCAGGTGCCAGCATAGTTTTTAGCATTGGATTCTCCCTGATGACCGCTTTTGCCTGGGGACAGACCAACCCTACAGCGCAAAATTTGCCCTATTCCCAGAACTTCGCCAGCCTCACCGCTGCTTCCACAACCTACCCTGCAGGTTGGCAGGGCTGGCAATTGGGCACCAGCGCAACAACAGCCTTTCGGACCAATGCACCTACAGCCGATTTAGCCCTCAATGGAAGTTCCACCGCTGCAACTACAACAGGTGGAGTGCATAACTACAACGGAAAAATTGGTATTTTACAATCCGGCAGCGTCGATCCAGCGTTGGCTTTGGCGATCAATACCACTGCCCAGAATAACATCCGGATTACCTACGACGTGATGACCATCCGGAATCCGTATGATGGCACCACGAATACACGGATCAATGAAGTGACCTTGCAATACCGGGTTGGAACATCCGGGACATTTACCTCGTTGACAGGCATAGAATATCAAAACAACACGACCAATCAAACCGGCGCGGTAACTACACCCCAAAATTTAGTTACCAAGACCATCATTCTGCCGCCAGCTTGCAACAACCAAGCGGTCGTTCAACTCCGTTGGGCGGCCAGGGATGTATCCGGGGCGGGCGCACGGCCCAGTTTTGCTGTTGACAATATTACTGCCTGCCAGGCCCCAACTGCCGACGCTGGCCCTGATCAAATGACTTGTGTGGATGGCGTGGTGTATTTACCGGGCGCCGTTGGCGGTTCGGCTACCGGTGGAACCTGGACCTCGAACACAGCCGGCGGGTTCTTTTTGCCCAATGCAAACACTCCGGCGGCATTTTATATTCCACCTGCGGGCAACACCAACCCGATTACGTTGGTACTGACCACCACAGGTGGCACTTGTCCCCCCGCAGCTACGGATACAGCAGTCATCACCTACGGCACGTTACCGCCGCTGGTGCTGACGGCAACAGGACCGTCGAGCGCGACCTGCGGCGAAAATGTGGTAATTTCGATCATGGCAACCAGCGGATTTACGGATATCAAATCCTATCAATTCGTTGTGGAATGGGACCCGCTAAAATTTCAATACGTCACAAATAATGCCACCGTTATTGGCGGCGTGGCGGGTACCATAGGAACCTTTGATACACCTTCCGGACAATTAACGTATGGCTGGGTAGACCCAGCGGGTATTGCAGGGGAAACCCTCCCCAATGGCACGACAGTACTCACAGTGACCCTGAAAGCGATCGCCAGTTCGGGTATGGATGAGAGTGTAGACATCGTGGGAACGATCATTACACCCATTGAGGCAACAAACAGCCAACAATGTTTTCTGACAGTGACCCCTGAAAATAATGTTGCGATTGACCTCAATCCGATCGCAGTGAACTGCCCGGATAACATGACAGTTTGTATAGATGCGGCAGCCTTCGAACTGAGTGGCGCCACTCCGGTTGGGGGCACCTATAGCGGTACAGGCGTCGATGCCGGATTTTTCGATCCAGCGACGGCCGGAACCGGTACACATACGATTACATACGACTTTACTGACGGAAATAACTGCTCCAATGCCTGTTCATACACGATCACGGTAGCGGCCTTGCCGGTGGTGAACTGCCCGTCGAACACAACAGTTTGCATCGACGCTGCGCCGTTTGCGCTGAGCGGCGCCACACCGGTGGGCGGCACCTACAGCGGCCCGGGCGTAAGTGCGGGCACGTTCAACCCGGCGACAGCGGGTGTGGGCCCGCACACGATCACGTATTCGTATACCAACGCCAATAACTGTAGCAATACTTGTACCTATACGATCACGGTAGCGGCCTTGCCGGTAGTGAACTGCCCGTCGAACACGACGGTATGCATCGACGCTGCGCCGTTTGCGCTGAGCGGTGGTGCGCCGATGGGCGGCACCTACAGCGGTCCTGGTGTAAGCGCGGGCACGTTCAATCCGGCGAATGCCGGTGTTGGCACGCATACGATCACGTATTCGTACACCAACGCCAGCAACTGCAGCAACACCTGCACGTACACGATCACGGTAGCGGCCTTACCGGTGGTGAACTGCCCGTCGAACACGACAGTGTGCATCGACGCTGCGCCGTTTGCGCTGAGCGGCGGTACGCCGATGGGCGGCACATACAGCGGCCCGGGCGTAAGCGCGGGCACGTTCAACCCGGCGAATGCGGGTGTGGGCCCGCACACGATTACCTACGCTTATACCAACGCCAGCAACTGTACCAACACCTGCACGTACACGATCACGGTAGCGGCCTTGCCGGTGCTGAGTTGCCCGGGCGATATGACGGTATGCATCGACGCTGCGCCGTTTGCGCTGAGCGGCGCCACACCGGTGGGCGGCACGTACAGCGGCCCGGGCGTGAGTGCGGGCACGTTCAACCCGGCGAATGCGGGTGTTGGCACGCATACGATCACGTATTCGTACACCAACGCCAATAACTGCAGCAAGACTTGCACCTTCCATATCTCGGTGACTTCGACGCCGGTAGTGAACTGCCCGTCGAACACGACGGTATGCATCGACGCTGCGCCGTTTGCGCTGAGCGGTGGCACGCCGATGGGCGGCACCTACAGCGGCCCGGGGGTAAATGCGGGCATGTTCAACCCCGCGACGGCAGGTGTGGGCCCGCACACGATCACCTACGCTTATACCAACGGGAGCAATTGCATGGGCAGTTGCACGTACATGATCACGGTTATTTCAGTCCCTGTGGCGAGCTGCCCGCCCAACATGACGGTTTGTGTTGACGCATCGCCGTTTGCCTTGAGTGGTGGTACGCCAATGGGTGGGACCTACAGTGGGCCGGGCGTCAATGCAGGCACCTTCAGCCCGGCGGCAGCAGGCCTTGGCATGCATACTATTACATACACGTATACGGGTGGGAACAACTGCATGTCGTCTTGCACATTTACCATAAAAGTGAATTCGCTTCCGGAGGTTAGTTGTCCTGCCAATTCCGCTGTCTGTATCGATGTAACGCCGTTTGCTTTGACTGGCGGCCTTCCGGCGGGTGGCGTTTATAGTGGGGCGGGCGTTAATGCAGGCGTATTCAATCCTTCGAACGCAGGGGTAGGGCCCCATACCATTACATACACCTACACCGCGCTAAACAATTGTTCAAAAAGTTGCACCTATACGATCACCGTCAACGGACTTCCGGTGGTGAGTTGCCCGTCGAATATGACGGTTTGTGCCGATGCCGCGCCATTTGCACTCAGCGGCGCAACGCCAATGGGTGGCACTTACAGTGGTCCGGGTGTATCCGCTGGCATGTTCAACCCGGCGACGGCGGGTGCGGGTACCCATACGATTACCTATTTGTATACCAACGGAAACAACTGCTCCGCCTCGTGCACCTTCACCATAACAGTCAATGCCCTTCCTATGGTCAGTTGCCCCGGGAATATGATGGTGTGTGTCGATGCAACGCCGTTTGCCCTGAGCGGCGCGAGCCCTGGCGGTGGGACTTACAGCGGTACCGGTGTTTCCGGAGGCGTATTTAACCCCGCTGCCGCCGGTTTAGGCGCCCATACCATTACGTATACCTACACCAGTGGGAACAATAACTGCACGAATAGTTGCACGTTCACCATTGAAGTATCTCTTGCGCTTCCGGTCAGCATCATTTACAGTCCGACGTACTGCATGCAAGATCCGGGACCAGTCATTGGAGTCAGCAATTCCATGGTAGGTGTTACATATCAGTTGCAGGATAATGGCGGTACCAATCTCGGCAGTCCTCAGGCTGGAAACGGTGGCACGATCTATTTTGGCGTGCATCCAAACGGCACCTACAAAGTAGTGGCTACTGGCGCCAGTTGTTCCAATATTGCAACCGAAACGGTCAATGCTGCAGCAAGTGCATGCGCCATTGTTGTGCCGAACTATTGCGTTTGCGACGCTCCCGATGGCCGCGCTTCGGTAACGGTGCAGGTTACAGCGCCGGCAGGGCAGAACTGGACGGTGAAAAACGTAATTGGATTGTACTCCCTGGCGAGCCCGCCGGCGCCCAACGCGCCCACGCCGCTCCTCCTGGGCACTTCGTTGAACTATACGGGCCCGAATACGTACACGCTGGATGCCATACGTTTGACGACCAAAGGATTTTGGGTACAGGTAACCAACGGATTTACCGATCTGGATGTGATGGTAGGGAACGCATCCTGGTAAGTTAAAGGAATAAAACGAGGTGAGGAGGCAGCGCTGCCTCCTCACCCTCCGCTTTCTATGCAATAATCTATTCTTCCCTGGAAGGTAATACTGCTCTCGACTGCTGGGTAAAAGTCCAAACATATTCCCAACGGAGCAGATCATAGCGGGCTATGCAACCGCGCTTCTTTTCCTAACCTGATTTTGTCCGGCCACAACACGGCTATGGCCTCGTGGTGTTAATCTGTTCACTTTCAACTGGTTTGACCCAGTGCGAGCGGACAGGTTCTATCGTATTTTGAAATAATAAACTCATGAAAATGAATTGCTTATTACGTGCCATTGCCTTTGTTTTTGCCTTGACCCTGCTCGGACAATCCGGCGTTTTTGCGCAGAATGCCATTGTAACTGAAAACGCCCTGGCCGGCAATCCGGCCTCGGAATGGGATATCTCGGGCGCCGGTGACCTTTCCATTCAAGGCTTCGCTACCGACATCAGCGTCAACAAGGGCCAAACCATCCATTTCAAGATCAATACAGATGCCAGCGCTTACACCATTAAAATATACCGCTTGGGATATTATCAGGGAAACGGCGCCCGTCTGCAAGGTTTGGGCACGGTAACTGCTGTTTTGCCCCAGACCCAACCTGCCGATCTCTACGACCCGGTCACTGGTTTGACCGACTGCGGAAACTGGGCCGAGTCGGCATACTGGGATGTGCCGGCCAATGCCGTTTCCGGAATTTACATCGCAAAACTGATCCGTGACGATACCCAGGGAGCAAGTCATATTATCTTTATTGTCCGGGATGATACCAGTACTTCGGATCTCTATTTTCAAGCTTCTGATGCCACCTGGCAAGCATATAATGGCTATGGTGGAAACAGTTTGTACGTCGGCGCCGGCAATTTACCTTATGGCCACGCCAACAAGGTCAGCTACAACCGCCCTTATCAAACCCGCGGTGGCGGTGGCGGAGGTGCGGAAGAAGATTGGGTGTTCAATGCTGAATATCCAATGATTCGCTGGCTTGAACAAAATGGTTATGATGTTACCTACACTACGGGTGTAGACGTTGACCGATTCGGAAGCCTTTTACCCCAACACAAAGTTTTTCTCTCTGTCGGCCACGATGAATACTGGTCGGCCGCGCAACGTGCTAATGTAACGGCTGCCCGCAATGCAGGCGTACACCTGGCCTTTTTCAGCGGCAACGAAATCTATTGGAAAACGCGCTGGGAGCCCAGTACAGACGGCTCAAACACCCCTTACCGTACATTGGTTTGCTACAAAGAAGGCACACTGGGTGAAAATATCTGCGGGACGAAATGCGATCCGGAACCGAATATCTGGACCGGACTTTGGCGCGATGGTTGTGACTTTACGCCCCCGGCAGATGGTTGCAATCCGGAAAATGCCCTGTCAGGCCAGATTAGCTGGGACGGGAGTAATGGCGCAATAGAAGTGCCCGACACGTACAAAGATTTGCGGTTTTGGCGCAACACCAGCATAACCGCCCTTGGCACTGGCCAAACGGCTATCTTGAGCGGCCAGACCCTGGGGTATGAATGGGACTGGCAACAATATCCAGGCTCCTATCCGGGCGGTCGAATCCGGATGTCCAAAACGATCCTCAATGGCAAAACCCACCATTTGTCGCTATACCGCCATTCCAGCGGCGCACTGGTATTTGGGGCCGGCACGGTACAATGGTCGTGGGGGCTTGATGGGGTGCACGACCGGGGTGGCTCAACTCCCGATATACGGATGCAACAAGCCACGGTCAATTTGTTTGCCGATATGGATGTGCAACCGGAGACGCTGCAGGCGGGGTTGACCGCGGCTACTGCATCAACCGATGTAGCTGCACCGGTGACCGTGATCGTCAACCCCTTGGATGCTTCTACCTTGCCTGTCGGGACGCCGGTTACCATCAGCGGTACGGCTTCGGATCCAGGTGGCGGCATAGTGGCCGGGGTGGAGGTTTCGTTAGATGGCGGAACCACCTGGCAGCTTGCCACAGGTACTACTTCCTGGACGTTCCAATGGTATCCGGCGACATTGGGAACCGTAACGATTAAAAGCCGCGGTTTTGACGATAGCGGCAATATTGAAACACCCGGTAATGCCGTCACCGTCACGGTGGAAGCTTCGGGCGGCTCCTGCCCCTGCTCAATTTGGAATCCGGTGGTGGTGCCCTCTGTGGTGGACGAGCCTGACGCAAATGCGGTTGAACTGGGTGTGAAGTTTCGCACCACTACCGACGGCTTTATTACCGGCATCCGGTTTTACAAAAGCCTTAACAACACCGGCTCTCATGTTGGGAACTTGTGGTCGGGCGCCGGTGTAAACCTCGGGCAAGCTGTATTCGTCGGTGAAACTGCATCAGGTTGGCAGGAAGTGTTGTTCGGCGCACCGATACCGGTTATAGCCAATACAACGTATATCGCCTCATACCATACCACAACTGGCCACTATTCGCAGGATGAAAACTACTTCGCTGCCAATGGGGTCGAAAATCCGCCGTTGGTGGCGTTAGCCAATGGAGTAGACGGCGCGAATGGCGTTTACACGTATTCTGCGGTAAGCGCATTTCCAACATCCACCTATAATGCATCCAATTATTGGGTGGATGTAGTATTCGAAACCACGGTTGGGCCGGACGTAACGCCTCCGGTAGTACTCGCAACCGCACCGACCAACAACGCCTCGGGCGTGAGTGTCGGTGCCAATGTAACGGGCACATTTAATGAAAACCTGGATGCCACTACTGTAAATGCTTCCACAGTTGAACTTCGCGACCCCGACAACAACTTGGTAGCAGCAACGGTGAGTTACAACAGTGCTACCCGGACGGCTATTCTGGATCCTTCGTCAAGCCTGGCATATTCCACGACGTACACTGCCAGGCTCGTAGGCGACGCTTTAGGCATTACGGATGTGGCTGGCAACCCGCTGGCTGCCGATTACGTTTGGATGTTCACCACGGCCGCACCGCCACCGCCACCGCCCACTGAAGGCCCCGGCGGGCCGATACTGGTGATTAGTGCAGCAGCGAATCCTTTTAGTCGCTATCCAGTGGAAATCCTTCGCGCCGAAGGGTTGAATGAATTTTCTGCAATGGATATCTCGTTGATCACGGCTGCTGTGCTCAATGATTACGATGTCGTAATTCTGGGTGAATTGAGCCTGTCGCCCGCACAGGTAACCCTGCTCAGCGATTGGGTGGATGCCGGCGGCACGCTGATCGCCTTGCGCCCGGACAAAACGAACAGCGATTTATTGAACCTGCTCGGTCTCAGTTCAGCCGCCGGAACACTTGATGATGCCTACCTGTTAGTGAACACTGCCGGTAGCCCCGGCGCCGGAATCGTCAACCAGACCATTCAGTTTCATGGAACAGCCGACTACTTCTCACTGACCGCCGGCGCTACGAGCCTGGCAACGCTGTATTCAGATGCCGCGACTGCGACTGCTTACCCGGCTGTTACCCGACGGGCGGTAGGCGCCAATGGTGGCAAAGCTATTGCCTTTGCTTACGATCTTGCCCGTTCGGTAGTATACACGCGTCAGGGCAATCCGGCTTGGGCCAATCAGAAACGGGATGGACAAATTGATCCAATCCGATCCGACGATCAATTTTTTCCCGACTGGATTGATTTTGACAAAGTGGCCATTCCGCAGGCCGATGAACAACAACATTTGCTGGCCAATGCCATTTTATTGAGCAACCTGCACCGCAAACCACTGCCGCGTTTCTGGTTTTTACCCAGCGGTCACAAGGCAGCTATCGTTATGACCGGCGATGACCACGGAGATTCCGGGATGCAGCCGCGATTTGACATCGATCTCGCAAGCAGCCCGCCCGGCTGCTCGGTCGACAATTGGGAATGTGTGCGTTCAACCGGTTACCTGTACGTCGGAAACCCACCTAACTTTACGAGCGCACAAGCCGAATATTATCACAACCTGGGTTTTGAAGTAGCCCTGCACGTAAATACCAATTGCCAGAATTTCACCCAAACGGCGTTTGAGAATTTTATCACCAATCAGATGACCGCATTCACGGCTACTTACCCGAATATACCTCAGCCCTCCACCAACCGAAACCACTGTATTGCCTGGAGTGATTACAGCATGACGGCTGAGGTAGAGTCTGCACAAGGTATCCGGTTCGATGTGAACTATTATTACTGGCCGGCCAGCTGGGTTCAAGGCCGCCCGGGCATGTTTACTGGTTCAGGCATGCCCATGCGCTTTGCTAAATCTGATGGTACGATCATCGATTGTTACCAGGCTGTAACGCAGATGCCGGATGAGTCCGGCTTGAACTTCCCGCAGTTTTGCGATGCTCTACTCGATAAGGCTACCGGCCCCGAGGGTTATTATGGCGTTTTTACGACCAATATGCACTTCGACAACGCCAACCATCCTGGGGCTAATGCCATTGTAGCATCAGCCCAGGCGCATGGTATTCCGGTGGTATCGGCCAAACAAATGTTGGATTGGCTGGATGGACGCAATGGTTCGGCGTTCACCGATATGGTTTGGGATGGCTCTAACCTGGATTTTACCGTAGCGGTGGGCGCCGGAGCGCTCAACCTGCGCGGCATGCTGCAGGTGAATTCGGCTGATGGCCAACTGGTCGGCCTGACGCGCAATGGGAATGCCGTATCCTATACGGTTGAAACGATCAAAGGCATCGATTATGCCTTTTTTCCAGCGACTGCCGGCGATTATGTGGCCTCCTATGGCGTGGATAACATCCCTCCGGTCATCACCAACATAACAGCGACACCGCATGCCAATGGAACCGCTACCATCAACTGGACCACCGACGAGCCAGCCGATTCCAGGGTAGACTATGACCTGGTGACCGACCCCTTGACCCAAAATGCCACTCAAGCCACTTTGGTGACCAGTCACACGTTGCTGTTGTCTGGCCTTGCTCCGAATACGACCTATTATTTTCGTGTCACTTCAGCAGATGCCAGTGCCAACAGCGCCACCGAACCTGATTCGCCGGCTGAACCTCTAAGTTTTACCATGCCAAACGGAATTTGTGCGCAGGACGCAACTGCTGCCGATTTCAATTTGGGAACGCCCGATGCCAATACACTTGTGGCCCAGCAGGGGGATGGAGGTATTGTGTTGAAACCGGTATTGAATGAAGAGTTTTCGGGCAATTCGGTCCCTTCAGGCTGGACTGATGCGGTTTGGGATAGTCAAGCTGGGGCAAGCACCACTATTAGCGGCGGGCAGGTGACGGTAGACGGAACCCATTTGAGTTATGGTACCAGTGTAGCCCCGGGTGCGGCAATAGAATTTGTTGCCACATTCAGTGCTGGAAATTTTCAAAACATCGGTTTCACCGGCGATGCTGCGTTCAACAGTCCCTGGATTGTGATTGGCAGGGGAAATCAGGGTGATAATAATGTTTATGCCCGGACCTCCGATAACCAAAGCGCCTCGTTGGGTTCAACCTTGCTAAATGTACCGCACACCTATAAAATTCAATGGCTTACCGGATCCAACGACTTTCAATTTTATGTGGATGGTGTATTGATCCCAACCCCCGGTATTACGCAAACCGTCGGCACCGATATGATCATCCAGATCAGCGACTACCCAGCAGGAGGCGCTGTTTTGACGGTCGATTGGCTGCGAATTACGCCTTATGCCGCCGGTGGCAGTTTTATTTCCCGCGTATTCAACCAGGGCGCCCCAAACGGCTGGGGCCTTGCATCATGGACAGCCTCCCTGCCGGCCAGCACCAGTTTATCGGTACTGGCCCGTACCGGCAATACCGCTGTTCCGGATGGTACCTGGTCCGCTTTCCTGCCGCTGACCAACGGTATGCAGGTCGGTGGCGGCAGCCAATATTTACAATACCGGGCCGATCTGGTTTCCAGTAACAATATGTTTTCGCCGGTATTGGAAGAAATATCTATCGAATGCGGCAACGGACAGGATATGACCCCGCCTGTGATCAGCAATATTGTGGCCACCCCTGATGCAAACGGCACTGCCACGATCACCTGGACGACGGATGAACCGGCCGATTCCCGAGTGGATTATGATATCGACCCCGATCCGCTCGACCTCAACTCCAGCAATGGCAGCTTTGTGACCAGCCACAGTGTTACCCTGACTGGGCTCAGTTTCAACACAACGTATTATTTTCGGGTCACTTCTGCGGATATCAGTGCCAACAGCGCTACTGAACCCGATCCGCCGGCCGCCGCGCTGAGTTTCACTATGCCAAGCGGTATTTGCGCGCTGGATGAAACTGTAGCGGATTTCAACCTTGGGACCCCCGATGCGAATACCTTGGTAGCATTGCAAGGCGACGGAGCGCTTGTGTTGAAACCCTTATTAAGCGAAGAGTTTTCGGGAACGAGCATTCCGACTGGATGGAGCGAAGGGGTTTTCAATGCCGGCGGCACTACGATGGGTGGCGGTCAGGTAACCGTAAATGGAACGCATATCTTTACCAATGGCAGCTACACGCCTGGAACTTCCCTCGAATTCACGGCCACCTTCAATTCCGCCTCTTTTCAGAATGTAGGTTTTTCCAATGACCAGCCGTTCAGCAATGCCCCTTGGGTCACGATCGGTCAGGGCAGCAGCCCGGATGGTAACCTTTATGCCAGGGCATCCGACGGGAGTAGTATTAATATTGGTTCCAACTTGCTTGGATCTGCACACCGGTACCGGATCAATTGGAATGCGAGCAATTTTGAATTTTTTGTCGACAGCAACCCGACGCCTGCTGCTACCATCAATTTGACGGTGGGCTCAAACATGTTTATCCAAATCAGTGACGTCCAAAATTTCGATGGAACCCTGTCGGTCGACTGGCTCCGCGCAACTCCATATGCAGCATCGGGCAGTTTTATTTCACGTGTATTTGACCAGGGCGCCCCTAACGGCTGGGGTGTTGTAAACTGGACGGCTAGCTTGCCAACCGGCACTAGCCTGTCGGTGCTGGCCCGAACCGGCAATACTGCTGTGCCGGATGGCACCTGGACCGCTTTCCTGCCGCTGACCAATGGTATGCCGGTTGGCGGCAGCAATCAATACCTGCAATACCGGGCCGACCTGGCCACCACAGATGATAAATACACGCCTGTGCTGGAAGCCATTTCATTCGAATGTGGCAACGGGCCGGACCTCACCCCTCCGGTGATCACCAATGTACAAGCCGGGTCGGAACCTGACGGTCAATCGGCGACCGTTAGCTGGGATACCGATGAACCGGCTAATTCGCTGGTGGAATACGGTACGAGCCCGGGTGCGCTCAACCTCAGCGCTTCGGATGCATCCTTTGTATTGGGACACAGCCTGTTGTTGTCTGGCCTGACGCCAGGAATGACCTATTACTACCGCGTCACTTCTGGAGATGTCAGCAATAATTTTGCCGCTGAACCGCCGCCGCCCGCCACCCTCAATTTCACTACCGCCATTCCGCCGCCCCCGCCTTGTTTCACCGACGGTTCTGCAACAGAATTTGGACAAGGCGCCTTTGCCGGCACTTATTTATCGCTCATCGATGACGGGGTAATCCTCAAGCCGCTGGCTGCCGCTGAATTTACCGTACTTCCACCCATCGGCGAGTGGTCGAGTTTTCCTTGGACCGGAGGGACGTCCACTGTATCGGGCGGCGTGCTCAGCGTCGACGGCGCGCGCTTCAATTCCGAACCGGAGGCCACAACGTTCAGCCCTGGCGCAACGCTTGAATTTGTAGCCACCTTTGGCGCATCCGTAAACCAACATGTCGGCTTTGGAGGTGGTACCGATGCCGTTGGATCAGGCGGTATTTATAATGGAGAGAATGACTGGGCCATGTTCAGCACCTTTAACACAACGAACCAGGTGTTTGCCCGCACGAAAAGTGGCGGAACGCAAGTGAATGCACCACTAGGCCTTTCATACGTAGGCTCTTCGCATCGCTACCGAATCGAATGGAACAGCGGCTCCGTGCTCTTTTACATCGACGATGTGCTCTTGCACACTGAAACAGTAAGCATTGCAGGCCCCATGCGCCCGGCAATCAGCGACTACACAAATGACGGGACCGTATTGCAGCTGGATTGGATTCATACCACTCCATATGCCACTTCGGGAACCTTCACATCACGGGTATATGACGCCGGGAGTGCAAAAAATTGGGCTGAAGCGTCGTGGACAGCTGATGTTCCACCTGGTACTTCCCTGGCCTTGTACCAACGCCAGGGGAATACGGCTGTTCCGGACGGTTCCTGGACGCCATTTACCCTCATTGCTTCCAGTGGTGCCAACATTGGCGGCACATCCCGGTTTATTCAGTACCGCGCAGATTTTACCACCGCCAATACGGCACTAACACCGGTGTTGCAAGAGATTGCTTTTAACTGCACCGACTGCACCAATTCCACGGCCACACTGACTAATGCCAGCATGGGGAATACAATATGCTCCGGTGAGGAGTTGGTGTTCACAGCGGAACCGGCAGGGGCAATCAATTATGCGTTTTTTGTAAATAACGCAAACGTCCAAAGCGGCCAATCCGAGACCTATGCCACTACTTCACTGACCAATGGAGCGGAGGTATATGTGATCGTAACCGATGCGGACAATTGTGCGGTTGCTGCCGCCAGCTTCTGCCAATCGACTACAACCGAATTCAATGAGGGTACTTCAGACGTTTGTTCCATCTGGGAAACAGCCGACGGTGAAGTGTCACTTGCACCAACCGAAGGCTCACTGTTCAGCGGCGCCTCTCTACCCGCCGGATGGACCAGCGCAGCTTGGGCAGGCGGTGGCGCATCGAGCGTGTCCGGCGGACAAGTAAATGTGGACGGTGCATTATTGGCTACCAATGCCTTTTACCCTGCCGGGCGGGTACTGGAATTTGTTGCTACTTTCGGGGCAGCGACATTTCAACACGCCGGTTTTGGTGTGGATGTAAATAACAATGCCAACTGGGCTATGTTCAGTACGAGCAACACGACAACCCAACTCTACACCCGGTCGCAAAATGGAAGTGGTGATGTCGCAACGCTTATCGGCTCATCCTATATCGGCACCGCGCATCGATACCGTATTGAGTGGAACACAAACGACGTTTCATATTTTATTGATGGAACACTGGTACACTCCGACAACATAACCATCAGTGCCGACATGCGACCTTTGGTCAGCGACCTGAGTGTGGGCGGCGCCTCCGTTGCTGTGGATTGGCTGCGTATGACTCCATATTCGAATCCATGCACCTATGATTCTAAAATATTCGACGGCGGCGGTGTGGTTGATTGGGGTTCAGTCACTTGGACGGGCAGTGAACCAACTGGCACATCCGTTATAATCAGCGTACGCACCGGCAACACCGCTATTCCCGATGGAAGTTGGACTGCATTCGCTCCTATCGCCAATGGTGCTTCAATCGGTCAGAATGCTCAATACGCCCAGTATCGCGCAATGCTGCAAACGACCGATCCTGCACAAACACCTGCCTTGGATCAAATTAGCTTGGCATACACTGCAGTGGTTCCTTATATGTCAACATCAGCAACTCAAACCATCACTGTCGTAACCACCCCCACGGCGAATGCGGGCACGGGCGGCGACGCCTGCGACCTGGATTATGTGCTGGGCGCCGTTGCGTCGGTAGGAACAGGGGCGTGGACGTACAGCGGTCCCGGCAC
>JBGARJ010000093.1:0-9364 GCA_044230315.1 Saprospiraceae bacterium
CGAATAAACCGGGAGGTTCTCGGGTTCCGTTTTTACTTCCAAATTGATGCTCCCTTTCTCATTTTCAAGGTTACAGTCCATGAAGACCTCATCACCATCTTCAAAAGCATAATAGAAGGTAGGAAGGTCAACCCCTTTTTCATTACCAGCCGCTGCAGTAAGGACATTCAGTACCTGCCCTGGTATTTGAAAGTTGAGGCTGGCTACCGTAATGGGTTCAATTTTTCTTTTTTCTGGGGCGGTTACTGTGGCAGGTGCCGAGGATTCTGAAAAGGACAGCTTAACCACTTTTTGCTTTTGTGATTCAACCGCTACAATCTGTGATTTTTCAATCTTTTCGGAAGTGACGCATTGGAGGTAATGCTCACCTTCTGCCAAATCATATTTTTTAGGTTGGTTTGGTTGAGATTTTCCCATGTTGGTGCCATCAATGGAAACCTCGCATTCTTTATCCGTAACTAAAAGGATGCTTCCAACCTTTTGGGAATAACAATAATCAGATTGCAGAGCTATGCACAGGATGAACTGGGATATTTTTATGCAATAATTCATCTGTTTTAGATTTGGATTTAGTATTCAAAATTGTTGTCTACATACGAAACCATATAAAAATAATGTCCCTTGCTCGACTTATTGCCGGAGCAAGGGGCACCTTTAGTTCTTATTGTAAATGGGCATAAAGGATTTATTTTAGACGTGCTGTAAAAATAGGAGGAAAACAATCTTTGGACAATATTCCATTCAAAAATCTGCATTTCACACACCTATTTTCCCAAACAAAAAGCGGCTATGCGCTACCGCACAACCGCCGTTTAACCCCACCGCATCAATTTTGGCACACCCGCCTGACAAACGGGCCCTGCGGTACGCGACCAATCTTACATCGTCGCCGGGAGATATTTTTCAGGCATTCGCCTATTGTTTCTGATTTCGATAGGCTTCTCGGATGGTATGCAGCACTTGCACTTTCCGGCCTCGGAAACCGAAGTCAGCGGGGGTAAGTTCTCGCCCAGCGAACTGGGCCAAAGCAGTGTAATAAGCCACCGCACGGTGAAAGCACCGGCTTTGATCCGGTTTCTTCTTTCCGAGATGGACCACATCCGCCACCCGCGCCTTAAACCGCCCCATCGCCACCCCCGGCGACAGCCGTTCCTCCGTCTTGCCCCAGCGGAAAACGATCACTGACCTCGATAATGCTCCCAAATCACACTCCACCACAATCGAAGCCGAGTCAGGGCTCTGTGTCGAAACAGTACCCACAATTGGGGCAGACGAGCGAACCATCGTTTTTTTTTCAGGGTCACCGTTGGCCGCCGACACTTCCGGTAGTGTCGCAGCCGTATCCGGCTCGACGACAACCGGTGGCGTTACGGGCAATGAACCCGATTGGGTATCCACCGGCGGTTTGAGAATCGTTCGCTCCGGTTTAGGCAGCACAGCGGGCGCCTGTGCGGCAAGCAGCTCCAGCCGCTGTTTTTCCGCGCCTTCCAGGGCGGATTGAAACGCGGCGCGCTGGGCTTCGCTCAGTTGCAGGTCGTTTACCCGGCGTTTGAAGGTTTTGATGTGTTCGTCCAATTCGGCGAGTGTCATATCAAACAAATTGAATGGTTGTTTCTAATTCCCGGATCAACAGGTCGATCTGGGCTTTATCCCGGATGAAGTTCCGGGCAGCAAGCAGGTCGTCTATCAAGGCCCGGATGAAGGTTTCGTCAATGATGAATTTAGCGCCTGGGGCCTGATTTTCAAAGCGTTTTTCCGCTCCGCCGCGCTCCCCTCCCGTCAGGTCAAAAAAAAACTGGGCCTGGTGTTTGTCGGCCGTCCAAAGGCCGCTGGTCTCGAACAATAGCCGGGCAGTTTTGAGCACGCGGAGCGACTGGCGTACTTCGTTCAGATCGCGGTGTTTCAGGGCAAGGTAGATCGCCATTTCATTGACGCCCTGGTTGTTGGTCACGAATTGGAAAACCTCCTGGCAGAGATCGGTTTGCACCTTGGCCAGCAGATCTTTTTTGGCCGCATCGCGGATTTCATCCTCCGGCAGCCAGTCGTAGATTTTTGCCCGGACGGTCCACAGGGCATTGTTCAGCCCGTTGCCTACGGTTTTGAAAATCTCGATCAGCGGGCTTTCGCCATCTGGGTGTTTTTCGTCGAACTTGAGTGCGCGGTACTGCCGCATCCCGTGGCAGATGTGCCATAGGAACATGCCGGCTAAGTAAATCAGGAACATGCCGCTTTTACGCGATTCCTTGCGCGCCTCGTAGACGCCCAAGGCGCGGGTGTTAGCCTCGCTCACCTGGGTTTGTTGCCCGAGTAGCAGGCTGCTTTGCCGGGCGGCGATGTCGGCCAGGGCTTTTTCCTTTTCGGCCAGGTTGCTGGTTTTGGGCAGGAACTCCGCTTTGCGTTCGCGGCGCTTTTTCTCCAAACCGGCCAGTTGGGCGTTGATTTGCCGGGTTTCCACCTGCGCCCAGTTGGCCCCTACCCCGGCGAGGCGTTTCTTGCGGGATTCCAGCCGCCGCTTTTCCTTGTTGATCTCGCTATCCACCCGGGTGCCCCAGGCGGCGCGCTCTCCATCTTCGGCGGCTTTTTCGGCGCTTCGGGCCTTCTCGGCCAGGTTCAGCACCTTGTCGTGCGGGACCGTGTCCACGACCTTTTCTTCCGGTTTGGCCGTCATGCGCTCCACGGCCTCGTGGTTGCCTTCGCGGTTGACGATGAAATCCACGGTGCAAATGCTGGCGGTCAGGCAAAGGCACAGGATGCCCACCACCACGTCCACCCCGGCCACGCGCTGGTTTTCGAGGTTTTGTTTTTCCGCCTTGGGCAAGAATGCCGCGGCAATCATCCGGGTGCTGAAATGCACCGACACGCCGTTGAGCCGTTGCACCACAAACGCGATGACCACGGCCACCCACAGCCCAATGCCGGGAAACTGCGGTTCCAGCATTTTTTTCATGCCGTACACGCTCCCGAACACGACCACGAGGAAGCAAAGAGCGGAAATAAGGGGAGAAAGCAGCAGCCGGAAGCGGCTGTTGAACGCGGCCCAATCTTGTGGGTTCCGACCTGGTGTAATATCCATATTGCCTACTGTTTAATTGTTCGCTTATTCCTGGTAAGCCGGGGTCTCTTTCATAAAGAATCTGCCGATATGCTCATCCCCAAAATGGTACTGGTCCGTGGCGCCCTTTACCCGGTGGATGAAAACCGGGTTTTCCAGGTGACGCCGGATGATGTCCAGCACCTCTTGTTCGGTTTTCGCAGCGGGTCGGATTTCGGCGTTAATCAGCAGCGTCGCCAGTTGACGCATCAGGTAGCCGGGGCCTTGCCGGGTGCGGCGCAGCGATACGCGGCGGCGCTCGCACTCCTGGCGGATGTGTCCCTCGAAGGCCGTTTTGATGTCCTCCGGCACTTCCAGCAGCCCGATCATTTCTTCCATCCCGATTTCGCTCCCCTGCCCCACCATGCCCAGTCTGCTGAGCCGGTAGGCTTTGGGCAGAAACTCCACCACGAAGCGCGTTCGTTTCGTGTGCGTTCCGGCTCGCTCCAGCGCCCGGATTTCAAATAGCCATTTTCCGGTGGTTCCGGTTCCGCGTATTTCCAGAAACCTGACTTCCGTCCCCTCGAACGTCCGGTCGGCAAAACGCCCATGTTGTTGTCCCATAGCAATGTTTGAGTGTTGTAATCTGCAAGTTTTTGAGCCTATATAATGTTGCAACAAAGTTACTTATTTACACGACATATATGCAACGAATACCGCAAATTTGTTTCTGTAAAATGAAAGATCGCAGGGGAGCCGCTTTCGGGAGTATGTTTTCAAAACTTCGAACGAAAAGCGGGAAATACCCGGAATAAATCCGGCAAACAATTTACACCGATTCGATATATCGGTTTTTTACCGAAATCATGCCGAGACTTTACCGAAAATCTACCGGAACCTTTCCGAAAATTTACCGAAAATATTCCGAAAAAAATGGCTGATAACTCCCTGATAATGAATGGCGAAACGGAGACCTCGGTAGCGACCGATCAACTGACAACGTGGCTTAAAGACATGGACCGGCACGGCAACACGCTGCTCACCGCCATCCGGGAGGGGAGGGTAAAAGCGACGACCACTGCCGGGTTTTCCCAACTCGCCGGGCGCCTACGCGAAAACGCCAGGGCGTATGCTGACGAAGCCTTCAAAGTGAGCGAGCTGACGGCTCAAAAAGTCATCCTGACCAACACCATATATTATTTACTGAAATCCTGCGAGCGTATCGCGGGCCACGCGGACAAGATCGGCGAACTGATGGCCGTGTTGCCCTTAGGCGAAGCGCTCGACGCCAAAACAATCCTTGGCATTCTGATGGACGGCAAAAAGCGGGATACCCTGATTGACAACGGCAAACTACTCGCCGGTGCGTTCGAGGGCAGTTGGTTGGGCCGAATCGAGGTGAACGATTTGGCGCCCATCCTGGCAGAAGCCGGCATTGACTTCACGGCTTATGCCCACCTCGTAGATGTGCTGAAAAAACACCTTCCGGAAGAACCTAAAACCCAACTTCCCAATGGCTAAACGCGGCGGCAAAAACTTTAAAACCCGTTGGGACGGTATTAGATGAAACGCAGGTAGAGATGCCCGTGCTCGAACAAATTCTCAACGGCATCCCGATTGCCGGCGACGATATCCTGGCCGAACTGCTCGACGCTACCTCGGATCGCACCGTGGAGCCTGCCGTTCTGGCCGTGGCCGAAATCGTGGCCGCGCCCGGCGCTGAAACACCCGAGGCCTTACCCGAAGACCTCGGTGAAGAAACCGGCGCCCAGCCGGAATTCATCGAGCGGGTAGAGGCCATTCGCCAAAAAGGCGCTCGTAGTTTGACAGAAGCCGAAGAAATCGCCAAACGGGAAATGCCCCAAAATACCCCCGAGGCCCCTGCCTTGACCAATGGTAATCCCCCCGAGGAGGCATCGTCAGCCGGCAGTCCACCGGCTGACGCGCCTCCGCTGACCGCACTGGACTCCGAACTAAACAGCATTGCCGCCCAAGAACTGGTGGACTGGTACGACATCCTCCAATCCGTGCTGGCGGTGTGGTCTTACGACTTTTTCAGTACGCCCAAGAAAGCAGTGCAGACGGTCGAAGAGTTGTACCCAAAAATCGCCGCCGGCAAAGCGAATCCCGGCGAAAAGGCGCTATATGAAAAGGCACAAGAGGCCGTGCTCGGTTTTACGAAGCGCAAAACCTCTTTTGCCGAACAAGTGGCGATGAGCGAGGGATTGAAACAGCGCACTGTGCGGCTGTTGGATAAAATCCTTGAAGCGCGGCAGGTGCGTATCCCGCCGGAACTGCTTTTGGGCTTCCTGCTGCTCACCCCGTTGGTGGTGAACGGCGGCAAAATCCTGCTGGAAAAGATCGGCTTCAACAATGCGGATAGCATTCTGGATAAGTTCACCACGTTCGTGAATACCCAGGAGGCCGGCTACTGGAACGACAAACAACCTTCTTCATAACCCCCAGGCCAAACCCCAAAAACCGGCCCCAAAAACCTTTTTTAACCCTTCGCCCATGCAGTCGATATACGATGGACTGGACAACTCAAAAGACCCCAAACAACGGGACTACTGCTCCATGTGCGTGTTTGGCGACCTGGGCAAGGGCAAAAGCACCTTCATCCGGCAGCAGGCCAAGTTCTATATCGAGCGCACCCGCGACAAAAAAGTGCCCCGCAAGGTATTGATCTGCGACCCTTCGCGGGCTACCGCCTTCGACGAGTTTCCGCAGATCACGCTCACCGAACTGAAATACGGCGTCATCAACCCGCAAACGCGCAAGGCCCAGCGCTGGGATCGCGGCATCCGGGTGCTCCGTAATGTGAAATGGAAAGACCCGTCCTGGTTTCAAATTTTGAGCACCCACTTCCGCAACGGGCTGGTGATCCTGGATGAGAGCCGCAACTACATCCCGCAAAAGAGCGAGATGCCCGAGGAGCAGATCGAGTTTTTCACCATCCATCGCAACAACTGCATCGACGTGATGGTGGTGAGCCACGACTTCATGAGCATGAACCTGCTGCTGCGCAAGGCTTTCCGCATCTATATCGTGTTCCGCACCGGCGACAAGCCCAACCACGAAGCCTGGTTCACGGTCCGGACACTGCCCGAGGAGTTGTACGCTATCTGGACCACATTGCAACGCTTGCGCAGTCCGGCGGCGAAGATGTCGCCCTTTGTGCTGTACGACCGGGAAACCGGGCGCACCAAACTCTACGCGGATCTCGACAAACTGGAAATACTGGTGCCGGACCCGGAAAACCCAGCCCTACACCAAAGCATACCGTACCGGAAATTCAATGGAAAACAAACCTTGATTACTAAAAACAACTGACCATGACCACAGATACTTTGCCCGAAATAACCCCGCTCACCCCACCGGCAGAGCCGCCTTCTTTCATCAGCCAGCCCGTGGAGGACTGGACTGACGACGAAGTGATTTTCTTTTACGACCTCTACCTGGCTACCAAGGCGGTCAGTGAACTATCAGCCCGCGAACTGCAAATCACGGTCCGCTACGGCGACATTGCCAAACAACGCCGCGAACAGGCCGAACAAACCGGTTTCGACGCGGAAGTGGAGGCCATCCGCCGCCAGGTGTCCCTCCAGGTGGAACGCTACGGCATAGCCGCTTTGCTGGAGGAATACCACAAACGTTCGTTTCCCGAGGTGGCCCGGGGGAATACCTCGGAAGAAGTGCGCCTGATCGCGCGCTTCGGTCAGCGCGAAATCGAACTGCGGGCCAGCGATCTGGCCACTGCCTTCGGCGGATTTGGAAACCCCAAAACGCGAGAGTTTACCCGTGCCCTCGATGCCGTTCTGGCGCTGGCCAAAGCAGCAGCCACCCAGCAACGCAACCGCATCGAACGCACAAAAGGCCGCAACTGGGCCGGTTATACCAAAGACCTGCGCTGGTCGGCGGTGGTGAACAAAATGCGCGCCGAGGATGGCGAAACCTTGTAAAACCTTACGCACATGGAAAACATACCCCGTTGGACCATCGGACTGGCGCTCGCCCTGATCGCCGTGGCCGCCGCTTTTACCATCACGGCCAGCCTCCGGCGGCTCAAAAACGAACGCAAGGCCCGGCAACTGCTCGATCAGGGCAAAGTGACCGTGGCGCTGTCGCCCGGTGAAATCCAGCAGATCGTTTCCGAGATCAAAAAATCTATCCAACCATGACCCTTGAACTTACCCCGCAAACTCGCCGTATCGGCTCCATCGTGGCCTCGTTGCTGCTATTGGCTTTGCCCATCACCTGGTTTGTCCAGCAAATCCGGGCAACGGCTGCTTATGCCCGCGCCTTGAACGGCATCGCCGAAGCCGCCCGGAAAGGCGAAAACGTGACGGTACAGGTGGCTAACTTCAATTCCAACCCCCAACTATTGACCGATGGAAAACCTAAATCTGACCCAAACGGTAAATCCTGATGGGGTGGGCCGGGTGCCCTGGAAACCTATTGGCATCCTGTTGCTCCTCGTTTTTTCGGTATTGTTGGTGCTGTACCTGTTTTCAGTTCGGGCTAACCGGAAGTTGAAACGGCGCGTTGTCGGTTTGACCGGCGCAAACGAAGCCTTACAGGAATCACTCGATGCCGGCAATATGGAACTGGATGCGTTGAAGCAAAGTGCTCAAACTACACTCGACCCCTTGCCAGCCCAGCCGCCGGCTGGGTTCCGGATGCCGATCCTGAATCCCGGCCTAAAATTTAATATCCAACCGGATTTCAGCCTGCCATTTCCGGCCTTCAATGCCTGGAATAACGGCGAAACACTGCGCGTGCTGGCGGTGCTGGATCACGCCGGCGTTTTTGGCGATTTCCGGCAACAACCTGGTGATGAACCATTCCCAGCTTGGGTATTTCAACTGTTCACCGTGGGCAGCGCCCTGTTGAAGGAAAACCACCTGCCCATCACCGGTGACGGACAACCGGATGGGAAACGTATCGTAGCCGAAATCCGAACCCTTCTGGAATCCGGCCTCGAAGAAACCACGAGTACCTAAAACCCTAACCCCTGAACACCATGCCACAACCCTGCGAAGCCACCTGTGTAGCCAACTGGCTCAACGAAAATCCTATCCGGCTGACCGTGGCTGCCGGCCGGGTTGCTAAAAGCGAACTGGCCAATGCGCTGAATATCACCACCGCGAGCCTGCGGCATAAAATCGCCATCCTCCGGGCTTCCGATCCCGCTTTCGACGATTTATACCGGGAAAAGTCTAAGCGGACGGAGCTGCCAGTAGATTTGGCGGAAGTAATTATCCGGCAGTTGTTTGATGGAAATCCGCATGTGCGGTTGGAGTTTGTGCCGGCCGCGGTGATGTAAAAGAATCGGATAGTTTTGTTTTCATATTACAGGGCTGCTCCGCCGGAAGGGTGGGGTGGCTTTTTTATTTGCATTTTCTTCGGAAGATCGTTATTTTTGTAACTGGTTTTTTGGGGTTTATTAGCCGCTGGCCTTGCGCAATGCTTGGTCGGCGGTTTTTTATTGTAATCGCCAGGTTCCAAAAACAACCTAAAAGAAGCGTACCAATACCAATTAATCCGTAAAGAATTGAAGCCCCTTTTCGCCGCCTATCAATATTTTTGGCTCCTGATTTCACCCCAAAAATTTGTCTTCACCAAACCAAGGCTCCAAAAATGGATTTCGTACAAACCCTGCCCAACAACATCTCCAAGCAGATTCTCGCGGGCCTCGAGTACACCAAGAAAAAAATGCCGACCGACCTGGTGGCTACCACCGTTGACGTGACCGGCCCGCAGGTAACGCCGCCCGGCTCGCCCATCGACGGCCAGGTGGCCAAAAGCGCCGGCGCGCCCGTCGAGAAGTACATTACGCTCACGATCGACACCAGCGAATTCGACGAGGACCAGGAATGCGTGGCCTACATCGGCGACTCCAGCGAGACCCATGAAACGTCCTGCGACACCTGCAATGCAGGAGAAAACAAGGCCACCCTGTACATCGGCACAGCCACTTGCAACCGTTATTCGGTATTTCTCAACCGTCTCTGCTCCACGCCGTACACCTTCGCGGCCTTCCAGATCAAGGCCCAGAAAGCCGCCGGCGCCGATTCGAACAGCGTGGTGGATTTGCCGGATCACATCATGTTCTCCCGCAAAAACATCAACGGCGAGGGCGATTTCGGCCGCATCGACGTGAGCAACTTCGAGAACCTGGAGGCTTTTCCGCGCACCGATTTGAAGTACGCCGACATCTCGCTGAGTTCTGCGGCCAACCTGTTCGACCGCGACACGCAGTGGAAAATTCCGGGACTGGTCGGCAAAAGGAAGTACACCCTGACCATTTATACGGGCTTTCGCGGCGCGAAC
>JBGARJ010000002.1:0-268430 GCA_044230315.1 Saprospiraceae bacterium
GAACAACTGGCGGCAACCGATCTCCGGGCCTTGCCCGCGCCGGCGCCGGGCCATTTTCCGGTAAAAACCGCATTTGCCGAAGCAGCCGGGCATTTGTCCGGCGGCGGAACGTTCGAAACACTGGGCGCCGAAGCCGGTCCGTTGTTGCACCGCATTAGCCTGCAGCCGGTCATCACCCCCACCCGCATCCGGGGAACCGTGATACACGTGGATAATTTTGAAAATGTCATCGTCAACATACACCGGGATACCTTCGATAAAAGCCTGAATGGCCGCGCTTTCTCGCTCTTTTTCAAGCGCAACGACCCCATTACCCGGCTATGCCATAATTACTGCGACGTACCGGTGGGCGAACCACTCTGCCTGTTTAACAGCGCCGGTTTTTTGGAAATCGCCGTGAATATGGGCCGGGCCGCCACTTTGTTGGGGTTGAAAGTGGAAGACGTGGTGGAGGTGGTGTATGAGTAGCTCGGAGTCAGTTGTGTACGAAGAATTAAGTTTCTCCGGAAAAAGGAGGGTAAAACCGGCGGTTTGGGCGTGAATGTCCAATGTGGGGGCATGAATGTCCAATGTCCAAGTATGCCAGGAGGTAGGTCTGCAGAAGTGAACTGAATCTCCCATTGTGCGCGATCTAAACACTTGGACATTGGAAATTCCTTGTTGGACATTGGACATTCACGCCTAGGCACCGCCCGGTTCGAAGTTTTGTATTCTGCGGGGGGAGCGGGAGTTAGTGCGTGTTTAAATTAGATCGGGTTGCCTGATACAACCGGGAAATCACTTTTTTAGCAATTTCTAAAAGGCAAAATCGAGCTTAGTACTCCAGTCCTATTTTTTCCCGGATGGCATCCAGCGTTTCCACCAAATCGAGGGTAAAATCGAGCGGTACCAGGTCGCTTTCCAGGCGGTCGTTGGCGAGGCATTCCATGACGTGCGCTGCCTCGAAGTGGTATCCCCAGCCTTCGTACGGGAATTCCATATCCCGCTGTTGTTCGGCGCCGTCATCGTAATGCGAGACCGTAACCTTTTGGGTATGATGCCAGCGGGGATGGAGGTAAATGGCGCCTTCCGTTCCGAAAATCCAGGCCTCCACCGGCGTGTTGGCTGCGATGGTGGAATGCCCCAGGGCCAGCCGGTTGTCAGGGTAGCGCCACGTGAAGGCGCAGGACTCATCCACGTCGGTTTTGGTAAATGTGGCGGCAGCCTGAATATCTTCCGGTAGTGGTTTGCCTAGTGCAAACAGAGCCAGGAGGGCCGGATAGATCCCGATATCGAGCAGGGAGCCGCCGCCGAGCGCCTTGTTAAACACCCGGGACTGGGGGTCGAAGGGCATGTGAAAACCAAAGTCGGCTTTCACGGTATGGATATCCCCGATTTCGCCCTGTGCCGCCAATGCCAGGGCATAGTCCACAGCCGGAATGAAACGGGTCCAAAGCGCTTCCATCAAAAAAGTGCGGTGCCGCCGTGCTGCGGTGACCATATTTCGGGCATCCTGCAACTGCATGGCGAAAGGTTTTTCACATAACACCGGTATTCCGTGTTCCAGGCACATCAAGGCATTCTCGGTATGTAAAACGTGCGGCGTAGCCACATACACCACATCGAGGTCGGGGCATTGCAGGATATCGGCATAGCGCCCGTAGGCGTGCGGGGCCCCGTAAGCAGCGGCAAACTCGCGGGCGCGGTCGAGGGATGTCGAGGCTACCGCATGCAACCGGGCGTTGGGTAAAAATTGTAAGTCTGAAGCGAATTTCCGGGCGATTCTTCCGAGGCCGACTATTCCCCAGCGAACGGGATTTGGCATATTATTTTTTTTGACAAATTTAGATAAAAAAATACCGGCACAAATACGCTGTATAAATGGATTTACTGTGTTTATTTGCTCGTTCTTTTCCGGTACTCATGCAAGAATAAGATCGCTTTTCCGGGTCAAATGTTGTCGCATCAATTCACAATCGATTGGCTATGCCAATAGTTCAGAACAATGAAACGATAGCGTGATGGCGCCAAAAAATTGACCGCAAATTGGCTAATTCTTCTTGTATCAGTATTTAATCATTTCGTAACCAATCAAACTTTAAGTATGAAGAGGATTCTACTAGGGCTGGCCATGCTCTGCCTGAGCGCCAGCATTGCCTTTGGGCAACGCGCCATTTCCGGTAAGGTAAGTGGCGACCAGGGTGAGCCACTTATTGGCGCCACCATCACCGTTCCGGGTACCAATCTGGGTACAAAAACAGACCTCGACGGGGCGTTCCGCCTCAGTGTCCCGGCAAGTGCAACGGCTTTAAAAATTTCGTACACCGGTTATGTTTCACAAGAGGTGGCGTTGACAGCCTCCGATATGTATGAAGTAACCATGCTGGTGAACGAAAACATTCTGGCCGAAACAGTCGTCACAGCCTTTGGCCAGAAAAAAGACAAAAGCAATTTGGGATACGCGGTATCGGAGGTCAATGCCGATGAACTCACTATGGCCCGTACCACCAACGTGACCAATGCCCTGGCGGCCAAAGTACCGGGCATCCGGGTATCCGGCTCCGGCGGATCGTTCACTGGCTCCAGCATCATTATCCGGGGCTATACGACCTTCACCGGCAGCAACCAACCGCTCATGGTGGTCGACGGTATTCCGATCGACAATAGCGGCGGCGGCACCCCGCTGCAGGCCGGTCCCGCGTTGTCGAACCGCGCCATCGACCTCAATCAGGACGACATCGAAAGCGTCAGCGTACTCAAGGGCGCAGCCGCCACAGCGCTCTACGGCTCCCGCGCGGCCAGCGGCGTGATCCTGATCACCACTAAAAAAGGACGGGCCGGACAGAAAAACGCAGTGACGTACACCGCCAACTACGCGCTGCAGGAAGTCAACCGCTTCCCCGATTATCAGAATGAATACGGCCAAGGCGCCGCCGGCAAATACAACCCGGCAGCCATCTCTTCCTGGGGGCCTAAAATTGCGGGCCAAAGGGTCATTCTTCCGGCCGATTACCGCGGCGGGTTGATCGCGCCCGACGATTCTGTTGCACTAACCGCCTATCCGGACAATGTGCGCGACCTGTTCAAACGCGGCAGCAACATGCAGCACAACCTGAGTTTCCAGGGAAGCCGCGAAAATATGTCGTACCGCATGTCGCTGGGCTACCTCGACGATCAGGGGGTGCTCGACAACAACCGGCTGAAGCGCTATAATGTGGGGATTAATGCTTCCTATGATGTGACCAGCAAGCTGACGGCTTCCGTTTCGGCCAACTATACCAACAACAAATCCGACCGCACCCAACAGGGCAACCAGTTGTCGAACCCCTTGTTCCGCTCCTGGTTCACCCCGCGGAGTTGGGACCTCACGGGGTTGCCTTACAAAAACGCCACTGGCGGCCAGTTGCACTACGATGCTGCTGTGGACAATCCGCGCTGGAGTATTGAGAACAACACCTACAACGACCTGATCAACCGCCTGTTCGGCAACTTCGGCCTGCGGTACAAGTTGCTCAACTGGCTGACAGCCGATTACAAGCTGGGTGTCGACTACTACAGTTACAACCGCAGTGCCTATGACCAAATCGGCATCCGCGGCGGCGGCAACACCTCTTCCAACGGCGCCGGCGGCATTTTGGAGGGGCGCGACATTTCGCGTATCCTCAACTCCTACTTTACCCTCACCGGCACCCGCCAGGTTGGCAAAGATTTCGATCTGACGTTTGTGTTGGGCCAGGAAACAGTGGACGACTACTCCACCAACAGCCAGGTCATCGGCCGCGGCTTGACCGTGCGCGATTTCAAGAACCTGAATTCCAACACTACGACCTATGTGCCGTCGTTCTCCATCAGCCAGGGCCGGATTATCGGGGCCTTCGGCAACTTCACGGCCATCTACCGGAATTTTGCCACGATCGACCTCTCGCTGCGGAACGACTGGAACTCTACCCTGCCGAAGGACAACAATTCGTACCTGTATTACTCGGCAGCCGGCACGGTGAACCTGACGCAAGCGATGCCGTCGCTTAAGTCCAAATGGATCAGCCTGTTAAAAATACGGGCCAACTACGGCCGCATCGGGCGTTCGAGCCTCCGTTATTCCACCGATTCGTACTACGTGACCGCCAACCCGGCCGACGGCTTCGGGCCCAATATCCAGTTCCCGTTCAACAGCCTGCCCGGCTTTACGTTGTCGAATACCGCCGGCAACCCGAAACTGGAGCCCGAATTCACGACAACTGGCGAAGTAGGCCTCGATTTATCCGTACTGGATGATCGTTTCAGCCTGGAGTTGACGCGCTACCATCAGAAATCGACCGGGATTATCCTCAGTGTGCCCAACTCATCGGCCGCCGGTATTTCCGCTGTGGTGCTCAACGCGGGCAACCTGGAAACCAACGGTTGGGAAGCCGGGCTTACGATCACACCGGTCAAGACCAAAGCCTTTACCTGGTCGTCGACGTTCAACTTCACACAATTCAAATCGATTGTAAAAGACCTGGCCCCGGGCGTGGATAACATTTTCCTCGGCGGCTTCGTAACGCCCAACATCCGGCTGGTGGAAGGCGACGAATACGGCCAGATTTATGGCAGCGCATACAAGCGCAATTCAGACGGTCAGTTGTTGCTCAATGCCAGCGGCCTCCCGCAACCAACGGCCAACGTACAAAAGATCGGCAACCCGAACCCGGACTGGACCCTCGGCATCAACAACGATTTTACCTTTAAAGGCCTGTCGTTGGGCGTGCTGCTCGACATCCGCCAGGGTGGGGATATTTATTCCCGGAACCTGGCTGATATCCAGCGCAACGGCGCCGGCGCCGAAACGGCTGAGTTCAACCGCCTGAACGACGACGGCACGCCGACCACGCCGTACAAATTCGAAGGCGTGTTCGATACAGGTACGCCCAATGCCGGCAAAGCCAACGCCGGTGCGGAAGAAAAACTGGTAACGGCCGAACAATACTGGGGCAACTCGGGCAAATTCGTAGCGGCTGAAGGCTTTATCTACGATATCACCTGGTTCCGCATACGCGAGGCCTCGCTGAGCTACGCCCTGCCCAAACGCTGGCTGGAGAAATCGCCTATCGGCGCCCTCGAGGTGGGTATTTTTGGCCGCAACCTGTACCTCAGTTCACCCAACTACCCGCACCTCGACCCGGAGCAAAATGCATTGGGCATCAGTAACGCCCAGGGCCTGGAATTCAACGCCCTGGCATCGATGCGCTCCTATGGCGTCAATCTCCGGATTACACTTTGAAGCCTGAAGCCGCTTTCAAAAGCATGCTCAGGTTGCTTATTCTAACTTCAAATTGTTTAAAATTCAATAACTTATGCGATTAAATAAGCTATTCAAATATACGGCTCTGGTGTTGGGACTTACCTGGTCAACGTCGTGCAACGACTACCTCGACATCAACGTGAGCCCCAACTCGGTGCTCGACGCACCCATTGAGCAATTGCTCACGTCGGCCACCACTTCGGTCGGATTTTTTGCCGGCTCCGATTTGCACCGCTACAGCGCTTTGCTGGCGCAGCAATTTTCCGGTCAGGGACAGGGAGCAACCACGCAAACCCAGGAATATGAGCGGTATAACATTCAGGGTTCCGACCTCAACAACGTCTGGAACCTGGTGTATGCCACGATCCTGAGCGACCTGGAACTGGTGATCCAGAAAGCCAATACCGAGAACAGCCCGCATTACGCCGGGGTAGCCAAGATTCTGAAGGTCTATCTGTACCAGCTTATTGTGGATGCCTGGGGCAAAGCGCCATATTCGGCTGCATTGCAATTCACGGCCAACACTGCCCCCAGTTATGATGACGGCGAAGCCATTTACAACGACCTGGATCGCCAGCTCGACGCGGCGATTGCCGATATTAACGCCACCAGTTCGGTGAAATCGCCGGGGGCCAATTCCACCATTTTTACCGGCGCCTTCAGCGCGTCGAAACCCAAATGGGAAAAACTGGCCAATACGCTCAAACTCCGTCTGTACCTGCACCTGAGCAAAAAGGACAAGCCCGGCGCAGTACAGAAAATAACCACCTTGGTCAACTCGGGTGCTGCGTTCATGGGCGCCAACGGCGATAATTTTCAAATGGCGTTTTTCAACGAAGCACGCCGGCAAAACCCGATCCATCAGTTTGAACTTGATCGCGTTAACCAGTTCTTCCCGAACGCCACACTGATCGGTCTGATGAACCAGCACAGCGACCCCCGCCGGCCGCGCTACTTTACGCCGTTCCCGTTCACCCGGCCGTTTGAAACCGCCACGTATACCGGAGCCAAAAGCGGCGACGCTCCCTCGTTCAAGTATTCGCGCATGCACATTTACCTGCGTGGCGATACCACCAACTCCACGGCTGTGGTACCGCAAAGCGACGGTTCGATCAAAAATACGGACTATACCTACAACGGCACGGCCCCGGTCCGGATGCTGACCTATGCCGAGTACAATTTTATCCGGGCCGAAGCGGCTGTTTACGGCGCTCCCGGCAATGCCGAACAGTTTTTCCAGGCGGGTATCCGCGCCTCGATGCAGGCAGCCGGCGTGGCTACTGCCGACATCGACGCCTATATCATGGCCAATGGGTCGCTGACCGGATCGAATGACGACATGGTACGCCGTATCATCGAAGAAAAGTTCGTGGCCAATTACGGCGTGATCATGGAACCGTGGTCGGATTGGCGCCGCACGAATTATCCGGCTATTTCGATCCCATCGAATGCGCTGACTTCGTTCACGCCTCGGTCGCTGTTCTATCCGCAATCGGAGATCGACCTTAACCCGAATGCTCCGGCCCAAAAAGCCGATATGAGCGAACGCGTATTCTGGGACGTGCAATAGCGCCCCGTATTTTTAGTGCACATTGACCGGAGGCCGTTTCACCTATTCGCTGGTGAAACGGCCTTTTGTTTAAACACGCGCTTAATCTGCCTATTTTTACCGGTAGCAAACACACCACACCTGTCATGTTTCGATTTCATCCGTTCACCTTGTTCACGTTCGGCAAACTGTTGCTGCTTTTGAGCGCGCTGAGCACACTTTTTCACAAGTGCTCGTCGGAAGATACCCCGCCACGCATTCTGGTTTTTTCCAAAACGGCCGCTTTCCGCCATACCAGCATCCCGACCGGCATGGCGGCCCTGCGCCAGATTTGCCGGGAAAACGGCATGCTGATGGATACCACTGAAAATGCCGACGATTTCACGGCCAAAAACCTGTGCCGTTATGCCGCGGTC
The DNA here is from genome assembly GCA_044230315.1 of Saprospiraceae bacterium. Classification (GTDB taxonomy): domain Bacteria; phylum Bacteroidota; class Bacteroidia; order Chitinophagales; family Saprospiraceae; genus M3007. The sequence continues at coordinate 7,226 of JBGARJ010000002.1, forward strand.
GTGTTTCTCAGCACCACCGGCGACGTGCTCAACCCCACCCAGGAAGCCGAATTTGAGCGTTATATCCAGGCCGGCGGCGGTTTTGTGGGTATACACGCTGCGGCCGACACCGAATACGGCTGGAGTTGGTATGGCGGGCTGGTGGGCGCTTATTTTGTCAACCACCCGGCCATACAAGACGCCCGTCTGTTTGTGGAAGACCATGATCACCCGGCCACCCGGCATCTCGGCGCCAGCTGGCAACGGCACGACGAGTGGTACAACTTCCGCGATGTTAATCCGCAAGTTCATGTGTTGCTCAAGATCGACGAAACCAGTTACCAGGGTGGCGCCATGGGCGCCAACCACCCTATGTCGTGGTGCCATGAGTACGACGGCGGTCGGGCTTTCTATACTGCCCTCGGCCATACCGAAGCGTCGTACGCCGAGCCCGAATTCCGGCAGCACCTGTTGGGCGGGATAACATATGCCATCGGCAAACGGCCGCGCCTTAACTACGACCTGTGCCGAACCCCCGAGTTGCCCGACCCCACCCGTTTTGTGAAAACCGAACTGATCCGTGACCTTTACGAACCGATGGAGTTGGACCTGCTGCCCGACGGCAGCATTCTTTTCATCGAGCGGCGCGGCGCGATCAAGCATTTTAACCCCAATACCGGACTGGTCAGCACGGCCTACAAAATGCACGTGCACACCGAACACGAAGACGGCTTGCTGGGCCTGGCCATCGATCCCAACTGGGAACTCAACCATTGGATCTACCTGTATTATTCACCCGACATTGACAAACCTGTCAATTACCTTTCCCGTTTCGTTTTTGTAGCCGATACTCTCGACCCTGCCTCCGAAAAAATATTGCTCGAAGTAGACGTGCAGCGGGAAGAATGTTGCCACGCCGCCGGTTGCATCGAGTTTGATGCCGACGGTTATCTCTACCTCTCTACCGGCGACAACACCAACCCTTTCGCTTCGAAAGGTTACGCGCCAATTGACGAACGGCGGGGCCGAAACCCTTGGGATGCACAAAAATCGTCGGCCAATACCATGGACCTCCGGGGTAAAATCCTGCGCATCAAACCGCAGCCCGACGGGACGTACATCTGCCCGGCGGGCAATCTGTTCACCGATCTGGATGTAGCAGTGGGCCCCTGGCCAAAGCCGGTTGCGGCCGTGGGCGGCCCTGAAGGCGGGCGGCCAGAGATTTACGTAATGGGTTGCCGCAACCCGTTTCGCCTTTCAGTGGATAGCCGCCGGCGCCTCCTGTTTTGGGGGGAAGTGGGCCCCGACGCCGGGGAGCCTGACAGCACCCGCGGTCCCGCCGGGCACGACGAAGTGAACCGCGCCCGGCGGGCCGGATTTTTCGGCTGGCCGTATTTTGTCGGCAACAACAAACCTTACCGCGACTATTCCTTCACAACGCGTAGATCAGGCCCATTCTTTGATCCGGCACACCCGGTCAATGACTCGCCCAACAATCACGGCGCCCGCCACCTCCCTGCTGCCCAACCTGCGTTTATCTGGTACCCGTATGGCAACTCGGCCGATTTCCCCTTGTTGGGCAACGGCGGCCGAAATGCCATGGCCGGCCCGGTGTATTATTGCGACCGGTACCCTGCCGCAACGCGGCTGCCCGATTATTACAACGGGAAACTCATCACTTACGATTGGATGCGCTATTGGATGATGGCCGTTACGATCGACTCGACGGGCAATTTCAGTCGCATGGAACCCTTTGCCGATTCAGTCCGGCTCTCGCGGCCTATCGATATGGTAATTGACAAGAATGGGTCAATCTGGGTGTTGGAATACGGCCTGCAATGGTTTTCCTCCAACCCCGATGCCCGCCTGAGCCGCATTGATTATGTTCGCGGCAACCGTCCTCCTGTAGCCCGGCTCCGGGCCGATAAAACCGCCGGAGCGGCGCCCTGTACCGTTGTGTTTTCCGCTGCCGCAACCGTCGATTACGACGGGAATGCCTTGCACTACGCGTTTGATTTTGACGATCAAAGCCAAGTGGTCGAACTGGACAAAAACCACAGGTCTGTAGCCCAATCGGGGCTGGCCCGCCGGAAAAAACCGAAGCCCGATCCGGTAGACAGCGTGGCCCACACCTTCGTTCAACCCGGCACGTACACCGTAACACTGCGGGTGACCGATTCGCAGGGTGCAACGGCAACGGCTATTCAAAAGATCACCGTCGGCAACGAGCCGCCCCTGGTGCGCTGGGATCTGGGTGGCAAAAACCGCAGTTTTTATACGGCCGGCGAAAAGTTGAAGTACCGCGTGCTGGTGAGCGATCAGGAAGATGGTACCCTCGCCGAAGGCCGCATCGCGCCAGCTACGGTGGCTACTTCCATTGATTACCTCGAAACCGGGTTCGATATAACCCTGGTAGCCCAGGGCCACCAAGCCGCACTCCAGCACGCCGAATATGCGCGGGGCAAAATCCTGCTCGATCGTTCCGATTGCAAAAACTGCCATGCTGTCGACCGGCAGATCAACGGCCCGGCTTTTCAGGCTATCGCCGAACGTTACCGTAAAAACGCACTGGCCGTGCGCAACCTTTCGCGGAAAGTTATCCTCGGTGGCGCCGGTGTGTGGGGAGAAACGCTCATGAGCGCGCACCCCCAATTGAAAGAGACGGATGTGGCCGAAATGGTGCAGTGGATCCTGTCGCTGGGCGCACCGCCCAAACCCAAAACCGCATTGCCCGTTCAGGGTGATTATGTTCTGGCCGTGCCTTTGCAGAAAACCAAAAAGCCGGCACCGCTGGGCACTTTTCTGTTCAACGCCAGTTACACCGACCGGGGAAGCGCTACGCAGGCGCCAATCAGCAGCGGCGAAACGCTGGCATTGCGCCCGGCATTCCAGCAAGCCGAACTGGCCGACAGCCTCTCGAAATCGATCCGGGAATACCGGCCTTTTCAGGGCGACACCGTCGTGCTCAATGAAATGAAACATGGCAGTTTCTTTGTATTCAAACAGACCGACCTGCGCGGCATCTATTCCGTCGCTATCCAACTGGGCTCCGGTGATGCCTTTTATCCCATCGAAGGCGGCCGTATCGAGTTGCGGCTCGACAACCCCAACGGACCCCTGGCCGGAATGGTGGCCCTACCAAAAATCAATACACCGGATAAAATGACTTTCTCGGAGGTCACTTTGCCCATCGACCAGGCGCTTTGGCCCAGCGACGGCGCTTTCCACGATCTGTACTTTGTGCTGAAAAATGAAAACTACCCTTCCAAAAACGTGGCGGTAGTCGATTGGGTGCGATTTAATTTGTAATAAATTCCCCTCAAATCTGGCGTGGTACTAAAAAAACGGTACGCTTTTCGCATAATCTTCCCCAGCCAAAACATTTCTTATGCAGACATTCGTACGTATCGCCATTTTCCTGGCGTGTTTAATCGCTTGCCCGATACTCTTTCTAAAATGTGGTTCCGAAAGCAACAAACCCCGGGTACTGATTTTCAATAAAGCAGAATTTTATGTGCACGATTGCATGCCGGCCGCCGTTGCGGCGCTGCAGCAGATCTGCAGTGAACATGGTTGGGTTGCCGACGTAACCGACGACGCAGAGCTGTTCACGGAAAAAAAACTCCGCGGGTATGCCGCCGTAGTTTTTCTGAATACCGCTGGCGATGTGCTCAACCCTACCCAGCAAATCGAATTCGAACGGTATATCCAGGCTGGCGGCGGATTTGTCGGCATCCACACCGCGATCGATACGGAACACAACTGGAAATGGTATGGGCGGCTGGTGGGCGGTCGTTTCGACGGGCTCGCAGACGTGCAGGACGCCACTATCCTGGTGCTGAACCACGATAACCCGGCCACCCAACACCTCGATTCCACCTGGCAACGCCGGGATGAGTGGTTCAACCTCAAAGACCTGAGCCCCGATATCAACGTACTCCTCACCCTCGACGAAGGCACCTTCACCGGAGGCAAAATGGGTAATTTCCACCCCGTGGCCTGGTACCACGACTACGACGGCGGCCGCGCCTTTTTTACCGCCATGGGTCATACCCCGGCTTCGTACAGCGAGCCGGCCTTTCTGCAACACCTGGCCGGCGGGCTGCAATACGCCATCGGCAATCGCACCACACCGCTGCAATTCAAAGAGCGTCGTGCGCCGGCGCCGGCCAATACGACCGGTTTTGTAAAAACCTCGCTGCTTTGCGATCTGTACGAACCCATGGAGATGGAATTGCTCCCCGACGGAAAAATCCTGTTCATCGAGCGCCGGGGCACCATCAAACTGTTTGACCCGGCCACCAACCAGGCACAGGTGGTCGACGAGTTCAAGGTGTACATTCAAAACGAAGAAGGCCTGCTCGGCCTGGCGCTCGACCCGAACTGGGCGCAAAACCACTGGATCTACCTGTATTATTCACCCAAGGAAAGCGAGAAAAACGCCATCAAATTGTCGCGCTTCGTGTTTGACGGCGCCAAACTGGATAAGCAATCGGAAATCGTGTTGCTGGAAATCCCCACCGACCGAAGCGTACACAACTACCACGCCGGGGGCTGTATCGAGTTTGATGCCGCGGGTAATCTCTACCTTTCTACCGGCGACAACACCGACCACTACGACGACGGCTATACGTCGATCGATGAACGCCCTGGTAAAAGCCAGTTTGACTCGCAAAAATCGGCGTCCAATTCGATGGACCTGCGCGGTAAAATCCTGCGGATCAAACCGCAGCCCGACGGCTCTTACAGCTGCCCGGCCGATAATTTGTTTACAGCAGCGGAAGTGCACGTGATGCCCGGCGCTCAGCTCCTGCTCGACGATCCGCTGTGGCAGGAAATGCTTGACCCGGCAGGATCGGGCCCCAATGTCAGTATTTCGGCCGGCTTTGCCGCCCACGGAGGCAAAGCGCTGGCCGGAAAAGGCCGCCCCGAAATCTTTGTCATGGGCTGCCGCAACCCTTTCCGCATCGCCTACGACAACCGGCGGCGCCTGCTCATCTGGGGTGAACCCGGCCCCGATGCCGGTGTGGCCGACGATGGCCGCGGGCCCGAAGGTTACGATGAAATCAACATTGCCCGCACCGCCGGCAATTATGGCTGGCCGTATTGTGTTGGCAACAACAAACCCTACCGCGATTATAATTTTGAGACTAAAAAATCCGGAGCCTGGTTCGACCCCCAACACCTCAGCAACGACTCGCCGAACAATACCGGTATGTACGATTTGCCGCCGGCGCGGCCGCCTGTGATCTATTATCCGTTCAAGAGCTCGACCGAGTTTCCCCTGGTGGCCAACGGCACCCGCTGTGCTATGGGCGGCCCGGCGTACTACTGCGATCAGTACCCTGCCGAAACGCGTTTTCCCGATCAATACGACGGAAAAATTATCATTTACGACTGGATGCGCAATTGGATTCTGGCTTTTGGCCTCGATTCGCTCGACCATCTCACCGATATGCAGCCGTTGGCCGAATCGGTCACCCTGGCCCGGCCGATCGACATGTTGATCGATAAATCCGGCTCGCTTTGGGTGCTCGAATACGGCACCGAATGGTACTCCTCCAACCCCGACGCCTGCCTGAGCCGGATCGATTATATTCGCTCCAACGGCCAGCCACAGGCCCAGACCAGCAGTAATAATACGCCGACGGTAGCTTGGGATTTCGGCGGCAAAAACCGCAGTTTTTACCAACCGGGGGATCAGGTGCAGTATAAAGTAGTGGTCAGCGATCCCGAAGACGGGTCGCTCGCCGACGGGCGCATTGCACCCGATTCGGTACATCTTTCCATCGAATACTTCGAAAACCGCCCCAATGCGATCAAAACCGCGCTGCAGTTCAACTCCGCCACCGCGCATAATCCTACATCGCCCCTGGCGCGCGGGAAAAACCTCGTCGATGCGTCAGACTGCAAGGCCTGCCACGCCCTCGACCGGCAGGTGAACGGCCCGGCCTATCAAGCCATTGCCGAGCGCTATGCCAAGGATAAAAACGCCGTGCCCAACCTGGTCAAAAAAGTAATCAAGGGCGGTTCCGGTAATTGGGGCGACCGCGTGATGAGCGCCCACCCGCAAGTATCTGAAAAAGATATGGCCGACATGGTGCGCTGGGTGTTGTCGCTCGCCGATCCCGCCAACCGGCCCTTGCCGGTCCAGGGCGTGTACACCCTGACGGCACCGGCGGGCAAAGACAACAAGCCGGTTGCCGACGGCATCTTCCGGTTCCGCGCTACGTATACCGACCGCGGCGCCGGGGGCCAACCCTCCGCACGCGGCAGCCAAACCCTGCTGCTCCGCCCCGCCCTGCAACAAGCCGAAATGGCCGACAGCACTTCTGCGGGGTTGCGCACCATCCGCAGACCGCTCAACGGCGGCACTGCCGTGCTCTATGAACTCAAGCCCGGCAGTTTCTTCGTGTTCAAACAGGCCGACCTGAAAGGCATCGCCTCGGTGAGCATGGCCATCGACGTGGCAGACCAAAGCAAATACACCGGAGGTGGCCGCATCGAATTGCGCATCGATTCGCCCGGCGGCCAACTGGCCGGGGCCGCGGTTGTGCCTGCTGCCAACGGCGGAGCGGGACTTACAGAGGTCATCCTGCAGGTAGACCACAACGCCTGGCCGGCCGACGGGTCGTTGCACGATCTGTATTTCGTAGTGGCGCACGATCCGGAACCTGCCAAGGCCGTTGCGGGAATTGACTGGTTGCGGTTTGGGTTCTAGAACATGTTTCGGATTTCATTACCCGGTTCCAAACATGTTCTGAACGTTTACACCAACCCGCTGTGAACGCTTAAAAACGCCATTGTGCCGGCAATCAGAACATACAACCAGCACAAAACGTACACGGGTATAAATTTATGCCGCCGCTGGAGCATGTCGGGATACAGGACTGGTTTGCCCTGGAATTTACCGCGCGGGCGACTGGGAAAGAAGAACGTCTTGTACGTCTCGATAGTGGCAATGGTAAAACCGATGCTGCACAGGGTGATCACCACGAAATGGTCGGTCAGGTTGGCTGCCACCCAGCCCCAGAAATAGGCTACGGCCGGGCTGCGGAAAAACTTAAACCATTCGAAGCCCTCGATCGGCGCGTCTTTCCAGGCGCCGCCGAAGGCCGATATCCAACCGCCCACACTCAGGAAAAGCAAGATCACGTAGGGGTTCCAATTCAGGCCGCCGTTTTTATACAAACTCCAAAGTGAAATCAGCCCCCAACCCACCAACACAATGCCGCCTACATAAAAGAAGGCCGCAATATACCGGTCGCGTTTGCTTTCCACGACTTTGCCGAAAACGTGCAACTGCATCGGGATGAAATATTTGGATTGGTCTTCGGTGCGCAGAAACGTTTTCCATATTTCCAGCGTCACCCGCTCGGCCAGGTAGGTGGAACCCCACAGTAAAAAGATACCCGAAGCCGTGGTGACATCCAAACCGGTTAGTTGCCACACCAGCGGACCGTAAACAGCCCCGACCAACATGCTCCGGAAATACTTGGGCCAGGTAAATCCTTCATGCGGCGAATCTTTATACATGCCCCAGGTGGAGGCGTGCAGGCCGGAGCTGAGTCCGGTAAGCATTGCTAACAGAAATTCCATATTCGTTTTGTTGATGTATGTATTTACGTTGTCGGTTTGGCCGTAGCATAGGCCGTTTCGATCACGTCCAGATCGCGTTTGGCCAACGCCAGGTGGAAGGCCGGCTCGGCGCCGGATCGCAGTGCCTGAAAAAAATCGCGGAACATGGCTTTCGAGCCGCCAATGTCGCGCAGACCCGACAGCAGCGTCAGCCGCCATTTTTTGCCCCGGACAAAAATAAAGACGCCGTTCGACTCGAAGGTGATGGAGCCCGCCGTGCCGTAGATCCGCGAGCGGCGGAGCCCCTTCAGCAAGGTGTTGATCTCCCAGGAATAGAGCAGGGTGGCCACCGGCCCTTCGGCGTAACGGACGACTACCTGAAAACTCCGTTCGAGGCCGTCGCCCGGCAAAGGGCCGGGTTGAAAGCCATTAACCGACTCGATCTTTAACCCCAGATTGGACAAAAAATTAACCCAGTGAATACCGCCTTCGAACAAGGCCCCACCGCCGGCCAAGCCGGCTTCGTCACGCCAATCGGCCGTTTTTTGCGTTTTGGTCGCGTTAAAAACCATAAACCGGATTTCCCCGATAACATCGGTCAGGAGGATTTGGCGCAGGCGCCTGAGCAGCGGTTTGTAGAAATAATTTTCCGCTACCATAACCTGTACACCGGCTGCGCGGCGGGCTATTTCCACCCGGTCAAAATCGGCGGCGTGCAGAAACGGCGGTTTTTCCACGATTACATGCTTTCCCGCTGCGATGGCCTTCAGCGTGAGGTCCAGATGGCTGTCGGGCGGTGTGGCTACGAGTACAACGTCCACGTCGGGCGAGGCCAGTGCCGATTCGTACGATTCGAAAAACCCGCTGCCCTGCCAGGCGCGGCAGCAGGTCTCCGCTTTTTCGGCAGAGCGGCTGGCGTAATAGCGCTTGATGTCCGGAAACCCGCGGAGCGTTTTGCTGTGCTTCCGGGTCACGCCGCCGCAACCCAGAAAGGCGAGGCGGATCGGTTGGCCGGGAGCGATAGTTTGAAACGGCATAGTGGCGTCGGTTACAAAGTGGTGATGAATTGGCCTACCCGCAAGGCGTTGGCCGCAATGGTCAGGCTGGGGTTGACGGCCGCCGAGGTAGGCATGAAACTCCCGTCGACCACGAATAAATTGTCGGCGCCGCGAAAACGGCAGTATGCATCGAGTGCCGAAGTGGTTGGGTCGTCGCCCATCCGCACCGTCCCCACGGCATGCGAAAAGGTACGGATATGGTGTACATAATGGGCGATGGCGCCCGATTGGCGCATAATTATTTTGGCGGCCCGGGCCAAGCTCTGCAAAGCCGCCAGGTCGCGCTCCGAATAATGGTGGCTGATCACGGCTTGGGGCAGGCCAAACGCATCTTTTTGAGCGGGGTCGATCGTGAGCGCATTGGCGTATTGGGGCTGGTCTTCGGCGATGGCCAGGAGTCCCGTCAGCAGCGGCACGGCACGGCTCAGCATCTTGCCCAGCATGCCCGGCACGGCGTTTTGCACCAGGCCCGCCGGTGGGGTGGGCATCTGCTGGAGGCTGCCAAGTTTGTCGTAAGCGCCAGGGTAATCCGGGTGGCCGAAATAATAATCCAGGATGGCCAGTTGCTTGTGAAACCGGCTTTCTTTGTCGGCCCGCTCCGGGAAAATGCCAAAAATGATGGCATTCACATGCCGCATCAGGTACCTGCCCACTACGCGGCCGCCGGGGTTCAGGGCCTCCAACCCCGACGCGAGCAACAGGTGGGGCGAGGCCAGCGCTCCGGCGGAAAGGACGATCCAGTCCGCCTGATACGATGTCTGCTCACCCGTTTCTTTCGATACGCATTCCACGGCGCTGATGTGGCCTTGCTCCGCTACCAGGCGCGTGACCACCGTATTTGCTTTTACCACAAGGCCTTGTTCGATCAGTGGGGGCAACACCATGACTGACAAGTCGTTTTTAGCCCCAACGGCGCAGGCGTAGGTGTCGCAGGTGGTACAATGTTGGCAGGCGCCGCGCTGCGCGTCGGCGTAATTGATGGCCAATGGCAATTGAAACGGCCGGAGGCCCAATTGCTCGGCGCCGTTTTTTACCTGCCGGGAAATGCCGGCCAGCGGCCCGGGCGCTTGCGGAAACGGCGCGCTGCGCGGGGGTTCGGTGGGGTCGATGCCCGCTTCGCCCGAGATTTGCAGCAGTTGTTCGGCCTGGGAATAAAAGGGTTCCAGTTCGGCATAACCGAAGGGCCAGCCGGCTCCGGAATTGCCGGCGATCGCCTCATTTCTTTCAAAATCGCGCACCCGGAAGCGAAACGATACTCCACCGTAAAAAACCGACGGGCCGCCCACACAGGCGTAGAGGCCCATTACCTTTTTGTTGCCGCCGGCCACGACCCGGAGCGGCGAACTTTTATCGTAGTGCGGGGTCAGATCGATGGAGCCCTGCAGCCCCCAGTTTTCGGGCCCGCGCTGCACCCAGGCGCCCCGTTCGAGCAAGAGCACACGCATGCCCGCGCGCACGAGCTGACGAGCCGTCATGGAGCCGCCAAAACCGGACCCGATCACGATAGCATCGTATTTTTTCTTTTGTTCCATGGTCCTAACAAACTACTCCGCTTCCGCCGCGCCGGTCAACTGGCCTCCTTCGCCCAGTTCTTTTAGCAAAACAAATCCTCCGATGACCGCGCCGAAGACCGTGGTGGAGAATCGCCACAACACGACGTATAGCAAGAGCAGTTCGGCCGGGATCAATTTCCCCATCAGCCAGGCAGCCGAAACTTCGGCCACGCCTGACGCGCCCGGGGTGGGCGCGAAGTAAATGACCAGCAACTGAATGATCTGCAAACCAAAAAACAGATCGAACGGCACCTGCTGACCCATGGCACGCGCCACAACATAGCCCATGACGTATTTGCCGGAAAACAAGGCGATGGTGGCAATCACCGTGATGACCAGTTTGCCTTTGGCGCGCCCGACTATACTCCGAAAACCGCTGCCGAACCGGTCGATCTCCGCTTCCAGCCGCAGCAGCATGCGATCGCGCCGGTCGAGTATACGCGCGCCGCGCAATGGAATGAACAACACCAGCCGGTGGATCAGGTAATGCCCGGCGAATGGAAAGAACAGCAGCAACAGCAAGGCTCCGGCGATACTCCCCACTACCATAAAGGCCGTTTGGAACACCGGCGTAAAACCCGGCCCCAGAAAACCCGCCGGAATCCAGACCAAAACGGCTACGCTGGACAACAGAAAAAACACCAGGGTAGCCGCCAGATTGACTATCGACACCAGCAGCGAATCGGTCACCGAAATGCCTTTGCGCCACAGCACGTACAATTGTGCCGGGGCGCCGCCGGTTTGAAACGGGGTGGCCGCCCCCATGAACATATTGGCCCAGTTGGACCGCATACATTCCCACAGCGAAACGTTTGGGAAAATTTTTCCGTCGAAATAAAGCCGGTAGCGATATCCCCCCAGCCAGTAATCAAAGGCTATGAGCGGGATGAGCAAGGCCATAAAGGGCCAGTCGATCACCCGCAACATATCGCTCAGACCGGCGGGCTGTTTCCACCACATGCTGACCAGCGTGCCTGCCGCCGAGAAAAAAATAAAGCCCTGGATGCCCCGGCGAATGATGGTGGAAGAAGGCAGCCGGGCTGCGCTATTGTCGGTTGGTTCCATTTTGCCGTCGTTCGTTCCAAAGTAAAGGAAGATGGACGGTGTAAAGGAAAGGAAAAATTGGGTTTTGAGGGCGCTTGGCCGATGTTGCCGGCAAATTTATACCACCAGCCTTGTTCGGCATTTTATCTGCCCGGTTGCGATTCGGTCATATTAGCCAAAGCGCTTTGACCTGTATTGTATCTTCATCTCCAACCGATCGCATGAACCTATCATCCTTCCAGCATGGAAAAATATTAGCCGGTGGTGACGGATTGCTGTTGCGCGGCGGTTTCCTTTCTCCGGTTCTCCCGGATTGTCAGCCCTGCAACCAACAGGAAGGGCAACGTGGACAAAAGAATCCTGGCTTTCAACCCAATCAGGCCGATAAAGAACATAAAGACCAGTAACAGCCCAATGCAACCTATCCCTACATACGTCAAGGTCTTGCTTGGTTGTTTCTGAAACAGGGTGTACAAGAGTACGAGCTGGCCCAGCAGGGGAAGTACAGTAAACGGATGAAAGGCCTCCATAAAGTCATGAAACAATTTGGATACCACTTCAATCTCTGCCTGCAGCAGGAATATGTTGTTGCCTTGTCCCCATTCCAGGTATCCGAGTAGTGAGGTGAGGATCAAGGCGAGGTTGAGCGCTTTCTTTTTCATTGGTGTTGTTCTATGATGTATACGTGCCGGTTTTTGGATTGAGGAGACGCGAAAGTAGCCCGCTTAAGTAATTACGGTAACGGAATTTAGGATATGGAAGAGCGGGAAGTCGACGAACATAAGCCATGGACAGGCGAAGTTCCATTGGGTTTATTGAAGATTGTCCACCTACCCAGGAAGGGTATTTTAAGTTAAAAGCATACGATTACAATTGAATTTCTGTTAACTTGCATACCCACTTTGAAACCGCCCCAGGTTTCGCCCAGAACATGTTTGGAGATTTCCGCAGAAGACAAAAACAAGGACTTTTTTCGACCGTTTTTGATCCGGTGAGCAGTTTCCAAACATATTCTTAATCCATTTAACTCGTAGATGCCGGAGCGCAGACATCTGGAATTTTTTTATTCCAAACCCGGTTGCCGAGTCCATACCCGGATCGAATCGAGTTAAATTTTATCTTAGTGAATAATCGCATGTCCCGCTTTTGGTTCCGTCCTGCATTTGCAGGGACGGGTGGTTCATCTTTTGAACCTGGTGTTTCCAGTGCTCTTCCGCATTACAGGGGTGGCCTTACACCGTATTTCCAATTCTTGATTTGTTGTTGCAAAGGGTTTCTTCCCCGGTTTTCAACAGGGGCCAGAGCGGGTTTTCTATTTCCAAATTTCCGCAAGCGGATATTACGATAATTTGAAAACCGACCATATGAACATCTTTACATGTATCCACTGCAACACCTCAAAATCTGTTTTCGGAACAGCGTTCCCCATCTGCTTGATCCTGGCTCTATCGGCCTTTTTTGCCAAGACAGGAACCGCTCAGCCGATTATACACGTGATCGGCAATACGAGTACCATTTTCAATGGAGATAACACCCCCTCAATACTCGATTTTACCGACTTTGGCATTACCTCGGTAGCCGTTGGCGCAGTAAGCCGCACGTTTATCATCGAAAACCTGGGCACCGGAACGCTCCAACTCAAAGGAACGCCGTACGTAGAGATCGTCGGGCAGGATCCCAATGATTTTACAGTAACCCAGCAACCACAGTCGGGTACAATCAGTAACGGCCAATCCCTGACGTTTACCGTTACATTTAACCCAACGGCTATAGGGGTTCGTTCGGCGCTTGTGCGCATCCAGAACAACGACCCCAATAACGGCACATACCAGTTCACGGTAATGGGCAAAGGCGATTTCGATATTCGCGATTGTGCGGATCCCTGCACCGGCGACGATGTCACCCTCAGCGATGTGGAGTTGCATGATGCCAACGGCGAAGTATATCCGCCCAGTTTTTGCATTACGCCGGGCATCACTATATTTTCAACTTTCTACATCACCGTCAACAACAACACCAATGCCAACCGCTATGCGTTCCGGATCTCGTGCGATGTATTTGTGGACGGGAAGGATAGCGGCGACGATATCCTGTCCTGTTATGACGGGCCGTTGCCGGGTAACTCATCCGTCACGTTCCAGGTCGGAACGATTATTTATCAGGTCGGCTCTATCGTAGAAGTGCGGAATATAAAAATCGCTTGGCGGACTGCAGCCAGCAGCGATTGCTCCAATTCAAACACCTGCAATAATTATCCGGGCGGACAATGCTCGTATATCGCTCCCGTAAACGATTTTATCGTTTCGACTCCCCTGGTTTCCAATTTTGACATGGTGGCCACCCCCATTTGTGAAGCAACCCTGACGGCCAGTTTTTTCAGTACTTCTACGGGCGGCACCCCTCCGTATACCTACTCCTGGAATTTCGGCGACCCGGCGAGTGGGGTGAACAACGCATCCACACTAAGTAACCCTTCTCACGAATATGGAAGTGGCGGAACGTATACGGTAACACTGACGGTAACCGATTCAAACGGCGTGCAATGTTCCCTGAGCAATCCGGTGCAGGTCGTACAACCTACTATCGCCACGGCATCGGGTGGAGGAATGATCACCTGTATTACGCCCAACCTGACGCTTACCGCGTCGGGTTCCAGCTCGGGAGGAAATCTTTCTTATCAATGGACCAGTCCGAATGGCAATATTCTGAGCGGAAACACATCGCCCAATCCGATCGTGAATCAGGCAGGTACCTACACGTTGTTGGTCACCGATGCAGGCACAGGTTGTACCAGCTCGGCCACGGTAAATATTTTATCCGACCTGAGCCCTCCACTGGCCAGCGCCGGGCAGCCCCAGACCTTGAACTGCCTCCAGACGTCCGTCCAACTGCAAGGCTCCGGCAGTACCGGCGCCGGGTTTAGCACGCAATGGACGGCCAATCCGGGCTCTATTGTTAGCGGCGCCAATACGTACACCCCCGTGGTCAATGCGGCAGGCGCGTATTCCCTTCTGGTGACCAATCTCAACAATGGCTGCACCAGTACGGCTACTGTGAACGTGAACGTTGACCAGGATGTGCCACAGGCCAATGCCGGATCCGGTACGATGCTGAATTGTCTCCAGACCACGTATCAACTGCAGGGCTTGGGAAGTACCGGCCCTGGCATCAGCATCCAATGGACGGCTAATCCGGGGTCGATCGTCAGCGGCGGAAACACCTACAACCCTGTTGTAAACAAACCCGGGATTTACCGGTTGAAAGTGACCAACCTGAACAATGGTTGTTCGAATGAAGCTGTAGTGGTGGTGCAGGGAAATTTTGACCAACCGCAGGCCGTCGCCGCCGCGCCGGGCGTCCTGAACTGTATCACCAATTCCGTGACGCTGGATGCCAGCGCCTCGAGCCAGGGACCGAACATTCAATATAGTTGGACCGCTCAGGGTGCCGGTAATATCGTTTCCGGAAACAGCTCCGCCAATCCGGTGGTCGATAAACCCGGCACGTATGTGCTGTTGATCACCAATAGCCTGAGCGGATGTACGGCCACTGCGTCGGTGACAGTGACGGAAAATAAAACCGCTCCGACAGCCAATGCAGGCGCGAATAAAACACTGACCTGTTATACCACACAATTAGCCCTGAACGGCTCGGCCTCGACAGGCCCGAATTACAGCTATACCTGGACGACAAACAACGGCCACATCGTCAGCGGAGGGAATTCGCTCCATCCCATAGTGGATACCAGCGGCACCTATACCTTGCTGGTAACCAATACCACGAACGGTTGTACGGCACAGAGTTCGGTAAATGTAAGTATCAACCGGACCCTGCCGGCGGCTGTTGTTTCCGGAAACCCGATCCTCAATTGCGCCAGTTTAACGGTGGCATTGAACGCAACCGGTTCCTCATCGGGAACGGGATTTGAATATCAATGGACCGCCAATCCGGGTCATATCGTATCCGGGTCGAATACCCTGAACAATGCTGTAGTGGATGCGGCAGGTACCTATACGCTCGTGGTTTTAAATACGGCGAATGGTTGTACCGCCCAAGCCGCGGTTGTAGTGGATGCAAATACGACGACGCCGATTGCGGCTATTTTGCCGGCCCAATTGCTCACCTGCGCGACAACCAACATCCAATTAAACGCCAATGGTTCTTCCCAGGGAGGTTCCATTGTTTATACCTGGACAACACCGGATGGAAGTATCATCGGCGGAAACAACACCCTTGTACCCCAGATCAATCAGCCGGGCACGTATAATCTGCTGGTGACGGACATGAGCAATTCCTGTACGGCGGCTGCATCGGTAACGGTCGGCAGGGATATTTCCCCTCCGACGGCAATTGCGGCAGCAACCGCGCCCCTCACCTGCGTAACCCTACAGG
The DNA here is from genome assembly GCA_044230315.1 of Saprospiraceae bacterium. Lineage (GTDB taxonomy): Bacteria > Bacteroidota > Bacteroidia > Chitinophagales > Saprospiraceae > M3007. The sequence goes on from JBGARJ010000002.1 coordinate 22,830, forward strand.
TACAACTGAACGGCGCCGGTTCCTCAGCCGGAAGTGCATTCGCCTACCAATGGACAAGCGTCAATGGGAACATTGTCAGCGGGTCTTTGACCCTGAGCCCCATCGTCAATCAAGCCGGCACGTACTCCTTATTAGTGACCAACCTGGATAACGGCTGCACCGCACAAGCAAGCACTACCGTAAGCAGTAACCTGTCGCAACCGGTGGCCAACGCCGGCGCCGCGGCAACCATTACCTGCTCCGCGCCGCAGATAACACTGAATGGAAATGGATCGTCACTGGGCGCGCAATACAGTTATAACTGGAGTACTGTGGATGGAAAAATTGTCGCCGGGGCAAAAACCCTCAATCCCAGCGTAAATGCCGCGGGTACGTACAAATTAACGGTGATCAATATTCAATCCGGCTGCTCGGCAACGGCTACCGTAACCGTGGGAGTGAATACGACCCCTCCGCTGGCAAGTGTCGCACCGGCAGGTACGCTGAATTGTACGCAAACATCGGTCATGTTGGATGGAACAGGCTCGAGTGCGGGACCCGAATTTATCTACGCATGGAGCAGCAACTCGGGTACTATACTTTCCGGCCAGGGCACCCTTAACCCGCAAGTGAGCGCTGCCGGCACCTACACTTTGCTTGTGACGAATACAACAAACGGGTGTTCGGCCAAGGCTACCGCCGGTGTTTCCGCCGATACCAGCATCCCACAGGCCAATGCGGGACCACCGGACACCCTAAACTGCCAGAAGGGGCAAACTACCCTCGATGGCACGGCAACTGCGCAGGGAAATCAATTTACCTACGCGTGGACGGGACCGGGGATTGTCTCCGGTGTAAATTCACTGACGCCCCTGGTCAACCAATCCGGGGTATATGAATTGTTGGTAACAAACACGATGAACGGCTGCACCGCGGTTTCCAATGTCCCCGTATTGGCGGACTTTACCGCTCCGGTGGCAAATGCCGGTCCCAGCTCCACGTTGAATTGCACCCTGACTACCCTGGCGCTAAACGGCAGCATATCCAGTACAGGATCTTCATTTTCATATCAATGGTCGGTATCGGGCGGTGGGAATATCGTTTCAGGCGCTAACACGCTGAACCCCTCGATCAACAGCCCCGGTCTGTACACGCTGATGGTGACCAACCAAGTCAACGGTTGCACCGGCATAAGTTCCGTTAATATCGCTCAAGATACCCTATCGCCCGATGTTGCGGCCGGCGCAGCGGGTACGATTACCTGCGCCAATGCTACCGTTACCCTGAACGGCAGCGGAAGTAGCGGCGCTGCATTTAACTATCATTGGACCACGTCGAACGGCAGCATACAATCCGGGGCAAACACCCTTGCGCCAGTCGTCAGTGCGGCCGGTACCTATACTTTAACCATACTCAATACCAACAACGGCTGCACCGCGACCGCTTCGACCATGGTGAACAAAGATGTAAACGTGCCGCTCGCACAGGCGCAGGCGCCGAACATGCTCACTTGCGCTGTTCAGCAAATTCAACTGAGCGGCGCCGGGTCGAGTACCGGAGCGAGTATTACCTACAATTGGACCACTCCGAATGGGCAGATCCTTTCGGGAGCCAATACCCTGAGTCCTGTGGTGAATGCACCGGGTCAGTATACATTGAACGTCGTCAATACGGCCAACAACTGTGAGGCGCTGTTTACCGTCACTGTAGGGCAGGATCTGACGCCGCCGGTAGCCGATGCGGGCGCCCCCGATGTGCTTTCCTGTATCGTCAAGGTATTAAATCTGGATGGGAGCGGTTCCAGCCAGGGCCCGCAATACGCGTACAACTGGACCACCGCAAACGGAAATATCGTTGGAGGCGCCGGCACCTTATACCCCGAAGTGGACCATTCCGGAATGTACACCTTGCTGGTTACCAATACGCAAAACGGCTGTACGGCCGTGGCCGGTGTTCCGGTTTTGCTGGATCAGGACGCGCCCCAAGCCCTGGCAGGTCCCGACGCTTCCCTTACCTGCATCAGTAAAAGCATCGCGTTATCCGGAGCGGGCACGAGCACCGGAGCGAATTTTTTGTACCAATGGACGGCATCGGCCGGTGGGAATATCACCGGCGGATCGGCTACCCTGACGCCTGTTGTCGACGCTCCGGGTGTCTATACGCTGTTGGTCACCAATATGGACAACGGATGTACCGCCACCGACGTGGCCCAGGTTTCCATTGACCAGACACCCCCGGTTTTAGTCATTGCAACGCCTAAAACCCTCGATTGCGAGGTACTGAAAACGACGTTGAATACTGCAGGCAGCAGTGCCGGTTCCGGAATTACCTACCAGTGGACGACCGCCAACGGCAATTTCATATCCGGCGCCAATGGTCCGGCACCGGTGGTCAATCAGCCCGGAACCTACCAGGTGCTGGTTACGAATACCGGTAACGGCTGCACCAGCGCAGCGTCGGTGGAGGTGGTTCAGAATATTGTAAAACCGGTTGTGGATGCCGGGGCCAACGGCCAGTTGGATTGCGCCGTTACCACCCTCCAGTTAAAAGGAATAGCTGCGAACCAAGGCGCCAATCCGCAATATCTCTGGACCACTGCCGATGGCCATATCGTGTCGGGCGCCAATTCGCTTGCGCCGCTCATCGATGCACCCGGCACTTATTGGTTTACCGTGATCAATACGGACAACCATTGTCTGAATGCCGATTACGTACCGGTGACACTCAACAATACGCCCCCAAATGCGGCCGCCTCCGGGGGGCCCGATCTGACCTGTAATGCGTTGACCACCGCACTCGATGGCGCAGGCAGCAGTGTGGGAGGACAGTTCACCTACCAATGGGCTGCCTTATCGGGCGGCAATATCCTTTCGGGGGCGAATACGCTTAGCCCGGTGGTGAATGCACCCGGCAATTATGCGCTTACCGTCACCAATACGGCTAATCATTGCACGTCGACCGCCGTGGCAATGGTAGAACAAAATATAACAGCCCCCATAGCGGTTGTACAGAGCCCGGGCATGCTGACTTGCGTAACCTTTAGCCTGAACCTGAATGGCGCGGGGAGCAGTGCCGGCAACCAGTTCAGGTATGATTGGCAAACCAATGACGGGCACCTGGTTTCCGGCCAAAATACCTTGAACCCGTTGGTCGATCTGCCGGGTACGTACTCCCTGCAGGTAACAGACACCACCAACGGATGCACCCAGACGGCAGCGGCAAAGGTCATCCGGGATGTCAATCCTCCAGTCGTGGTAGCGGCAGCCCCCGACCCTTTGACCTGCTCGGCGGCTTCGGTACTTCTCAGCGGCGCTGGCAGCAGTGCGGGGAGTAATTTCAAGTACTTCTGGACGACTGCTACCGGCCAGATTGCAGCCGGCGCCACTACCCTGTCGCCCACGGTCAGTGCACCGGGCGATTACCTGCTGTTGGTGACCAATACTGCCAATGGCTGCACCGGCACTTCCAGCACCACAGTCGTTCAGAACATGATCCCTCCACTTGCCAATATCGGCGCAGGCGGTATGATCGATTGCGGTTCGCAGCAGATAACCCTCCACGGATTCGGGGTGGGAAGCAGCCAGGGCGTATCCTTCAGTTGGTCGACGCAGAACGGCTCTATTGTTTCCGGTCAGAACAGTCCTGATCCCGTGGTGAACAGCGGCGGAGTATACTCCTTGCTCGTCACCGATCTGTTCAACGGCTGTACGAGCACGGCTGCGATCAGTATTCCGGAAGATAAAGCGGTACCGCCGGCAGCCATCGCTGCACCGGGTACACTGACCTGCCTGGTGAACACCCTGCTGCTCGACGGCACGAAGAGCGCACAGGGAAGTCAATACGCCTACAGCTGGAGCGGGCCGGGCATCATTGCGGGCGTAAACACCCTGCAACCCACCGTCAATCTGCCGGGCACCTACACGATTCAGGTATTCAACCAGATCAACGGCTGCATAGGCAACGCGGCCACGGCTGTATTGCAGGACATACAAACCCCAATGGTGGATGCAGGCCCGGGCTTTGAGATCAACTGCCTGGTGAGCGATGGTTACCTGGATGCGACGATAACCGGTCCGGCCAACAACCTGAATTACCTCTGGACGACCCAGGACGGCAATATTCTCAGCGGCAACACGCTGCCGGGCCCCTTGGTGAATGCAGCCGGCACCTATCTGTTGGTGGTGACCAACAACAACAACGGCTGCAGCGCTTCCGATCTCGTTACGGTGACCGAAAACCCGAGCCAGCCCAGCGCGCTGCAACTCGCCACTACATCGCCCGGCTGCAACGGCGAGGTTGGTATGATCCGCATTGATCTCGTTGAGGGCGGCACTGGCCCCTACCTGTATTCCATCGACAATGGAGGTTCCTTTCACACCTCCAATCTGTTCGACAATCTGGATGCGGGAAATTATCAAGTGGTCATTCAGGACATCAATGGCTGTCAGTACACGCAACCCGTGAGTTTAACCCAGCCCAGCGGCGTCTCCGTGTATCTTGACCCGGAGATATCACTCGCTTTTGGCGATCAAACCAAGCTGGTCGCCGGGATAAACATTCCTTTGAGCCGGATCGATACTATTATCTGGACGCCGGAAGAACTGCTGACCCACACGAACCAGCCGAACGTGGTGACCGTGCAAACTTTTTTCTCGCAGGAATTTACCGTCACCGTGATTGATACGGCGGGTTGTTCGGCCAAGGCATCCGTCTATGTGAAAATCGACGACCCACACCTCTGGGCGCCCAACGCCATCAGCCCCAACCGGCAAGACGGCTTCAACGATGTGTTTCTCATTTTCGCCGCAGCCAATACGATTCGCAACATCCGCACCCTGCGGATCTATGATCGCTGGGGGGAAATGGTGTTCCGGAACGACAATATTCAACCCAATATGGAAAGCCTGGGCTGGAACGGTTATTTCCGGGGCAAACCCATGAACCCCGCGGTTTTTGTCTGGTGGGCCGATGTGGAACTGGTCAGCGGTCAGCGGATCATCATGAAAGGCGACGTTACGATCGTGGATTGACCCCGGAAGGATACACGCAGGAGGCGGATCACGGCCCGGAATCGTTCCGGGCCGCAATCCGCCGCAGCTCCAGCACGAACCAGATCCGCGTGATCAGCACGACGATGACCAGGAGGACCACAAAAATGAATAGCAGTAAATCAAGCAGTGCAATACCCGGGAAAAAAAACGTGATCCCCGCGATCAGGCCGGCAGCCCCGGTCAGGGCGGGTTGAATCACTTTTTTGGCTTTTCCGTATTCCGCCGGATAAAGCAGGTTGCGCGTAAGGCCGATCATGCTCAGCAGGAACAGCGCGAGGCCTGCGCCAAAAATCAACATGGGCATCCGTACCGGGGCGCTGGCAAACTGCTGCATGTTTTGGAGCAGAACGGAGAACGTAGCGCCGACGATCCCCAGCGAAGCAAGCGTGGGGATATAGAGAAATATAAACACCTGACCGTGCAGAAACCCGTGCCGGCATTCACGGTCGGCGATAAGGGCGAAAAAGATCCACCACAGGGCAAATACGATCAGGATACCCAGGGCAAAACAGGTCCACACCACTGCCGGTATTTCTGTATAGGCGCCCACGCCGTTGATCACCCCCAGTATGTTTTCGCCGAACACGATGATGGTGAACAGGCCCAGGCGCTCCACCATACTCATCGACAGGTTGAATTCGGCATTTTTATGTTTCAGCCGCTGGTAGTTCAGAAACGGCGGCAGGTGGTTCAGCCCCAGCACCAGCCAGAACAAGCCTTCGTTGTAGGGCGAGGGCGCCAGCGGGCTCAGCAGCAGCACGACAAACGCGGCGAAGTAACAGGAAACGTAGGGGACGCTCAATTTCCGGTGGTTTTTGTCGTAAATGCCGACGCTCCACCACAGGTACGTGATAAAGCCCTGCAAAATGGCAAAGCATATCGTGGTGCGGTAGGTAAAAATCGCTTCCGGGTTCCCGAGCGATACGCCCAGCGCCGCCACGGCCATCATTTGCCAGAGCGTCATGAACCGGGTCCGGATGCCGGGGCTGCCGTGCAAGTCGTGGTATTGGCTGCCGTTCGACCAGCCCCAAAACGTCATGATGAACAGGTACACGTAGTTCACCATTCCGTGCGCGTCGGGGTGCACGGCCAGGTGGTGGGTGATGCGCGAGATGACGATGACGTAAACGAGATCGTAAAATAATTCCAGCCAGCTGATCTTCCGTTCTTCGATCGTGGTCGAGAATTTTTTCGGTGGGCCCCACCAGATGTTGTAGTTTTTTTTCGACTCCATGTGTCGGCATTTTCGTTCCGGTACTTGGGTTGGGCTGGTGCAACTGCTCAGCCGGTGACGTGGGGCGAAAGGTAGGGGAATGATTTATTCGTAGTTTCTATGTTAAAACATTTACGGGTATAGGCATTGACATTCTGCCATACCCCTCCAGTATTGTGGTTCGGGCACGGTAGGTATGGGCGCCACACCAGAGAAATACGCGCGGTAGCCCTGTCTTGAATGATGAAATTTGCCATTCGCAGGTGCTGAGAAAATTCATTCTTCCCGGATACGGGTATCCCTTTCGCTTCAAAAGCGCACACGAAGAAATCGATCTGGTACAAAACACAGATAGGATACATTGGTCAAGCCGCTGTATCCCGCGCTTGAAAACCGGTATACATGCGCACAAACTTTATTTTCGGACACATTTTTCATAAACACCTTATTTTCAGCAACTTAAATCCGGATATATGGATTTTTTATGCAAACTCAAAATGCTGTATATCGAAAGTATATAGGTCTATTTCGAATTAAAAAAACTAATTTCACAGGACAATAAAAATTTTATTTCTCCATCGACCAACATCACAAAATACTTAACCAAATAAGAAAGATTTGATGAAAAATCTACTCTTACACTCGGTGCTGCTGCTTTGGGCAGTAATACTCCATGCACAGGCGGACAAGGTTTCCGTGGTGCGACAAGACCAGGGCATGAAGTTGCAGGTGAATGGAAAAGACTTCATTATTAACGGTATGAACTGGGATTACTATCCTATCGGTACCACCTATACCTATAGTTTATGGAAGCAGCCGGACGATATTATTCGGGCGGCTTTGGATGAGGAAATGTCCCTGCTAAAGAGTATGGGCGTAAACGCCATACGCCAGTATTCTGGAGTGCCCGCCAAGTGGATAACCTATATCTATGAAAAGTATGGCATTTACACGGTGCTCAACCATGCTTTCGGTCGGTACGGACTCACATTGGACGGGGTATGGGTGGCCAATACGGAGTACTCCGATCCACGTGTACGTGAACGCTTACTCCGGGAAGCGCAGGAAATGGTGGAGGCCTACAAAAATACACCCGGACTTTTGCTTTATCTGTTGGGTAATGAGAATAACTACGGTCTTTTCTGGGAAGGCGCCGAAACGGAAGATATTCCCCAGAAAGATCGGAAGTCGACCATCCGGGCAGAAGCGATGTATCAATTGTTCAATGATGCCGTCCTCCAGATGAAAGGCCTTGATAAATCGCACCCGGTAGCGATTTGCAACGGTGATTTGCTGTTTTTGGATATTATCGCACGGCGGTGCCCGGATGTGGACATATTAGGCGTCAATATGTATCGAGGCGTTTCGTTCGGCGATGGGTTTGAGCGCGTAAAAAAAGAATATGGGAAACCCCTGATGTTCACCGAGTTTGGCGCCGACGCTTTCAATGCGCTTACCAATAGTGAGGACCAGCAATCGCAGGCCTACTACATGGTAGGAAACTGGAAAGAAATATATGAAAATGCGGCCGGGTTGGGCAACGCCGGAAACGCCATCGGCGGTTTCACCTTTCAGTTCAGCGACGGCTGGTGGAAGTTCGGACAAACCAGTAATCTGGATGTACACGACAACAATGCCTCCTGGTCGAACGGCGGCTACCTCAGCGATTATACGCCCGGTGAGAATAACATGAACGAGGAATGGTTTGGTGTTTGTGCAAAAGGGCCCACCGATGAACGCGGCCTTTACCATTTGTACCCCCGCGCCGCCTTTTATGCCCTGAAGGATGCGCATGCCATCAATCCCTATGCCAGTGGCGTCACCGCAGAATCGATCAACCGATATTTTTCGCAAATCCAGTTGACAGATGCGGTAATAAAAGCCCGGGGAGACAAGGCTGCGCTCGAAATCGAACGATCCGGCAAGATCCGGCTCAGCCGATTAAGCGCCGATTTGAGCACGTTCAATACCGGCGGGGAACTAATCTCGACCCCCAAAAAGGCCGATCCGGAAAAGGAAGTGTATCCTAATCAATTGGGGTTCGATCACATGGAGTCTTTTTTCGTAGGTGTGGCCGCGAATCCGGCGCCGAACCTGCGGGCCAACGTAGAAGTAAATATGCTGGGCAATGTAGCGCAAAATCCCATAAATGAAATATTTTATGAAAACCGGGGCCGCCCAGTCGTAGTGAACACCCCCAACGGACCGGTCAATTTGAGCGACGTCAACCGCTTCCAGGTGTACCGCGCAGATATCACCTGGAGCCACAAAGACTTTGATCTGACGGGCTTCTACCGGACCGGCCATTACCATTGGGGTTATGAAGGCGATTTTTTCGGCCTGTACCCGGAGGCGAATTATGGCCCAAACATCGATATTTATAACGGGCAAGCTCCGCTGGGATTCGAACTGAACGGCAAACGCAAGTTGAAGGGTTTAAAAATTGCCATGGGACCCGAACTGTGGTGGGGCGCTAACCCCGCCGTCTTGGTCAAATACAGCCGGAAGTTGGGCGGTATCGACCTGACCGGTATCTTTCATGAAGATCTGGAGCAACGGGGCACGGCAGAAAGTTCGTTCGCCATACCGGCGCCCAAGACACGCAGGGCCACCCTGCACGCAAAAACCAAGTTAGGCAAGCTGGGCCTTGAATTGGGTGGAATTTGGGGTGGGCAACCCCTCAACGGCCGTACCTTCCAGATTGCTGACGGGTCAAGAGGCGACTACGCCATTTATCAGGATGTGATCAAACCGGAGGATAATTGGGGGGGCAAGATGAAGATGACCTTCTCAAAAGGCCGGTTCAACTGGTATGCGCAAGCCGCCGCCATGGCGCTAGTAGCAAGCGGCGGCGCCGATTATACCAAAACATTTACCGGCTGGCGCCTCAAAGACAGCGGAAGCGGAAATCAATACAATTTCCTGAGCGGCTTTACCTATTCGGTTGGCGATTTCCAACTGGCCCCCAACTTCTTGTGGCAGCGCCCGATCGAGGGTCCTATCCCGGCCGATGTGCCGGCGCCAGGCCGGCCCCGGAATATCCTCGACGATCCTTTTTCCGTTCGGGTAAACCGCAAAACTGTGGCTGGGGAACTGCTGATCACGTACGACCCGACGCCAGCCACCTGGATGTACGACTGGGATAACGACCGTTCCGAAGATGCCCGCCTGGCAGCAAGCAGCGGGTTCGTCTACCGGCATCTTCCAACAGTTCAGGACGCAGCAATCGGCATCCTGCCTGACGGCCGCACCACCTTCGCCTTCCCCGGCTCGGCGCCAGCCCACGATTTGTGGGAAGCTTACGCCCGCATCGTGTCCAAATTAAATCCGGACCTGGGGTTTATTGCCAACGTATACGTCGGAAACGCCCAGGCCAACGGCAACGACACCCGAACCATCCAACGTTTCGGCGTCGATTTGCGGATGGTTTACAAAAGCGTCAAACTGGTTTCTGCTGTGAAATTCAACGATTGGGGTCCGTATGATTATCACCGCGATTTCAACCTCACCTTTCCCCAACAATTGATGCTGGATATTTCCACCACCCTGGGCAAACCCAACTGGCTTGATCTGCCCAATACGAGTATCGGTGTGCAGGGGCTCTATCGCACCCTGAACCGCTATTCGCCGCGGTACTGCCCTGCGTATTCCATCAATGCGGCCGGCGAACTGGTGTGCGACCCCACTGCCCCGGGCTATGGCAATGGCAATGAATGGGAAATCCGGACCTATTTACGCATCAATATCTTCCAATAGTCCTCACCTTTCTTAAGCTATTCACCGATGAAACATACCTATCTCTATCCAATTGCCGGTCTTATTTTGGCTATCGCCACGCTTTTCTTTAGCTGTAAAAGAGACTTGAGCGATTTGGATCCCGCATCCTTCCCCACAACCGCCGAAGTTTTTATCGATGCCTTTAGCCCCGACATGGGCTACGCCGCCTTTGGCGGCTCGGATGTACGGGCGTTTACCGTAGATACGGATGTAAAGTACAAAGGCACGGCTTCCATGCGCATATCCGTTCCGGATTATGACGACCCTGCCGGCGCTTATGCCGGAGGTGTGTACTACAGCAATTCCGGACGCGACCTCTCCGGCTACAATGCGCTCACATTTTGGGCCAAAGCCTCCAAAGCTGCTTCAATAGACCTGATCGGCTTTGGCAACGACTTGGGCGAAAACAAATATCAGGCAGCTATTGCCGGACTGGAAATAAATACCAATTGGAAAAAATATTATATCCCTATCCCAGACGCCGCCAAACTCAAGGCCGAGCGCGGGCTGCTGTTTTTCTCAGAGGGCCCTGAAAACGGCAAAGGGTATACTTTCTGGATTGATGAGGTGCGGTTCGAAAAGCTGGGAACGATCGCGCATGCCCGATCAGGCATTCTGGAGGGTGCAGACGTAACCGAAAACGCCGAAACCGGCAATACCTTCAACATTCAGGGGTATGCCGTGGCCAATTTGCCGAATGGCGTAGACCAACGCGTAGAAGCCGCGCCGGAATATTTTGATTTTGTATCGACCAATGCCAGCGTGGCCAGCGTAAGTGCTACCGGTGTGGTAAAAGTAATGGACGCCGGCACGGCCGTGATCAGCGCTACCCTGGCCGGAACGAAATCGGAAGGCTCTTTGACGATCGTGTCGAAAGGGGCGCCCATCTTGCCAAAGGTTGCTGCGCCTACCCCATCGGTACCCGCCAACAAGGTGATTTCCGTTTTTAGCAATGCCTATGATAATGTACCGGTCGATTTTTTCAATGGTTATTGGCAATACTCCACTGCCCAAAGCTTCGATATACAAGTAAATGGCGACGACATCAAACGCTATACCCAGCTGAATTTTGTGGGTATCCAGTTTACGGCTCCTACTATCGACGCCACGGCAATGACGCATTTTCACATGGATATCTGGACGCCTGATCTGATCGGCGCTTCCACCGTATTTAAAGTGCTTTTAGTGGATATCGGCGCGAATGGGGCCTTTGGCGGCGGCGACGATTCGTCGCATGAAATTACAATTGGCAGTACGATGCTCGCAACCGAATCCTGGATAAGCCTCGATATCCCCTTAAGCAGTTTTACGGGTTTGACTTCCAGGGCGCACCTGGCTCAAATCGTGCTGTCCGGCGATTTGCCCAATCTTTTTGTAGACAACATTTATTTCTACGACAACGGTAGCAGCAGCAATGGTCCGGCAGTCGCCGCGCCTACGCCCACAAAAAACCCGGCGAACGTGCTTTCCGTTTTCAGCGATGCCTATACCAATATCCCGGGCACCGATTTTAACCCCAATTGGGGGCAGGCTACCACCGTTACGCAAGTGCAGGTTGCCGGCAACAACACCCTGCGCTATGCAGGCCTCAACTACCAGGGCATTCAACTGGGCAGCAACCAGAACGTGTCGGGGATGGATTATTTGCACATCGATTTCTGGACAGCCAACTCATCTTCACTCAATGTCTATCTGATCAGCCCGGGGCCGAAGGAATCGCCATTCGCACTCGCTGTGCCCACGGCCGGGTGGTCCAGCGTGGATATCCCGCTATCCGCCTTTTCGGGGGTGAACCTTTCAGATGTCATCCAGATGAAGTTTGACGGGAACGGCACCATTTATCTGGACAATATTTTCTTTTACAAAGGGGGAAGCGCTACAGAACCCGCCGTGGCAGCCCCAACGCCGACGCTTCCACAGGCAAATGTAATTTCGCTCTTTAGCGAGGCCTACAATAATGTACCCGTCGACATCTGGCGTACCGATTGGTCATCTGCCACCTTCGAGGATGTGTCTATAGCCGGTAATGCAGCGAAAAAATATTCCGCGCTTGATTTTGTTGGTATCGAGACGGTAGCCAACCCGATTAACGCGTCCGGCATGACACATTTTCACATCGACGTCTGGTCGGCCGATTTTAACTTTTTCGGTCTCAAATTAGTCGATTTTGGAGCCAATGGCGCCTTTGGCGGCGGCGATGATGTGGAACATCAGCTCAACTTCGATATGCCCGCCAAAGGGCAGTGGATCAGCTATGACTTGCCCTTGAGCGACTTCGCAGGACTTACCACCCGGAATCATATAGCGCAGTTTATTCTGGTCGGACGGCCAACAGGAGCCAATACCATTTACGTAGACAATTTGTATTTCCATAACTAATACCTTAAAAACTCCGTGTCTGGTAAATACGATGTTTCGTTGGGTTGGGATGGAAAATGTAAGGCCTGCTGATTTTTAAAGGCGGGTCTTGTGCCGGCAAGAGACGCTTGCCGGGCAGGCGCTAGTGCGCCAAGTCATTCGTTAACAATCTAGAAATAATATCATGAAATACTATATGCTAAAAAGTATTTGCAGCCGCCTCACGGCCGGCTTCCTCTCGGCTGGAATACTCCTCGTCCTGGCCGGTTGCCAAGCAGATGAAGGGCAAATGCTCGAACAACGCAACTGGCAGCTGGTTTGGAGCGACGATTTCGATGGGGCTGCCGGAACTTCGCCCGATGCCGCGAAATGGACCTTTGACGTTGGTACCGGCGGCAATGGCTGGGGCAATCAGGAACTTCAGTATTACACTAACCGGCCGGAAAATGCAGCGCTCGACGGGGAAGGTCACCTGGTCATCACAGCCAAAAAGGAAACCTTTTCAGGCGCTCCGTTCACCTCGGCCCGCATAAAAACTCAAGGCCTTTTTACGCAAGCGTACGGCCGTATCGAAGCCCGGCTAAAAACGCCTTACGGACCAGGCCTTTGGCCGGCCTTCTGGATGCTTGGGGCTAATATCGACTCAGCTGGTTGGCCACAATGCGGAGAAATTGACGTTATGGAGATGAGGGGACAAGCGCCAAATATTATCAATGGATCGGTACATGGCCCTGGGTATTCGGGCGGCGCTGCTATCACCCGTAGTTTTTCCTTTACGGGCAAGCGATTCGATACGGATTTTCACCTGTTTGCGATAGAATGGGGTAAAGATTATATCGACTATTTTGTAGACGAAACACTCTATCAGCGCATTACACCGGCTGATCTGACCGGCGAATGGGTATTTGACCATCCCGTTTTCATCCTGTTAAACGTGGCTGTCGGCGGGAATTATGTTGGATTCCCGACTTCACAAACACCGTTTCCACAACGAATGACGATCGATTATGTGCGCGCCTACCGGGAAGCAAACTAGTGGTCGAGGCACTAAACGTTCTGTACCGTTTGAGCAGACGGTTTTAGACTGAGAAAAGGCGCGACGAGGGCGTGTAGCAGGGTGCTCCATGCCCGAGGAGTAACGCAGTATCCGTTCAAAAAAGGCGTTCAAACGGTACAGAACTTAGTGTCCCAACCACTGGCAAATTGCAAAGAATCGCGCACTTTGGATAGGAATAAATTGCCCGGGCAAAACGCCTATCGTGGTCCCGGGACAGGCTCGGAGCGGCACTCATTTGTAGCATTTCCTGGACTGCAGATCGATTGGGGCGAAAAAGCCGCTCTTAGAAACCGACTGGAATTTCATCGCTGGGCTACAACCGAGAAAAGCTTGCTTCAGGCAAGGCAACACGTGCTCGGGAAGCCGGCTACGGGTAATCCGGCTATAAATATCAACGCATCCTATACCGAATAACAGGAACGATCTATACCCACAATAATGAAACAGGAGGCAAAAAAAATAAAATTGAGTTCCATTCAGATCGAAGGAGAACAATTTTATCAGATTTCGGATGTCGATGAATTGCGCCCGTTCTTTATGAGCATCGTCAGCGACGCTGACCACTGGATGTTTATTTCGAGCAACGGGGGCTTAACCACGGGAAGAAAAAACCCCGAATACGCTTTGTTTCCTTATTATACGGATGATAAAATTACAGAGTCGGCAGAAACGACCGGTAGCAAATCGATCTTTCAAGTCATACAGAAAAATGCTGTAGTGGTCTGGGAACCGTTTTCCATCCGCGGCGCCGGGAAATTTTCGGTACAAAGAAATTTGTATAAAAGCGCTTATAACAATAAGATCCTTTTCGAGGAGATCAACTATGACCTTGGGTTAACGTTTCAATACCAATGGAATTTCAGTAATGCGTTTGGCATTGTAAAAAAATCCAAACTCATCAATCACTCCGGCGAATATCAGCACGGAACCCTGCTCGATGGCCTCCAGAATATTGTTCCGTACGGTGTAGACAGCGCACTTCAGACCAGGGCCAGCAACCTAATCGACGCATACAAACGCAGCGAATTAGAAATAGCATCGGGACTGGGTATTTTTGCACTCAGCGCGATTATTGTTGATAAAGCCGAACCGAGCGAAGCCCTAAAAGCCACGGTGGCCTTTTCACTCGGCCTGGAAGATCCCTGTTATTTGTTGTCGCCGTTGCAGTTAAACCGTTTCCGGGCTGGCCTTGACGTCGAGCAGGAAACCGATATAAAAGGCGACAAAGGAGCGTATTTCACGTGTGCGGCCTTTGAACTTCCACCGAATACGGAAAAGGACTGGATGCTGGCCGCTGATGTAAATCAAAACCACGCTGCGATCATACGATTGGTCGAAACCCTTAAAAACGATAGCGACTTGAGCAGCCGCATCCGGGAAGATATTGCGTTGGGCACCGAAAATCTGGTCAAGCTTACTGCCGCCGCTGATGGGCTGCAGTGCAGCGAAGATGCGCTCCGGGACTCCCGGCACTTTTCGAACGTGCTGTTCAATATCATGCGCGGTGGGATTTTTGATGAAAACTATCAACTGGAACGTTGGGATTTCTCCAACTACCTGGAAAAAGCAAATCGCCTCGTATTTGCCCGACAGCAGGGAATACTTCGGCAACTTCCGGACAAATTCACGCTACAAGCCTTAAAAACGCTGTTGCAGAACAGCGATGACCCCGATTTCATCCGGCTGGCCACAGAATACCTGCCATTAAAATTCAGCCGCAGGCACGGCGATCCTTCACGACCCTGGAACCGGTTCTCGATCAATACCCGAAGTGCGGTCGACGGCTCCAAAATCCTGGACTACGAGGGGAACTGGCGCGATATTTTTCAAAACTGGGAAGCGCTCGCGCATGCCTATCCCGCCTTTATCGAAGGTATGATCTTTAAATTTCTCAACGCGTCCACGTTCGATGGCTATAATCCATACCGGGTCACCAAGGACGGCTTTGATTGGGAAACGATCGAGCCCGATGACCCCTGGTCGTATATCGGATATTGGGGTGATCATCAAGTTATTTACCTGTTGAAATTTTTGGAATTCGCGTCCAACTACTACCCGGCATTGTTGCCAAGCCTTTTGGATAAAGCGTATTTCGTGTATGCCAATGTGCCCTATAAGATCAAGCCCTACCGGGATATCCTCAAAAACCCTAAATCCACTATCGACTTCGACGGGGCACTGGACCAACAGATCCGGGCGCAAAGAAGCGAACTAGGAGCGGATGGCGCGTTGCTACGGGATAAAAACGGGCAGGTGCTGCGCGTAAACTTGCTGGAAAAGATACTGGCAGTCCTGCTGGCCAAACTGTCCAATTTTCTATTGGAAGGGGGAATCTGGATGAACACACAACGTCCGGAATGGAATGATGCCAATAACGCGTTGGTCGGAAACGGTGTGTCGATGGTTACCCTGTATTACCTGAGGCGGTTTATGGCGTTTTTTAGCGAACTGCTGGCACATGCGCCCCTGGAACGCATAAACGTCTCGCAGGAGTTGGCGGATCTCTATGTCCAGATCCACCATGCGCTTCTGGAAAATCAAGCCTTGGTAAACGGCAAAATCAATGATCGCGATCGCAAAAATCTATTGGATCGCTTTGGCCATGCAGGCGGCGACTTTCGCTGGCAAATCTATGAACATGGATTCGGAGGGGGTCAACGCGCCGTTGACCTCGATGGATTGCGCGCGTTTGCAACGCTTTCACTCCGATTTATTACGCATTCCATAGAAGCCAATCAACGGCCGGATCATCTGTATCACGGATATAACTTAATGTCGGCCGGAGAAGACTCCGTTGCGGTTTCTCATTTGGGCGAAATGTTGGAAGGGCAAGTTGCCGTGCTCAGCGCGGGCTGCCTGTCTGTGGAAGCGAGCCTGCACTTATTGAATGCGCTCCGGTTGAGTGCCCTGTACCGGGACGACCAGCGCAGTTATCTGCTGTATCCGAACAAGCAATTACCGGGTTTTTTACAAAAAAATACGGTATCACGCGATTTGTTATCCCAATTTGGCCTTTTAGAAAACCTTTCGGACAAGGCCTATGCTGCGCTCCTTGAAAGTGATATTTCAGGGAACTATCATTTTAATGGAAACTTCAAAAACGCGGCCGATCTGGAAGCCGCGGTAGATGCCATCGGGGGAATTGACCCGGCAGGCAAAGCGGCATTGCTCCGATTATTCGAAGCGATCTTTCACCATAAAGCCTTCACCGGAAGAAGCGGAACATTCTTCGGATACGAGGGTCTCGGGTCGATTTATTGGCATATGGTGTCCAAACTGCGCCTGGCCGTACTGGAGACCGCCATCGAAGCAATAAACAAACAGGCGGACGATGCAGCAGTTAAACAACTGATGGAGTATTACTACGCGATTACGGACGGGATCGGCGTACACAAATCGCCTGACTTGTATGGCGCCTTCCCCACCGACCCATATTCGCACACGCCATATGGCAAAGGCGCCCAACAACCGGGCATGACCGGCCAAGTGAAGGAAGACATCTTGTGCAGGCTCGGCGAATTAGGCCTTTGGGTGCAAAACGGCCAGCTGCGGTTTCAGCCCTATCTGCTCCGGAAAGATGAATTTTTAAAATCGCGCAAAACCATGCGCTATATTGATGTAAGCGGCACGCCCAGGCAAATGGTGGTGGATGAAAACGCATTGTTTTTTACGTATTGCCAGGTACCGTTAATATATGTACTGTCCGGGCATGAAGATCTCTTAGTAGCATATGATAACGAGCAGGTCGAGCACTCGGAACAGCTGCTGTTGAATGCGGAAAACAGTCAAAAAATATGGAACAGAAGCGGAGAAATTCGGCAAATAACGATTTCAATAAACCCTGATCGGTTCTTGTATTGATTGCTTTAAAAGAATAGTCCGGTAGGTTTTTGCAAACCGTTGAAAAGGAAGCCCGGAGCATGTTGTTGGCGAGGATGCCAATAACGGCTTTAAGGCTTGATTTTCAACGAAATGCCGTTGTTGGCGCCCTCGCCAACAGCAAAATGTACCGGACTATTGTTAAAAATGATTTAATGTTTATTGAACGGATTTTACCCATACTCGTCTTGCTAAGTACCGTGGCCCTGTATTGCCGGCCTTCAAAAAAAACATGGCGCGCCGTCATCTATGAAACGTCTGCAGGAGGAAACAAACTGCAACAACTGGATGCGGTTGCCCCGGAAGGATCAGCCTTGCCAATAGCACTAAACCCTGAAGTAACCTATCAAAAAATTCTGGGTTTGGGTGGCGCCTTCACCGAAAGTTCAGCGTATTTACTCAATCGGCTCGGCCAGGCGAACCGGAACAGGATATTGGAGGCCTACTTCAGCGAAGCCGGCGCCAATTATTCATTGGCCAGAACACATATCAATTCCTGCGATTTTTCACTGGGCCATTATTCTTATGCGCCGGTGCCGGATGATAAAACCCTTGACCATTTTTCAATTGAGGAGGACCGGGAAGATTTGATTGCGCTGATAAAAGACGCACAAAAAATATCAAAAACCGGGTTCAAAATTATCGCTTCGCCCTGGACGGCGCCGCCCTGGATGAAAGACAACCAGCGCTGGATCGGCGGGAAACTATTGCCGGAATACCGCGACACCTGGGCCTTGTTTTTTTCAAAATACATAAAAGCGTATCAAAAAGAAGGCATTGATATCTGGGGAATTACCGTGGAAAACGAACCCAATGGCAATGGTAACAACTGGGAAAGCATGCACTTCACGCCACAGGAAATGACCGATTTTGTTCAACGTTATCTGGGGCCCAAACTGGAACAGGAGGGCTTGGGACACGTGAAAATATTGGGCTATGACCAAAACCGGGCGGAGTTAAAAACATGGGTAGACGAAATGTTCAAAGACGAGAACACATCAAAATATTTTGCCGGAACAGCTATTCACTGGTATGAAAGCACCTGGGATTACTTTCCGGATGCCCTGCAATATGCGCATCAAAAAGCCCCGCACAAATACCTGATCCAAACCGAAGCCTGCGTGGACGCAGAAGTGCCCAAATGGAACGACGATGCCTGGTATTGGAGCAAAGAAGCAACCGATTGGGGTTGGGATTGGGCACCGCCAGATCAAAAACACCTGCATCCCAAATATGTGCCCGTATTCCGCTATGCGCGGGATATAATCGGCTGCCTGAATAATTATGTGGACGGTTGGCTGGACTGGAACATGGTGCTGGACAAACAAGGCGGGCCCAACTGGTTCAAAAATTGGTGCGTCGCCCCCGTTATCGCAGACCCCGAAAACGACGCCGTTTATTTCACGCCGCTGTATTACACCATGGCGCACTTCAGCAAATTCATTCGCCCCGAGGCGCTCCGGATCGGTTTTGAAAACCCCGACAATGACTTGATGGTCACTGCCGTAAAAAACACGGACGGCTCGGTGGTTGCGGTTGTCTTTAATCCGACGGAGCAAGAAAAACTGCTAAAAATAACGCTGGAAGGGCAGGCTATTTATTCAAAAATCAGCGCAAAAGCACTTCAGAGTGTAGTATTCAATCAAGCAAACTAAAAGCGATGGCACATTATCAGACAGCGCAAAAAGACCGGGTACCGGCAATCCAAAAATTCGCATTCGGAGCCGGTCACCTCGTGAACAACCTGCTACCCGGATCCTTGGGCGTATTTTCATTTTTCCTGCTTACAGCCTTTGGCATGGATCCGTTTCTGGCGGGTTTACTCGGCGGCTTGCCGAGGATTTACGATGCCATATCGGACCCGATCATGGGATACATCTCTGACAATACGACATTCAAATGGGGACGCCGCAGGCCATATATTTTTGTTGGCGCCATACTAAGCGGGGTGCTGTTTGCGGTGTTGTGGCAGCTGAACCCGGAAAATTCGCAGCATTACAACTTTTGGTATTTTTTGATCTTTTCACTGATCTACCTGACGGGCAATACCATCTTCGCCACCCCGCTCATTGGCCTGGGCTACGAAATGACTTCCGATTACAACGAACGCACCCGGCTGATGGGTTTTTCGCAGACGATTGGCCAGATAGCCTGGATGATTGTTCCCTGGTTTTGGGTCATCATTGCCAATCCGAACCTGTTTGAAACCCAGGCGGAAGGCGTTCATAAATTATCGGTGGTCGTGGGTGTCGTGTGTTTACTCCTGGGCATTTTGCCGGCCCTGTTCTGCCAGGAAGTAGATCAGACCAACCTGCAAAACAGGGATGCCATTACCTTGAAAAACTTATTCAGCAATCTGAAAGGGCTGTTGCACAATATGGTGCTCATATCGAAAAACAAACCGTTCATGCGACTCTGCGGCGCCACTTTTCTGGTATTCAACGGCTTTCAAATGGTAGGTTCGTTCAGCTATTTTATCATCGTGTTCTATTTGTTCAATGGCCAATATGAAGCCGCCGGAACCTGGCCAGCCTGGTTTTCTACCGTCAGCGCACTAGCTACCGCTATTTTGATTATCCCGGTCATTACCTGGATGGCGAACAAATGGGGCAAACGCAAAGCGTTTATCATTTCCACCGCCATTTCGATTGTCGGTTATGTTTTAAAATGGTGGGGCTTTTCACCGGAAAGCCCCTGGATGATGTTTCTGCCTATACCCTTCATGACATTTGGGATCGGCGGGCTGTTTACGCTCATGATGTCTATGACCGCTGATGTTTGCGACCTGGATGAACTGAACAACGGTATGCCGAGAAAAGAAGGAACGTTTGGAGCCATCTATTGGTGGATGGTAAAGTTGGGGCAAGGCCTCGCACTGGTGCTGGGCGGCCTGGTGCTGAAAGTGGTGGGGTTTGATCAAAACGTGGCTACCCAAACCGCGGATACTATTGTCAAATTACGCCTGGCTGATATTTCTATTCCGGCTATTACTGCCGCACTGGCTATCCTGGTGATGTGGAACTACGATCTGACGGAGGAAAAAGCCCATGCAATCAAAGAAGAATTAGTCAAAAGAAGAGGCGAATTATAATTAAAACCGTTATCAAAATGTCTTATAAAGCAGATCGATACCTATCCCAGGATGATGTCAGTTCGGAAAATTACCTCGCCGGGGTTTCCGGACCCGAGATCCAGAATTTGTTCCTCGAAATCCTAAATAACGGCGTACATGGGTTCTGCTTCAGTTTGTATGCAGAAGGCCAACAGCCGGGCGATCGCATTTCAGTAGAGCAAGTCAGGCGGCGCATGCAAATTCTCAAACCGCACACCCAATGGATTCGATCCTTTTCCTGTACAGACGACAATGAACTCATTCCCCAAGTGGCAAAAACACTCGGGTTAAAAACCCTGGTCGGAGCATGGCTCGGTAAGGACCCCGAGGTGAACGAACGGGAAATAAACGGCTTGATTGAACTGGCTCGAGCGGGCCTGGTGGATATTGCCGCTGTAGGGAACGAAGTCCTGTACCGAAAAGATTTGTCGGAAGATGAACTGCTAGCGTTCATCCACCGGGTCAAACAGGCCATACCAGAAATACCGGTTGGTTATGTAGATGCCTATTACGAGTTTACCCAGCGCCCGAGGATCGCTGAAGCCTGCGATTTGATCCTGGCCAATTGTTACCCCTTCTGGGAAGCCTGCCCATTTGAAAATTCATTGGATTATTTGAAAAAAATGGTGCGCCAGGCTGAGCAAGCGACGAACGGGAAAAAAGTGATCGTTACCGAAACCGGTTGGCCCAGTCAGGGCGAAAACCTGAAAGGCGCCCATCCGTCCGAAAAAAATGCGCTGGCCTATTTTATCAATACCCAAATGTGGGCATTAGACGAAGATGTGCCCGTCTTTTATTTCTCCTCCTTTGACGAATCCTGGAAAGTAAGCGCCGAAGGCGATGTAGGCGCCTATTGGGGGATATGGGACAAACATGAAAAGTTGAAGTTTCAAAATCTATGAACACATTTGCCGCATTACAATTACCTCCCGCGAAAGGGATCTGCTATTCCGGGTTTCGCGACGGGCAAATGCCGGGCGGAATCTATCCGTCGTATGAGGAGATAAAAGAAGACTTGCTGTTGTTGCAGCCGCATTGGAAATACCTCAGGTTGTATGACGTAGACCTGCACGGCGAAATGGTCCTAGAGGTTGTAAGCCGCGAAAAAATGGATTTCAAAATCATGCTCGGCGCCTACATTGAGGCAGAGATGAACAATTTTGGCTGCCCGTGGGGAGGGGGCGTTTATCCGGAAGCGCAACTGGAGTACTTCAGGAAAAACAATATCCGCAAAATTCACAACCTCATAAAACTCGCCAATCAATACCCGGAGATCATTTTTTCACTCTCCGTAGGCAATGAAGCTTGCGTCGATTGGACGGATCATTATGTTTCGGTGCACCAAGTCATGGAATATGTCCGTACAGTAAAGGAAGGCGCAAGGCAACCGGTCACCTTTTGTGAAAACTATCTCCCCTGGCTCAACAAGTTAAAGCCTCTGGCTGCCGTCGTAGATTTTATTTCTATCCATACGTACCCGGTTTGGGAATACAAAAAAATTCATGAATCGCTGGAGTATACCATAGAAAACTATTACACCGTGGCTAACCGCTATCCCGACAAACCGGTTGTCATCACCGAGGCGGGTTGGGCAACCCATTCAAACGGAAGAGGGATCGACCCGGAACACGTTAGTGAAGAAAACCAAAAAATATACTTCCACGACTTAATGGCCTGGACGCAAAAGGACCGCATACTCACCTTCTTCTTCGAAGCATTCGATGAATCCTGGAAAGGCTCCCCTGAACCCTTGGAACCGGAGAAGCACTGGGGTGTCTTCCATATCGACAGAACGCCTAAGAAAGTTATGGAACCGGATATCAAAACCCATTACCAGCGCAACAATTAGTCATTAAATTTTTATCCAATGAAATATTTTACGTTCTTTTTAGCGCTCTTTACGGTTGTCTGCATGCATGCGCAGCCCACAACAAGCGCACCTGTTCCGCCTACCCGAAATGCGTCGGATGTCGTTTCAATTTATGGTGAAGCCTATACCAACATTACCGGTGTCAATTACAACCCGAATTGGGGCCAGTCCGGCACGGTAAATACCATGTTTAATCCCGGCGATGGGAATCTGGCTATGGCGTATACCAATTTCAACTATCAAGGAACTGACTTTGCGGGCAACGCACAAAATGCTTCCGCGATGGAGTATGTGCATATCGACATCTGGACGTCGAACGCAACGGTTGTGAAGTTCTCTCCTATTGACAACAGCGGCGTAGGGCCCGGGGAGGTTTTGGTGCAGGCCCCCATAATTTCAGGTCAATGGAGTAGCTTAGACCTGCCCAAAAGCGCATTTACCGGCATGTCCTGGAATGCTGTTTTCCAATTGAAATTTGACGCGCAAGCCGGCGCCACGCCCTGCGACATTTACCTGGACAATATTTACTTCTGGAAAAGTTCGGTCAACCCCGCTATGGATGCCACCCTAAGCGATCTGCAGGTAGATGGCGCTACCCTCCCGGGATTTACCCCGAGCGCGAATACGTATTCGTACGGCGTTCCGGGGGGCGGGGCGGTCCCGCAAATCACCCTGGCCACGCCCAATAACCCTATGGCTACTGCCACTGTCACACAAGCTGCCGGCATTCCGGGCAACGCAACCGTGCACGTAACCGCCGCAGACGGCATGACCCAAAACACCTATACCATTTCGTACTTCTTCAACTCGCCGTCAACGCCAGCGCCCACCCCGACCGCTACCAATGTGATTTCAATGTTTAGCGATGCCTACACCAACGTACCGGTCGACACCTGGAACACGGTCTGGAGCCAGGCAACCTATGCCGAAGACACAATTGCCGGAAATCCTACGAAAAAATATACCAATCTGGGGTTTAATGGTATAGAAACGGTAATCAATGGCTCTGTAAATGCCGGGGGAATGCTGTATTTGCATGTGGACGTCTGGACACCCAATATGACTGCGCTCAAAGTGAAACTGGTCAGTTTCCTGGGCGATGGTTTTCAAGGGCCTAACGGGGATTCGGAGGCCGAATTAACGTTTCCGCTCACCAACGGCGGAGCATGGAATCAACTCCACATTCCCCTGTCCGATTTCAGCAATGCGGGCTTGTCCAGTCTGGATGATCTGTCGCAATACATACTCTCCAGCGTGCCTTTCGGCTCGGGTATTTTGTTTTTAGACAATATGTACTTCACCACCGAAGTAGTAGATGTGGACAATCTTGAAAATCCAAGGCCTGAGGCGATCATTTATCCGAATCCGGCAGGCGCAGAAGCCCGCATTTTTATAAATTCGGACGTCAAAACGGTGGACGTTTTCAACCTGAACGGACAACGGATTATGACTGTCAACCAGCCGACCCTTAATCTGTCGGGTCTTGAAAGTGGGGTTTATTTCGTGAAAATCATGGATGCAAAAGGCCTGATTTACACCAATAAACTCATCGTTAAATGACCGCCGGCCGATGTGAGCGTGTGCCTGAAAAATACTGCCGGGGTTGAACAGAACCGGTTAGGGGGCCTGAGCAAGCTGCTTTTTCGGGAAATATCGGGGTATATTGTCCGAAAAATGGCGAAGAACAGACTCCCAAAGCGGTTTTTCCAGACTAGTAAGTGTTTTTCAGTCGCACCATAGTTGTATAAAAGGTTTACTGCTAACTAAAAAAATATGGCGTTGAGGTATTTTCTTAACGTTGTTGCCTGGACACTCCTCGCTGGTCTTCCGACGCTTAGTGCGCAGAAAATCTCTGAGAAAGGCGTGCCCTGGATTGATAATTACACCACTGAACAATACAACGAACACGGAAAAGTCTGGGATATAGCCTCTGCCGGCAACGGAATCGTATACCTGGCGGGAGATGACGGCTTGCTGGAATACGACGGCCAGACCTGGAACCACTTTAAGGGAAGCAACGGGTGCACGCGCTCCTTGGCGGTCGTAAACGATTCGCTTATCTATTCCGGTTCGGATTTGGATTTTGGCGTTTGGAATAAGAATGAATACGAACAATGGGTCTATACCTCGCTGTATCCTTTCGGTAAAGACCCCAATGAGGAGAATGAAGAATTCTGGGATGTATACCGCATGAAAGACTATGTGGTATTTATCTCATTTACAAACATCTATGTGTACCGAAACAAGCAACTCACCAAAATCCCTGCGCCTACCCGTTTTGCAGGTAGTTTTCAATGCAAGGATAAAATATACCTAGCGGATGAAAAAAAAGGCCTGTATGGATTCAATGGCATGGCCCTGAAGCAGCTGTTTCATTATCCCGGTGAAATGCCGTTGAAGATTTCCGGCGTATTCGAAACGCCAGACGGAGTGATTATTGCCTCCAAAGATGAGGGCCTGTTTTTGTTTAATTCAAAAAAGTTATCACCGCTGCAAAACGCCGTTTCCGGCTACCTCAAAAAAGACCAGGTATTCTGCGCTGCACAAATCAACGATACCTATTATGCATATGGCACTATCCTGAACGGACTGTATATAACCGATTGGAACGGCCGTATCGTTCAGCATATTAACAAGAAAAAAGGATTGCTGAACAATACCATCCTGTGCATGCATTATGCATCCAACGGCCTGCTATGGCTCGGTCTGGATTATGGAATCGCCGCCATCCACCTGCATAGCGGTATGACCTATTTTATTGACTACCAGGGCGACTATGGAAGTGCGAAATCGGCCTTGCTCGCCCGGGATCAATTTTACCTGGGAACAAATCAAGGATTGTATCATGCGCAATGGCAGGACCTGAACAATAAGGTAAACGCGCAACCTTTTTCACTGCTCAAAGGCTCGGAAGGACAAGTGTGGGCTTTGGGCGAGATCAATGGCAATGTTTTATGCGGGCATGACAAAGGTTTGTTTGCCGTTTCGGGCAATGCATTGCGCCGCATTTACAACGAACCCGGCGTTTGGACCTTTATTCCCTACAAAGACGAGTACTTGCTTACCGGAAACTACAATGGAGTTTCCGTTTTCAAAATGGAAAGCGGCCGGTATACCTTTGTGAAAAAACTGGAACTTATTTTAGGCTCCTGCAACCAACTGATCAACGAAAAAGACAATATCCTGTGGGTTAATATCCCAAATTTCGGATTGATACGCTTTGAACTCGACAACAACTTTTATCCGAAAAACAGGGTCATTTTTCCGATATCGGCTTTTAATGGTCACGGACTTTACCTGCTGAAAAACGAAAAAGGCATAACCCTTTTGACCAACGAATTCCGGTATTGGTACGATCCGGATAAAAAGCAGTTCATTCAACAAGGCGAAAACAGCGCCCCCCCAGATGTGGCCGGACTGCCGGATGGCATATACCTGCCGACCCCGCTTGATTCAAATTTCCAGTTCTATCCGATTAATAATGGCTTTGCTTTTATAAATACTTCGGCGGCCGGCGCCCCAAAAAGTAATGGTTCTGTATTGCTCGTCCGCAAAATAGAAGCGTTTAGCAACCACACCCGTCGGTTGCTCGCCCGGAATACCTCCATTCCCTATTCACTTAACAACCTGAATATCCAATACATCGTTCCGCACCAAAGCGATGTGCAATACCAATACCAGCTTGACGGTTTTTCAAAACAATGGAGCGATTGGACGGCCCTTCGTTCTGTTAATTTCTTGAACCTGAAAGAAGGCGATTATACGTTAAAAATCAGGGCCCGGGTGAAAGAGGAACTCATTGGAACTACCGAAGTGCCGTTTCGTATTGACCCGCCCTGGTATCGCAGCGCCTTTGCCTATGCGGCCTACGCTGTTGTGGCGATGTTGTTATATTTCCTCGTCCGGGCGCGGCAAAATTTCCGCTTGCGCGAACAAAAGAAAACCTTGCTGGAACAAGAACAGCATGCCCCAACAACTGGAGCATGAACTAAACTTCTTGAAACAGCAATTAAAGCATAAAAGTGTCGAATTGGCAAAGCAAGCCCGCGAAAACGAGAATAAAAATCGGCTATTGAGCCATCTAAAAGAAAAAATAGACCAGGTACGACAGGATCCGGCCAGTAGCAAATTGAACTGGGCTGAAATGAAACGCCTGCTTGAATTATACCTGGAAACAGACGATAAAACCTTCGAAATTCAAATAGACGATTTGAATCAGGCTTTTTTCCAGAAACTTCGGGAACTGTTTCCCGACCTGTCCTTATACGACCTGCGTTTATGCGCTTACCTGAAAATCGGTTTGAATTCCAAAGAAATTTCTGAAATTCTAAAGATACTGCCGTCCAGCATAAACGTCAGCCGTTCGCGTTTGCGAAAAAAAATGAATCTGCCGCCTGATCAGGATTTGTATGGGTACCTCAATCAGCTGGGATAAGGCCCGAAAGTGAAAGACCTCCCAGCTTTGTTAGCCTTTGTTAAATCCAACGGATAGGGAAACGCCAATTCTTCACGTCGAAAGAGGTTAAAATTTCTATTCGCCTGCATGCGTCAATATTTCCGTTTGGGCATCTGGCCAGGATTGGTGCCGCCACAGACCTCATTGTAGTTGGCACAAAAAAAAGAAAGAGGCCTGACGAGTGAACGTCAGACCTCTGATAATTTCCGTGATCCCGATGGGACTCGAACCCATGACTCCTTGATTAAAAGTCAAGTGCTCTACCGACTGAGCTACGGGATCGGACCTGTCCGCTTTTTTGCGGAAACAAAGATGTTGTTGCCGCCAAAAAAGCGGGTGCAAAGATACGTGGAGCCCTGCTGATTATCCAACAGAATCGGCAATTTTTTCCAACTAAAATTTGGATAACAGCCCCCAAAACACAGCCCGGATTAAAATTGTTTCGCCCGCCACCGGAAACTTTGCCGGCTCGTTGGGTGTTTAAGGTCCGAATCCACGGGATTTGAAATAAATTTTTCCGGCCCGGCGGCGTTTTCCCCTACCTTTGTGCCCGAAACCACCCAAATCCCGCTTCTCTCCACCGCTTCAACCGAACGATATGGAAAGCATTCGCCAAAAACAGGTAGGCGAACTCCTGCGACGCTATTTCAGTATGATCCTGACCGAAGAAGGCAGTTTGATCTATGGTCGCGACAAACTGGTCACGGTCACCGGTATTAAAATGTCGCCTGACCTCCTTATCGCCAAAGTGTACATCAGTGTGTACGGCACTGAAAATAAACAGGAAGTCATCCTCGAACTCGAAGACAATTACCCGCGCCTCCGGCAGGCCCTGGCCAACAAAGTAGCCAAACAAATGCGGCGGGTGCCGAGCCTCGAATTTTTCCTCGACGACACCATCGACGAAATGTACCGCGTGGAGGCCCTCCTGAACCGGGTGAACGAGGAAGATAAAAACATGAAAAAATAGATCCCTTGTCCGGTAAACCCCACCGGACGTTCCCTGGTATGAAAATTGGCTTGTTCTTCGGCTCCTTCAATCCGGTACACGTCGGCCACCTGATCATCGCCAATTATATGGCCACCCAAACGGATCTGGACAAAGTGTGGCTCGTCGTCAGCCCCCACAACCCACTGAAACCCAAAAAAACGCTGGCCCGCGACCACGACCGCCTGCACCTCGTGCGCCTGGGCATCGGCGACAACCCCAAACTCGAAGCCTCCAACGTGGAGTTCCATCTGCCCAAACCCTCCTACACCGTTGACACCCTGGCCTACCTCCAGGAAAAACACCCCGAGCGGCAGTTTGCCCTCATCATGGGCAGCGACAACCTGGCTACCCTGCACCTGTGGAAAAACTTCGAACTGCTGCTGGCCAACTACGATATCTATGTGTACCAACGCCCCGGCGCCAATCCGGGCGAGTATGCCCAACACCCGCGCGTTCGGATCTGCGCGGC
This sequence comes from Saprospiraceae bacterium, assembly GCA_044230315.1. GTDB lineage: Bacteria > Bacteroidota > Bacteroidia > Chitinophagales > Saprospiraceae > M3007. The sequence continues at coordinate 51,042 of JBGARJ010000002.1, forward strand.
CCCGCTGCTCGATATTTCGGCCACCTACATCCGGGATTGCCTGCAAACGGGCAGGTCGGTGCGGTACCTGGTGCCCGACGCCGTTTTCGAATACCTGGAAGGCAGCAGCCTTTACCGGAAATAGTAGCGGATTGGCCCAAATGGACTATTTTTCGGGGCAACCATTTTAACGGCCCAAACGCCTATACCCCCTGTTACGACCTGCATTTCAAGCCTTACACGTATGCACATTCAGAACAGCCCCCGCGCTTGCTTGCTTTTCCTCCTGCTCCTGGCCGGAACCATAAAAATGGCCGCGCAAACGGTCAATTTTCCCTCCATTGCCATAGGCGAATGGCGCCAGCACCTGCCCTGGCAGCGGGCCGTGTCGGTGACCCAAAGCGATACCAAAATTTACTACGCCACCGAATGGGCCGTGGTGGAAATCGACAAGGTGGAACGCTCGCCGCGGTTTCTGACCAAAGTGGAAGGATTGAGCGACGTGGGAATGGACTTCGTGCGGTTCAACCGGACCGCCAATGTACTGTTGCTGGCTTACTCCAACAGCAACCTGGACCTTTGGGACCCCACCGACGGTTCGGTGGTCAACCTGCCGTTTATCCAGAAAAACGTCAATATCAGCGGCGATAAAAAAATATACGATGTCGCCTTTGAAGGAGAATATGCCTACCTGGCCTGTGGCTTCGGCATCCTGAAACTCAATTTGAAAACAGCGGAAGTGGTGTATACCGTCTTTACCGGGTTGCCGATCTACACGATCACCATTTTTGACAACAACCTGTACGCCGGCACCGAAGAGGGTGTTTACCGCCTGCCGACCGATGATGTGAATCCGGGCGATTTCAGCCGCTGGCGCTTTCTGGGCGCGGCGGAGGGGCTGCCGCAGGGGCATGCCGTAAACGCACTTGCCGTGAGCGGCGGCAAGTTGTATATGGGTATCGAAAAAGCGTTTTGCCGCTATGCCGGCAATAAACTGGATACAATCCGGCTCGATCCGGATAAAAACGTCACGTTCCTCACTACAGAAGGCAGCGGCCTGGTGATCGGGTGGCGCATTGGCTACAACGCCCAGGTGCAATACCTCGAAACCGGCGCCGCACAACCCTATGATATTCACTGGGCCTGCGAGTCGTTCGGCGCGCTGTATACGGTGGAGGAAGGTTCCAAAAAATTCTGGTTCGCCGACGGCGGCGACGATTTCCGGTTTTTCGATGCGAATCAAAACAAGTGCGACCGTTTCCACTACAATTCACCCTACACCCAGGCTTCGTCGGAAATTGCCATTGCCCAGGGCAAAGTGTTTGTCTCTACGCCGGGGTACGACGTGACGCTGAGCGCCCTGTACAATCCCACCGGCTTGTTTATCTACAATTCCGACGGCCAATGGAAACGGTTCAACGGCACCACCAACCCCGCGCTCAAAGACGATAATTGTCATGTAGACCTCTGGCGGGTGGCTCCACATCCGTACGAGGATAAATTTTATGCGGCGAGTTTTGTTGGCGGTTTGGTCGAAGCCACCAACGACGGCGCCCAGACGAAATGTTACACCCAAAACAACTCCATTCTTCAAAATGCCGGCGCTTCCGGCGCCAACCGCACCGCAATCGGCGGCCTGGCATACGACGAACAAGGCAATGTTTGGATCTGTAATTACGACGCCAGCGCTCCGATTGCAGTGTTAAAAACTGATGGTACCCTGCGCAATTTTTCGGCGGCGCCGGTGAACAACCTGTTGCAGGTAGTGGTGGATAAAAATGGTTATAAATGGTTTGTGGTTGGATTTAATACCGGCGTATTGGTGTACGACAGCGGATCGGACATCGACAATCCCAGCGACGACCGGTACCGGCTCATCAGCACCACCAACAGCGTGCTGCCCTCCAACTCGGTCAATTGCATTGCCGTAGACCTGGATGGCGATGTATGGATCGGCACACAACAAGGAACCGTCAGTTTCGAGTGTGGCAGCAACGTATTCGACCCCAATTGCAAAGGCTCCCGCCGCATCGTCAATGTGGATGGGTTCAACGGCTATCTCCTGGAAAACGAAGATATCCGGAGCATTGCCATCGATGGCGCCAACCGGAAGTGGTTTGGCACCGGCACCGGCATTTTTGTGCAATCGCCAAGCGGTGAAGTGCAGGAAGCGCATTTTACCAGCACCAACAGCCCATTGCTCGACAATGCCATCACCGACATTGCCATCGACCCCATTACCGGAGAGGTATGGATCGGTACGGCCAAAGGCATTATTTCTTACCGCGGCGAAGCCACAGAAGGCGGAAAGATCAACACGCCCAAGCCCTATGCGTACCCGAATCCGGTACGGCCCGACTACGACGGGCCCATTGCTATTTACGGCCTGGCCGTTGATGCCAATGTGAAGATCACCGATATTGCCGGCAACCTCGTGTATGAAGGGAAAGCCCTGGGCGGCCAAGCAGTTTGGAACGGCCGCGACTACCTCGGGCGTCGCGCGGCCAGTGGAGTGTACCTGGTGTTTGCCACCAGCTCGGCGCTGTTCGACAATCCCGATGCCGTCATTACCAAAGTGGTCATCCTAAACTGAGGTATTGCCCTACAATACCGAATACTCAATAAAAGGCAATTGCCCGGGGTAGTCGGTTGTAAAGTGCAGCCCCCTGCTTTCGCGCCGGTCGGTGGCCGACCGTGTGATCAAATAGCCAATCGTGATCAGATTGCGCAATTCCATTAGTTGCGGGCTGATGGTCGTGGTCTTATACAGTTCTTCCGTTTCCTGGTACAACAAATAAAGCCGGTCGGTGGCTCGCTTCAGACGCACGTTGGATCGAACGATACCAACGTAGTACGACATAATTTCCTTCAATTCCTTGATACTCTGGGTAATCAACACCATTTCCTGGGGATCGGTGGTGCCTTCTGCGTTCCAGTCGGGCACATTTTCCTGGAAGTTCCAGTCGCCGACTTTGTCTTTGGTATCCAGAAAGATACGATGCGCAAACACCATTGCTTCCAGAAGTGAGTTGGATGCCAGGCGGTTAGCGCCGTGCAAGCCGGTAGAGGAGCATTCGCCGGCCGCATACAACCGGTTGATGCTGGTGCGCCCGTAAGCATCCACCAAAATGCCGCCGCACATATAATGGCAGGCCGGTACGACCGGGATCATATTGGCCATGGGGTCAATACCCAGGCTCATGCATTTTTCATAAATGGTTGGAAAATGCGCGATGAACCCGTCTTTGTTCAAATGCCGGCAGTCGAGGTACATGCAGTCGGTGCCGCGTTTTTTCATTTCCGAGTCAATCGCGCGGGCCACGATATCGCGGGGGGCCAGGGAGAGGCGCTCGTCATAGTGTTGCATAAATTCTTCCCCTTCGGCGCTTTTCAATATACCGCCAAACCCGCGTACGGCTTCCGACACCAGAAAAGCGGGGTTTTCCCCGGCGGGGTTGTACAGGGAGGTCGGGTGGAATTGCACGAATTCCATGTTTTCCACCCGGCCTTTTGCCCGGTAGGTCATAGCGATACCGTCGCCGGTTGCGATCACCGGATTGGTAGTCGATTTGTACACCTGCCCGGTACCGCCGGTGCACAGGATCGTGGCGCGTGACAGGATTGTGTCAATTTCGCCGTTCTCTTTATTGAGGGCATAACAGCCGTAACATTCAATGCCCGGCGTAACGCGGATCACCATCCGGCCCAAATGGTGCTGCGTGATGAGATCGAGCGCAAAATAGTGTTCGAGTACCTCCAGGTTTGGATAGCGTTTGGCCTCTTCCATGAGGGTTCGTTGCATTTCCCAGCCCGTCAGGTCTTTGTAGTGCAAAATGCGGTGTTCGGAGTGGCCACCCTCTCGGGCCAGATCGTAACCCGCCGAATTTTTTTCCTTGTCAAAACGAGCGCCCCATTCAATGATCTCCCGGACGCGTTCCGGGCCTTCATGCACTACGATTTCGACAATATCGCGCCGGCAGAGCCCGTCGCCGGCGTCGAGGGTGTCTTCCACGTGTTTTTCAAAGGTATCTTTTTCGTGGTCCCACACCGCAGCCACGCCCCCCTGGGCATAACGCGTATTGCTTTCCCCCTCTACGGTTTTGGTGAGCACAAGCACCTTGCGTTGCGGGTGCGCCCGGGCAGTCTTGATCGCAAAAGTCAGGCCGGCGATGCCGGAACCGAGCACCAGAAAATCGGCATGAATGCGCGCCATATGCGGTAACTACGTGTTGTTAAACAGGTTAAAAGCCGTAAGCGAGTGTCAGGGCCCAGGCGGAGTTTTTTAGGGTGCCCACCAATTGGTCGATGGTTTGATTGCCTTTGATATCCTTCAGGCCACGGGAAATGCGGACATGGATGCCGATGTTGCCAAAATCGATTCCAGCGCCAAGGTGCCAGCCAAAGTCCAGTTTTTCCAGGGTATTTTTATCGAAGTTGATCGGATTACCCTGATCGTCTTTAAATTTTCCGTCGGCGTTGGCCAGGTAACTGGCATTCAGGCCTGCGTGCAGGTTGAGGATACTGAGGTTGAACTCCAGTGAAAGGGGCAATTCGAGGTAGGCAAATTTTAGCGTGGAGCTAAAACTATCGAGTTGGTATTTGGCGCCTTTGGTCGCGAGCAACAATTCGGGTCGCAGGGATATCATCCCCTTGCCAAGCGGTATTTTGGCGAAAACGCCACCTACCAACCCGATACGGCCCGAGCGGTCTTTGGCATTGGCGTCATCATACAGGTTGGCGCCGTTTATGCCGAGTTTCAAACCGAACCGGACATTGCCTTCTGTCATTTGGGCTTGGGCCTTCGTCAACCCCAGTAAAATCAAACCACAGGCAACAAGAATATTGCGGAAAAGAATGCGCTTGTTTTTCATAGTATGCATGCGTTAGGTGAATAAAATTTTGAGCGAACAGGTCAACCGGCCTTTTCCCGGCAAAAATAACTGCTCCAAAAAGAAAAGAGCCGGTGGTTAATAACGCCCCCGGCTCCGAATATTGTTTTGACTGGTTAATTCTCCGATTCTTCTTCTGTAGTAGTATCATCAACTTCCGGATCAAAATCATCTTCCGGTTTCTTGCCTGTGGATGGATGTCCGGTAAAGTGTTTGAGCATGATGATCTCGCGTTGGTTCAACTCCCGGAATGATCCGCGCTGCAGCTCTTTCTTCGTCAGGCCGGCAAAGTAGAACCGGTCCAATTTCCGCACGTTATAGCCCAGGGCTTCAAACAGGCGCCGTACCACGCGGTTGCGGCCTTCCACGATTTCCAGTTCGATGACATCGTGGTTGGGCTGTTCTTCCGAGTAGCGCACCCAATTGACTTCCAGCAAGCCATCATCCAGTTCGACGCCTTTTTCAATGCGTTCAAAATCCGCTTTGCTAAGTGGGCGGTCCAACCCGATGCGATATTGCTTTTGCACATGGTGACTCGGGTGCGTGAGCTTGGCAGCCAGGTCGCCGTCGTTCGTGATCAACAAAAGACCCGTGGTATCGCGGTCGAGCCGCCCAACCGGATACAAGCGCTCGGGATAGTGCGGGTCAACGATATCGAGTACCGTCGGCCGGCCGCGGTCATCGTCTGTTGTGGTGATCACGCCTTTGGGCTTATTCAGCAAGAGGTATACTTTTCGCTCTTGGATTTGAACAGGTTGGCCGTCGCAAAGCACGACATCACCCGTCTGGATGCGGTAGTACGGTTCCTTCTTAATTTCCCCGTTTACCGTCACCAGGCCCTGTTCAATATATTCCACTGCTTTCCGCCGGGATGCAATACCGCAATGAGCCAGGTATTTGTTCAGCGGCATTTCCTCGCCCGAAGGCAGAGCCGGTTTGGGCTTGCGCTCAATGTGGAATTCTTCTTTTTTGCCAAAGGGTTTGCGACCAAAGGGTTTCTTTCCGAAACCACCGCCGCCGCCGCCCCTGTTGAAGGGCTTGCGGTATCCGCCGCCATCGCCGCCTTGGTTGCGGTCTTGCCACGGCTTGCGTTCGTATCCGCCACCACCATCGCCGCCTTGGTTGCGGTCTTGCCAGGGCTTGCGTTCGTATCCGCCGCCACCGCCACCTTGGTTGCGGTCCTGCCAGGGCTTGCGCTCGTATCCACCGCCACCGCCGCCTTGATTCCGGTCTTGCCACGGCTTGCGTTCGTATCCACCGCCGCCACCGCCCTGGTTGCGGTCCTGCCACGGCTTGCGCTCGTATCCGCCGCCACCGCCCTGGTTGCGGTCCTGCCACGGTTTGCGCTCGTATCCGCCGCCACCGCCCTGGTTGCGATCCTGCCACGGCTTGCGCTCGTATCCGCCACCACCGCCGCCCTGGTTGCGGTCCTGCCACGGCTTGCGTTCATATCCGCCGCCGCCTTGGTTCCGGTCCTGCCACGGCTTGCGTTCCCGGTCATTATCTGGGCGGTCGTTATCCCATTTTTTGCGGTCTTCATAGGGTTTTTCGCGATTTTGGTCTTGCCAGGGCTTTTTCTCCGTTTCATTTCCCTCCCGATTATTTTCATCGTTGGGATCCTGCGTTTTGGGTCGCTCTTTCAGCGAAGACTCCTGGTCCGGCTTTTGGATGCGCGGTCGGCGCTTCTTTTCTTCCATTTAGGCGGTAAATTGTGAAATGTAGATTTTTAATAAACTTGAGAACAGAACTGTAAATATCGGGGAAATCAATGGATGATACCGATTAAATTATTTTTAATCGAAATACCGGGGCGAAAAACAGCCGCTTTACGTCAATATCCATGCCCAGTTTAAAAACATGTTTTTAACGCAAATTAACTATTGGATCGTGTCCGCCTGCATACTATTCGATTTGGAAAATAAAATGCCGCTGCAGAGCATGACTCGACAGCGGCATCCGGTTTTCAGGGTGGTGGAAACATCTTTGTTTTATTGCACTTTAAGCCATTTAATCATCCGTGATGGCCCGTCGGTAGCTTGTACCCGCAAATAGTACAAACCGGCGGGGAGCATCGAAACGTCTATGGCATCGGTCCATTCACCCGATTTCATCATCCGGAGCATACGCCCGTGAATGTCTACGATTTGAACGGCAACGGGTTCAATACCAATCATTTCCAATCGCAATTGATCCTTTGCCGGATTCGGGATCACGCGAAGTATCTGCTGCTCCTCCACCGTATTGGTACCGACCGTATTGGTAATGGTAACAGCCGGCAGGGCAACCGTGCAGCCACTGGCATCGGTGATGACGAGGGTATAAACGCCAGCTTTCAAACCGCTCAGGTCTTCGGTGGTGGCAAATGCCTGTCCGTCTTTTTGCCAGGCATACATAAACGCTCCGTTACCACCGCTCACGCTCACGTTGATCGTGCCGACCCCTGCGTCACCTACATCGTTGGTGAAACCATCGAGTGTTGCTACCAGGGGCGGCTCCACCGTGATAGTGAACGAACAAGTAGATTTATTGCCCGAAACATCGGTTACCTGGTAAACCTGCACTGTGGAACCCACCGGGAAGGTGGTCCCACTGGCCAGACCTGACAACAGGATGGGTTGAGCGCCATTGAGACTGCAATTATCCGACACCGTTGGGAGTGGGTATTGTACAGCAGTTCCGGTACACAAAACAGCGGGCATAGTCGGGCAGATAATGCCTGGCGGTTCCGTATCATTGGATTGGATGCTAAGCATTTGCGTGGTCGAACACCCATTTCCATCAACTACGCTCACGGTATAGGTGCCGACTCCCAGATTTTGACCACCCGAGTTATTGGGCCAGGTATACGTATACGGCATAGTGCCGCCGGTAGCCGTCACGGTAGCAGAACCGTTTGTACTTTCCGGGCAAGAGGCCGGCATAATATTTCCAACGGACGCAGCGAGTGGCAAGGGTTCGGTGATGGTTACCATGGAGGAGGTCAAACAACCTGTGGCATCGGTGACCACTACAGTGTAGGTGCCTGCCGTCAGGTTGGGTGCGGTAGGCGTGGTGGCGCTATTCGACCAGCTGTACATAATGGGTAAGGTGCCGCCCGCCGGTATGGCTGTAGCCTGGCCATCGTTGCCGCCTGCACAGGATACATTAGTAGCGGAAATATTGGCCGTCATGGTGCAGTTGAAGGCGTTGACCGTTACCGTTTGTACGGCCGTGCAATTATTATTATCCATCACGGTTACCGTATACGAACCGGGGGCCAGGCCTGTGATGGTGGCTGTGGTACCGCTGTTGCTCCACAAGTAGGTGTACGGCGATGTGCCGCCGGTGGGCTGCGCCGTGGCAGTGCCGTTGTTTAGCCCTACAGCCGTTTGGTTGGTTGATGTGGTATTGGGCAACAAGGCAGGTGGTCCGGTAATGCTGATGGATAATGCAGCCGGACAATTGTTGGCATCGGTCACTTGTACGGTATACATGCCCGGTGCGAGGTTAGATGCCGTTGCCGTAGTATCGCCGTTCGACCACAAATAGGTGGCCGGCAGTGCGGCGCCAGTCAGGCTGACCGTCGCCGTACCGTTGTTTGCATTAAAACAAGTGACATTGGTGCCGGCAATAGTGGCAGATAAAGCACAGTTGAAGTTGTTTACGGTTACCGTTTGCACCGCGGTGCAACCATTGGCATCGGTAGTGGTAACGGTGTAATTACCGGGGGCGAGGTTAGTAATGGTGGCTGTGGTACCACTGTTACTCCATAAGTAGGTATAATTGGGCGTGCCACCTGTCGGAGCAGCAGTGGCGGTACCATCGTTACTGCCCAATGCCGTTTCTCCCGTCGCGGTTGCATTGACCGTCAGGATAGTCGGTTGCGAGACGGTAGCGGAGGTCGTGGCCGTACAGTTTTCACTATCGGTGGCTGTCACGATATACGTTCCGCTGGGCAAATTGCCAGCCGTGGCGGTAGTCGCCCCTGACGACCATACATAGGTAAATGTACCCGTGCCGCCAAGACCCATGGCCGTAGCCGAACCGTTGGAGCCGCCATTACAACTTACATTGGTTACATTGCTCACGGCCGCCGAAACGGGTGGCGTTTGGCTGACCGTTGCTGACGCTGTTGCGGTACAACCATTGGCGCTGTTCGTTACCAGCAAAACATAGGTGCCTGCAGCATTTACTGTTGGAGTAAGCGTGGTAGCACCCGCAGTGATATTGCCATTGGCCGTCGTCCAATTGTACGTAAAATTGGCGCCTTGCGAAGAGGCTGTGCCGTTCAACTGCATCGATGTGGTTTGGCAATTCAAATTACCCGGAACGGTCGCGACGGCTACGGGCGGAGTGGTGTTTTGGACCACCATCGCAGAAGCCGTGGCTGTACAGCCGTTGGCATTGTTGGTGATCGTTACGGTATACGTGCCTGGCGAACCGGTGCTCGGATTTTGTTGGGTAGAAGTGAAACTTCCCGGCCCGGACCAGGCATATAAGGCCGATGTGGCATTGGTGGTTGTGTTGAGAAAAACAGTGGAGTTCACGCAATTGAGCTGGCCGCTGGGCGCAGTGCTCGCGGTTGGAGCAGTAATGTTCTGGCTTACCGCAGCCGTATCTACCGCCGTACAACCGTTTGCCGGGTTAGTCACTTGCAGGGTATAAACTCCGGGTGCATTCACCGACGGGTTTTGTTGCGAGGAAGTGAAATTCGGGCCGCTCCATGCATACGTTGCACCCGATGCATTGGTGGTTCCACTCAGTGCAACCGAAGTGACCGCGCAAGTCAGCACACCGCTGGCGGAGGCTGTGACGGTAGGCATTGTTGTATTTTGCGTAACCGTAGCCGAGGCAGTGTTGGTACAGCCCGTTGTGGTGTTCGTAACGGTTACGGTATAAACGCCGGGAGAAACCGTTGCCGGATTCTGCTGGTTTGAACTGAATCCATTGGGACCCACCCAGCTATAGGCCGGAGACGTGGCATTTGTAGTAACGCCCAGGTTGACAGATGTCGTAGTACAGGTCAGAGTGCCTCCTGTGGCCGTGGCTGTTGGAGGCTGGATGTTGCTGGTTACCGTAGTTACATCACTTGCCGTACAACCGTTATTGTTATTGGTCACTACCAGAGTATAGGTGCCGGGGGCGTTTACAGTGGGGGTAAGCGTGGTTGGGTTGGTGATTGTCCCCCCGCCTGTCGTCGTCCAGAGATAGGAGAATATCGCGCCAACGGAAGAGCCTGCACCGTTTAGGGTTGTTGTGGGTTGAACGCAGGACAATGCCGCTGCTGGCCCGGCCTCCACATTCGGCGGCGTGGTATTGCCGGTAACATTGACGGAAGCCACCTTGGTACAGCCATTAGCATCGGTGACGGTTACCGTATAACTGCCGGGTGCGGTCAACTGTGTTTGGTTGCCACCTGCGCTGGTCGACCATTCAATAACATAACCACCCGCTCCACCGCCAGGGGTAGCCGTAGCGGTCACGGAAGTATTTATACAATTGAGCACTCCGGACACGGAAGCAGAGAGCGTCAATTGGGGTGGCTGCGTCACCGTTGCCGAAGCCGTAACAGTACCCGTACCGCCGGATCCGGTGATGGTGACCGAGTAAGTGTTGGCCGTTAAATTGACGGCTGTTTGGCCGGTTTGGTTGTTCGACCAATGATAGGTATACGGCGGAAGGCCTCCCGACGGATCGACTGTAATGCTGCCGTTATTTCCGCCAAAACAGGTAACATTTGTCACATTGGAAACGGAAGCAGCCAAAGGCGGCGGGCCGTTAAATGCGTATGTATCCATAAATTCGATCGGAAAATCCCCGCTATCATTGTTGTTTCCATTCGTGAAATTACCCACGAAATAAAATTTAATAATATCCCCTGCAGCGGTTACGGGCGACTTCCAGTTGAACGTCCAACTAGCCGGGCCACCACCGGTGAAGATTTTTCCCCCGCGGTGTTCCAGGTACTCACGGCTCAGGAAAAACTCAGTACCCGATTGGGCATTGCCTGCCGTCAAATCACCGGCATTGGCGTTGTTGCCATCCACCGCCACCAACTGAAACCCGCCTCTGACAGGCGAGCCCGCTGTGGGCGTTAAGGTGATCGTGAGCGGATAGGTGGTGTTCGATTCGATAGTGGAAGGCAACCCGGTCACGGTCACATCGCCATTGAACCCACCGGGGTTGCCTCCGCTGTGGCATTCTGCACAATGGCCTTCAGTCGGAAACGGGGCTCCCGTTTTACCGGTAGGCGGATTGCTGACATTCGCCAGCCAGACCAACACACCTAAGATTAAACCAGCCAATCGGAGCAGACGGGAGTTGTACGTTATTTTCATTTTTAAACAGCAAAATTTTAGTTGGGAAGAAGACGGAGTATTTTAAGCACTTAAATGTAGATACAACTTTAGGTGAAGTTCGCTTCAAGCGGGTAAGTCCCTTTGTTGAAAAATAGCGAACAGGTAAAATAATTCGCCGGGTACGGAAAAAATCACACTCAACCCGACAATACTCCCGCTTGTTCTGGTGGAAATATACCCCGCAGCGTGGTAATTTTCCATTTTGAAAAGCCTACCTTCGCGCAGCGAACTTTCGCTAAAATTCCTGGTTTTACTACTTAGCCGTATATTCAAATTATGTTCAGTAAACATATCCGAAAAGTTGCCGTCTTGGGTTCCGGACTTATGGGCACCGGTATTGCCGCACACCTCGCCGGTTGCGGGCTGGAAGTGCTCCTGTTGGATATCCTTCCTCCCGATTTGAAAGAAGCCGAACAGAAAAACCCGGCGGCCCGAAACCGGATTGGCAATACCGCCCTGCAAAATGCACTGAAAGCCAAACCCGCCCCGTTTTACGATGTTCGTTTTGCTTCGCGAATCACGGTAGGGAATTTCGACGATGATTTTCCAAAAATCAACGATTGCGACTGGATCATCGAAGTGGTCGTCGAGCGGCTCGACATCAAAAAGCAAGTCTTCGAAAAAGTCGAGCAATATCGAACCAAAGGTACGCTCGTTACTTCCAATACCTCCGGCATCCCGATCCACCTGATGACCGAAGGCAGGAGCGATGATTTTAAGCGACACTTTTTGGGCACCCACTTTTTCAACCCGGCGCGGTACATGCGGCTGCTGGAGATCATCCCGACGCCCGACACCAATCCCGAGATCACATCTTTTTTCCTCCACTTTGGCGATATCATCCTGGGAAAACAGACCGTGTTGTGCAAAGACACGCCAGCGTTTATCGCCAACCGGGTAGGGGTATACGCTATGGCCAAAATCTTCCAACTCACAGCAGAAATTGGCCTCGATATCGCCACGGTTGACACCCTCACCGGGCCGGCTATCGGCCGCCCCAAAACCGGCACCTTCCGCCTGGGCGACCTGGTGGGCATGGATACGGCTGTTCACGTGATCAATGGGATGCGGCAAAACTGCCCGGATGACGAACAGATCGGCGCCTTTGAAATACCCCGGTTTTTACAATTTCTGATCGACAATAAGTTCTTCGGCAATAAATCGGGTAAAGGGTTTTATCAGAAAACAGCCGATAAGGACGCCAAAGGCCGACCGGTCGTGCTGGCTTTAAACCTGGAAACGCTGGAATACGGACCTTCGCAAAAGGAAAAATTGGCCATCCTCGATACGCTAAAGCAGATCGAAGAACTTCCCCGCCGGATGCGGGCCATTTTCAAAGGCAACGACAACGGCGCAACCTTGCTGCAACGCTCTTTTCTCGGGCTTTTCGCCTACGCCTCTAACCGTATCCCCGAAATCAGCGACACGATCTATGCCATCGACGACGCACTGCGAGCCGGTTTTGCCTGGGAAAAGGGACCCTTCGAATATTGGGATCTCGTGGGCGTTGCCGAAGGCGTACAACATGCCGAAGCCCGCGGTGAAAAAATAGCGCCGTGGGTAAAGCAAATGCTCGCAGCGGGCCATACCAGTTTTTATAAATCGGAAGGCGGCAAGCGACTGTGCTATAACCCTCTGACGAAAACCTATGCGGCGTTGCCGGGTGGCGATGCATTTATCGTACTCGATGCCTATCGCGACCAAAAACCGGTGTTTGAAAACGCCGAGGTGACATTGCACGATATTGGCGACGGGGTGCTTTGCCTCGAATTCCACTCCAAAATGAACGCTATAGGTGAAGGCATTTTGCGCGGTTTGAACGAAAGCGTCCGGATGGCAGAAGAAGGTGGCTGGAAAGGCCTGGTCATCGGCAACAATGCCCAGAACTTCACCGTCGGCGCCAACCTGATGATGATCGCCATGATGGCCTATCAGCAGGAATGGGATGAACTGAATATGGCGGTCAATCTTTTTCAACAGACCTCCATGCGGCTCCGGTATTCGGCAGTGCCGGTGGTGATGGCTACACAAGGTTATGTTTTTGGCGGAGGTTGCGAATTTGCCATGCACTGCGACGCTGTGATGGCTGCTGCAGAAAGTTACATCGGACTGGTAGAAGTTGGGGTGGGCCTCCTGCCGGGAGGCGCCGGCACAAAAGAGTTTGCCGTACGGGCTTCTGATGCATACACCCGGGAGGGCGATGTGCAAATCCCGACCCTGATCGATAAATTTAAAACGATCGCCATGGCCCAGGTTGCTACCTCGGCCGACGAGGCCTTTAACTACGGCTACCTCCTGGCCCGGAAAGACCGGGTAGTACACAATACGGCCCGCAACATCGCCGAGGCGAAGGCCAAAGTACTGGAACTGGCCGACGATTATGTAATGCCTATTCCGCGCAAAGATATATACGTATTGGGCCGTACCGGACTGGGAGCTTTGTACATCGCCGCCCATTCCCTCCAACTGGGCAATTATGCCACGGAGCACGACATCAAAATCGCCAAGAAAATTGCCTGGGTGCTTTGCGGCGGCGACCTGACCAGCCCGCAAAACGTATCGGAGCAATATCTGCTCGACCTGGAACGCGAAGCATTTCTCAGTCTGTGTGGCGAACAAAAAACGCTGGAACGCGTCCAATTTATGCTGGAAAACGGGAAACCATTACGCAACTAGTTCCGTCATCGGTAAAACGACCTTCGCACCCCCCGGAAAAACAACCCATCGTTCATGAACCTTAATTCAAAATTATGGATGCATATATCATTTCCGGATACCGTACGGCCGTAGGCAAAGCCGGAAAAGGCGGCTTCAAAAGCACCCGCCCTGATGACCTGGCCGTCGAAGTGATCCAACAGTTGATCAAAAATACGCCCGGCCTCGAGCCCGCTATGGTGGACGACGTTCTGGTGGGCTGTGCCAATCCGGAAGGAGAACAAGGTCTCCAGATTGGCCGTCTCATTGCCGTCCGGGCACTGGGAAAAGACGTGCCCGGCATGACGGTAAACCGGTATTGCGCTTCGGGCCTTGAAACCATAAGTATTGCCGTGGCTAAAATCCAGGCCGGCATGGGGCATTGTTACGTGGCCGGCGGTGCGGAAAGCATGAGCCTCATTCCGATGACCGGTTACAAACTTGCGCCGAATTACAACATTGCTGCCAATACACCCGACTACCTGGTGGGTATGGGATTGACTGCCGAGGCCGTCGCGCAAAAATACGGCATCACACGAGAGGCCTCCGATGCCTTTTCGCTGCGCTCGCACGAGCATGCGGCCGCGGCTATTGCGGCCGGAAAATTCAGGGATGAAATTGTACCCATCGAAGTAAAGGAAGTGTGGGTTGAAAACGACAAACGCCGGGAACGGTCCTTTGTGGTTGATACCGATGAGGGCGTCCGCCGCGATACTTCATTGGAAGGTCTGGCCAAATTGAAACCGGCCTTTGCCAACGGTGGTGTCGTTACGGCTGGCAATGCGTCGCAAACCTCCGATGGCGCTTCCTTTGTTTTAGTCATGTCGGAAGAAATGATGAAACGACTTGGTCTCCAACCCGTAGCGCGTCTGGCGGCCTGCGCCGTAGCCGGGGTTGATCCGCTCTATATGGGTATCGGCCCGGTGGCCGCAATCCCGAAAGCCCTGAAGCAAGCCGGGATGCAACTTGGGCAGATTGAGCAAATCGAGTTAAACGAAGCCTTTGCTGCACAAGCATTGGCTGTTATCCAGGAGGCTGGTTTGAACCCCGACTTGGTAAATGTGAACGGCGGCGCTATTGCGTTGGGTCACCCGTTGGGGTGTACCGGAGCAAAATTGACGGTACAAATCCTCAATGAAATGCGCCGGCGCAACCAGAAGTACGGCATGGTGACGGCATGCGTAGGCGGGGGCCAGGGCATCGCCGGAATATTCGAACGCTTGAATTAATATACTTTGCACATACCCAAAGCCAGCGGCTGTTTTCGTTTACATGCGGGAACAGCCTTTTTTATTGATCAATACAACATTTCCATATCTGCTTCACCCCTTCTCCACTGCACAACAAAGTACCTTAG
This sequence comes from Saprospiraceae bacterium, assembly GCA_044230315.1. Lineage (GTDB taxonomy): Bacteria > Bacteroidota > Bacteroidia > Chitinophagales > Saprospiraceae > M3007. The sequence continues at coordinate 66,299 of JBGARJ010000002.1, forward strand.
CGCCTATAATCGTACCGGTATGAACAACCATAATCTGGACCACCCCACCCTTCCCGCAAATTCTCCTTCGGCCAAAAACAAGCGGGTGAAACCGTTTGGGATATCGCGCCTTTTCAGCATACTGCCGGGCTTTGTACTCCTGTTGGCCGCAGCCACGCTGCAAGCACAGCCAATATTTCAACTGGAAAAACTCCCGGATTTTATCAATTCAGCCTACGATGAAATAACCCCAGTGCCCAGCCGGGACGGCAATACCCTGTACTTTACCCGGGTGGCCTACCCTGAATTCAACCACTACCTGTTCCTCGACAGTGTGGACCTGTATCAAAAATACCCGCAAGACAAGTACGAACGCATCCTGCGCAACATCTATTCGGAACTGAGCGGCAAACCGGTAAAAGACCCGGCAGCCTCGTCATTTAACCAGGATGTCTGGATCACGGAAGGTGATTCGGCGAATTTCTATTTTCTGGTGCATCCACTGGAGCCGCTGAATAACGCCCTTCCCAACAGTATTGTCGCCATCACGCCCGATCCGAACGCCTTTTATTGCATCAACCAGTTCTCTGAAAAAGGCGATATGAGCAAGGGATTTTCACTGATCCGGCGGGTGGATAGTGTCTGGACCTTCCCAGTTCCGGTAGAGATAAAAGAGTATTACACGATCACTTCCGACGTAAACCTGACCATGAGCTTCGATGGTCAGGTCCTCATCCTTTCGGCGGTCCGGTATGATTCGCGCGACATGGATTTATACGTTTGTTTTCGGGAAGGTGAAAACCGGTGGAGCGCCCCGAAAAGCCTGGGTAAAGTCATCAACTCCGATAAGCGCGAAACCACCCCTTACTTGTCGGAAGACAATACAACGCTGTTCTTCTCCTCCAACCGTTGGGAAAGTTCGGGAGGCAATGACATCTTCATGAGCAAACGACTGGATGACAGTTGGACAAACTGGTCGGCGCCAATTCGCCTGGTTGAACCGATCAATTCGCCCTTTGATGAAAGCCAACCCTACTTCAATATGACATCGGGGTACATCTATTTCACCTCAAACCGCGATGGCAACAGCGATATTTTTAGGGTTCGGATAGCGCCTCCGCAACCCACGGAACTCACTATCCGGGGGCGAATATTCAACCGGCAAACTCATGAATTGATGCCGGATTCACGGGTGCGTTACGGCGCCTCGGGCGGGTCGATCAATACCCTAAGTTCAGCCGACGGTTTTTTTACGTTAAAAATCCCCAAAGGAGTCCGCTTTGAACTCACTCCGGAAAAGGCGGCCTTTTCCGGACAAACAGAGGAAGTACTATTCCGGCGGGATTACTATTTTTTTCAGGATTATTACCAGGTCGATCTTTGGCTCGACCCTTTGAAAGTGGATGATAAAATTGTACTCCGGCCTATTTATTTCCAGCAATCCAAAGCCATAATCCTCGAAGATTCCTACCCGGAACTCGAACACCTCGCCACGATCTTAACAGAGAACCCGGGGCTGGAAATTCGTATCGAAGGGCATACGGACAATGTAGGTAAGGCTGAAGATTTGCTCCATCTTTCGGAAGACCGGGCCAATGCCATCCGGGTCTTTTTGATCGACAAAGGAATCGCCGGATCGCGCATTCAAACCATTGGGTACGGGCCTAAAAAACCAATCACCGATAATAGCACCGACGAACTCCGGGCGCAAAACCGCCGGGTTGAAATCATTATCACCAAAATTTAAAAAACGCAATGTTCCACGTGGAACATTCACTTTTTCACCCTTATGCATTTGTACAGCACCAATAACCCATCATTACGCGCTACCCTGCGCGAGGCAATATTTCAGGGTTTGCCCGCCGACAACGGGCTTTATATGCCGGTTCAAATTCCTGTTTTACCCGGCGATTTTATTGCCGGCCTGGATCGTTACCCGTTCACAGAAATTGCTTTCACCATTGCCCGGGCACTGATCGGCGATGAAATTCCGGCCAATGATTTGCATACCATTATTGAGCGCGCCATTGACTTCCCGGCGCCCGTAATTTCCCTGGACCACCAAACGCATGTACTCGAACTTTTCCATGGGCCCTCGTTAGCCTTTAAAGATTTTGGCGCCCGGTTTATGGCCCAAACGATGGCCTACTTCAACCGGAACGAAAATGAACCGCTCACCATCCTGGTGGCGACGTCGGGGGATACAGGGGGTGCCGTTGCCGCGGGGTTTTACCAAACACCCGGTATTCGCGTCGTCATCCTCTACCCTTCCGGAAAAGTAAGCGCCTTGCAGGAAAAACAATTGACCACGTTGGGGCACAATATCACTGCGCTTGAAGTGGCCGGATCATTCGACGATTGCCAGGCCATAGTCAAACAAGCTTTTTTAGATGCAGAACTTCGGCAATCCCTCCGGCTTAGTTCGGCCAACAGTATCAATATTTCCCGGTTGATTCCACAGGTGTTTTACTATTGGGAAGCGTACAAACAGGCTGCCCGATTTGGAGAAAATATAGTGTTTGTAGTGCCTTCCGGAAACTTCGGAAATCTGACCGCCGGGCTCCTGGCAAAACATATGGGATTGCCGGTTGCGCATTTTGTAGCGGCGACAAACGCAAACGATGTAGTCCCGGAATATCTGGACACCGGCGCGTTTCAACCGCGCGCCTCTATCCGTACATTATCGAATGCGATGGATGTCGGCAACCCCTCCAATTTTGCCCGTATGCTGGATCTGTATGGTTCCACGTGGAACATTATGACACGCGATATTTCCGGTTTTTCAAGTTCGGATGCACAGACGCGCGAAGCCATGCAAAATGTCTACGCACAATTCAACTATATCCTCGATCCGCACGGCGCAGTGGGATACCTCGCCTGGAAAGCATATCAACAGCTGCACCCCCAAGCAACCGGTGTTATCCTGGAAACGGCTCACCCCGCAAAATTTCTGGAAGATGTGGAAGCTATACTGGCCACCGGGATTCCAATCCCCGACGCATTGGCCAATCTGCGGACAAAAGAAAAAGTTGCGGTCGCTATGCCCGCAGATTATCCGGCGTTTAAGCGCTGGCTACAAGACACCTATCGGTAAAATGCCCGCCAATTGAAGCATGCCGGCCCAAGTGATCGCACTGCAGGCAAAATTGACCGGCTAGATAAACAATATACTTACAAATAAGTATTACTAGCGCCGGACTTTGACTTACCCCGCTACGGAGAGTATTTGGATTGAGTTCCCAATTGCAAAATGTGTTTGTCGCAGATTGCCGGCCTTCCCTCAAACTTCCACCCGTTCGGCGATCACCTCTTTCAAAAAGGCATCGAGTATGTCGTTAAACTCGTCCGGCTTTTCCATCATGGGGGCATGCCCGCATTTATCCAGAAAATGCAATCGGGAGTTGGAAATGAGTTCGTTGAATTTTTCGGCAACAAATGGCGGCGTTACCGCATCCTGTTTTCCCCAGATGAGGAGGGTGGGTGCTTTTATTTTATGCAACTTATCGCCCAGGTTGTGGCGGACGGCCGACTTGGCAGTAGCCACTACCCGGATGGCTTTATTCCGATCGTTGACGATGCCGAAAACTTCATCCACCAATTCCTTCGTCGCTACAGCCGGATCGTAAAAAGTATCGCCCGTTTTGCGCTTGATATACTCATAATCGCCCCGCTTGGGGAAGGCCGTGCCAAAGGCGCTTTCAAATAACCCGGAACTGCCCGTCAGGGTAATTGATGCAATTACTTCCGGATGTGCCAAAGCAAACAGCAGGGCAATATGCCCGCCCAATGAATTTCCAAGCAGGTGCACTTTGTCGTAACCTTTAAACCGGACAAAGCGGGTCACAAAGTCTACAAGGCCCATCACAGAAACCTCGAAAATAGGCATTTCGTAAATCGGCAGGATCGGTACCACGACGTTATAATCATCCGAAAACCGCTTAAAAATGCTTTCAAAATTGCTCAAAGCGCCAAACAAACCATGAAGCAATAACAAAGTCTCGCCTTCCGAGCCGGATTCAATATATCTAAACCCGTTTTCTTCTTTTACCGGAGCATTCATCGTTACTGGAGATAATCAAAAGTATAATTGGCAAAAATAGGGAAAAAGCCGGATTTGAAAGCGTATTGCAGCGGCCGCCGTTCAAATGAATTAATTCCCTGATATAGCCCCTGTGGATAAGTTCAAAATTCTTAAGAATGAACTGTTAATTACCGGGCATATTGTGTGCATTATTCAGCAGGGGTATTTTCCACATTCGTGGATAGTTTTCCACCGGTCAATTGATACAGCATATATAAGACGGCGCTCAACACCAAAACGGCCCCGGCCTGATGCAGCACGCCGAGCGTCACCGGAACACGGGCCAAACAATTCAGCAACGTAAAAATACCCAGCAAAACCTGCGCCAGTACTACTAAAAGCAAAAGCCTGTTCCCCTGCAGGATCCGCGGTGTGCCAATGCGTTTATTGGTTTGCCAGACAAAATACAACACCATGACTGTGAGGAGATAAGCCGTGTTCCGGTGCAAAAACTGGATCAATGCCGGCATAAACGGATTGGTGTCGTAATGGATAAAACTGGCAGGCGCCCAATGGGCGCTATCCGATAAAACCGCAGGCCAGAAACTACCCTGCATGTCGGGCCAGGTCGGGTAAAATAACCCTGCCTTTGTGCCCGACATCATAGCGCCCAGGGCAATCTGCAGGAAGGTAACCAGCAGCATCAACCGGGCATATCGTTTCAACATTGGGTTGTGGAAAACCGATGGATAAGGCTGGTAGGCCATAAAAGTTGTCCACAACAGGTAACTGTAAATTATCAACGCCATGCAGAGATGCAGCGTCAGGTTGTAGGCATTTACCCATGGGCGTTGGATCAATCCGCTGGCGACCATGATCCAGCCAAAGAACCCTTCTAGCCCGGCCAGAAATACAACGACCAGCATCCGCGGCAATATGCGTCTGGAAAACATTCCTTTCCACAAAAACCAACCGAAGGGAAGGATAAAGACCACAAACATGAGGCGTGCCCACAAGCGGTGAAAATACTCCCAGAAAAAAATGAATTTGAATTCCCCGAGCGTCATGCCCTGGTTAATCTTGTGGTACTGCGGCGTTTGCTGGTACAAGGCGAAAGCCTCCTGCCAGGAGGACGCACTGAGCGGCGGTACAGCGCCTGTAACGATCTCCCAGCGCGTAATGCTCAGCCCGCTTCCGGTGAGCCGGGTCACACCGCCAATCACGATCTGAAAGAAGATCATGACCAATCCGGTAATCAGCCAAATTTTAACGGCGGGGGCAATCTGGGTATCTGCAACAAATCGAAAACGGGTGGCCATTGTTGTATGGGTTGCCATTCAGGAAGCAAAGGACGAACGGGTGCGTTCGAACCGGTTCTGTTTTAAAACAAACAAAAGTAGAACCCTTTTCGCCAACGGCTTTCCACCATTCTAATATTGATAATAATTTTACTTAGTTTAAAATTAATAAAAACACCCCTCATCATTAGCAGTGTTAGTTTGTGGAAAACTGCATAACTGAAAAAAGCCTTTTTACTACTCCCATCCGACAGCAGGTTATACACAGGTTATCGACATACTACCAGGCTCGCAATCAAAATATTGCCGCGCTATTCACACCCATGTTAGCAGCACGGCGAAAAAGTATCTTGGTCGTTTCATTTACACGTTCGCTGTTAACTCCCACAGAGGAATTGCCTTGTTCTCCACACAAACGGCCGATTTTGCCGCGCCAAACGGCGTTTGCCCGGGACTATGTGGATAGTCCGCATTTTATTAGCAGGTTATCCACACGGCCGGTTTGAAATAGGGAAAAAGTCAGGCTTGACATTCAAGGGTTTATAAATCCGCTTTTTGAACGGTGTTGGTAATTCTGTCAAACATTACGTTTTAAAAATGGTAAATTTCAAGGCCTTGAAAACGAACGTTTTAGGAAACTACTTCTGGTTGAATGCCGGTTTTAGCCGGTATTTTTTGTAAATTGAGGCCTGAATCCGTCCCTTTCTTTTAAAACAATTTTCCCTTCAGCAACATGTGTGGCCGTTATTCCTTTGTTCCCACCAAAAACCAAATAGCAGAACAATTGCCGGAAGTCGAATTACCGCCAGTGCTGCAACTGAGTTTTAATATAGCGCCGACGCAACTGGCCTACGTACTGGCTAACGACCAACCCCACACCTTGCAACAAATGGCTTGGGGGCTGGTACCCTACTGGAGCCGCGACGGCGTCAACAGCGGCAAACTCATCAATGCCCGCGCAGAAGGTATCCTGGAAAAACCCTCTTTTCGTGCCCCTGCCCTTCGCCGGCATTGCCTGGTGCCGGCCGACAGTTTTTATGAATGGCGTACGCTGCCAGGCAAACGCAAAGTGCCCTACCGCATCCGGTTAAAAAACGGCCGGCTCCTGCTGATGGCGGGTATCTGGGATGAGTGGAAAAGCGGCGAAGTACGCAAACGCACTTTTTCAATCGTGACAACCACCCCCAATGCAGATGTGGCCGCCCTGCACGACCGGATGCCGCTGTTGCTCCCCGATCCGGCATTGCAACAGCGTTGGCTGGAGACCAGCGACCCGGAAGAAATTCGGGCCCTGCTCCAAACGCCAACGGCCAACGATATTCTGGAACTGTATCAGGTTTCGGCCCGGCTCAATACGGCAGGCACCGATGGGCCCGATCTGCATGAACCGGTGAAGGACCAGCATCCCGATCTTTTTTGAACCCCTACGCTACAAACGATCAGGCAAACAGGTGGTACATTGCCCAGGCGGCACAATAGGCCAGTACGCTCATAAAACTGAACTGAATAAGGGCCCATTTCCAACTGCCGGTTTCGCGAGTCACCACGGCCAGGGTACTCATGCATTGCATAGCCAGTGCATAAAAAACCAGTAGCGACAGCGCTGTGGCCAAGGTGTACACCGGTTGGCCGTTGTCTTCAAAGGTGGCCATTTTCATTTTCTGCCGGAGCAAGAGATCGTCTTCCGAACTGCCGATGCTGTAAATAGTGGACATGGTACCGACAAAAACCTCTCGGGCAGCAAAAGAGGCAATAATGGCGATCCCGATTTTCCAGTCATACCCCAGGGGCCGGATCACCGGCTCAATCCAGCGGCCTAAATTGCCTGCATACGAAGCCTCCAATTGATAAGCTGCTATGAGATCTGCCGTGGCAGTGTCGTTCAATTGTTGCGCAGCGGCATGCGTTTTTGCGTCCACGGCAGCTTGTTCCATGGCATTGCCGGGTCCGAACCGCGCGAGTGCCCACAAGAAAATGGATATGATCAGGATAATTTTCCCTGCGCCGATCACGAATGCCGACACTTTTTCCCAAACGTTCAACCACAGGTTTTTCCAGTGCGGCATCCGGTACACCGGCAGTTCAATAGCCAGATAGGAAAGTTCGCGTGTGCGCAACACCTTTTTCATCACAAATCCCGAAGCAAAAGCGGCCAAAACGCCAAGCGCATAAAGGCTGCCGAAGGTCAGGCTTTGCCACGAGAGGATGCCCAACACCCGCTTGGCCGGTACGGCCAGGCCGATCAAAACGGCATAAACCGGCAGGCGGGCGCTGCAACTGATAAATGGTGTCACCATCACGGTAATCAACCGTTCCTGCCAGTTGCCGATAGTCCGGCTGCTCATAATGGCCGGAACGGCGCAGGCTCCGCCACTGATGAGCGATACGACACTGCGCCCGCTCATACCAAAACGCCGCATCGTTTTGTCGAACATAAAAACAACACGTGCCATGTAGCCCACCTCTTCCAGAAGGCTGACAAGGAAAAATAAAATGGCTATTTGCGGTACAAAGACGAGAATACCGCTCAAGCCCGCGAGTATTCCGTCGGTCAGCAGGTCGGTCAGCCAGTGTTCGGGCAGGTGCACTTTCAACCAAATGTTGAGCCCGCTAAAAAAATTTTCAATCAGGTCCATCGGCACCGTGCTCCAATCGTATATCGACTGGAAGATCAACAGCATGATGCCAAAAAAGAACAAGGGGCCGAACCACCGGTGCGTGACGATATTATCGATGCTGTCGGTGGGTGTGCTGGGGAATTGCGGAGGATGCTGGACGGCTTCCTGGACGATGGGGGTGAAGCGGTCGTAGCGGTCGAGGGTTTCATCTACCTGGGCACGGAGCGACACAAAGCCCTTTGTCTGTGCGATGGCTTGTAGCGTTTGATGGTGTTGGGCCGACAAATACGGCAACCACGTATGATGGTGCGCCACGAGCAGGGCCTGGTAAGAATTTTCCAGCCCCAGGTTCAGGCAAACGGCTTCCGCTACCTGTTTTTCTATTTCCGTCAAGGGGTAAAACGGCTTCCTGCTTTCGGGTGCTGTGCCGAGCAGTTTTTCGATTTCACCGATCAATTTCTGGATGTTTTCCCCGGTTCGGCCACTTACCGCTACTACCGGGATTTGCAGCCGTTCGGCCAGTTTGGCCGCATTAACTTTGATCCCGATCTCCGCAGCCGTATCCGACATGTTCAGCGCCAGCAATACCGGAAGGTCCAGATCCATCAATTGGGTTAAAAGCAACAAGTGCTTTTCCAGGTGGGTGGCGTCGGCCACATACACAATGGCATTTGGGTAATGTGCGTCTTTAGGGTTGGACAAAACCGCTGCGACGATTTTTTCATCCGAAGAAGTCGGATATAAACTGTAGGTGCCCGGAAGGTCGGTCAGTATCGCTTCGGAACCACTGGGAAATCGCAGGCGCCCTTGCTTGATATCTACTGTAACACCCGGAAAATTGCCCGTTTTTTGCCGCAAGCCGGTCAACTGGTTAAAAATTGTGGACTTGCCGCTATTAGGATTACCAACCAGGGCTACGTTCAGCCATTTTTCCCCACTGCCTTTCATACTTCCACTAAAATACTGGCTGCTTCTTCCTCCCGTAACGCCAACCGAACACCGTCGGCTTTGATATAATATGCCTTGCCAAACGGCGCACACCGCACCATTTCGATCAGCGTACCCGGCAGCAATCCCATTGCTGTGAGCTTGCCGGCCAATGCCGGGTCTTCAAACGACAGCGCGCGGGCACTTTCATGATTTTTCAGATCGGGAATCGTACGGAATCGGCGTTGCATAATTGCGGGTGGTTAAAAGGCAAGTACAATCGCTTTGTTGATTTAGACAAAATCCAAACAGCCCAAAAGTAGGGCTTGTTCAGATACAGGCATGAATTTTAGCGTGGATTTTATTAAAAATTCTGGCATGGATGGTCCGTGCCAGAATTAGTCGACAAAATTCCGGGAAATTTCCGTGCCGGCCCACAGGCATTCGTCATCCTGGTGTATGACCGGAGTCATCGCCGGAACGTGGCACGCCCCTATCTAAAAACGGATCCATTTCTGGTTGCTTTTTCCGCTTTTGATGGTGCGTTCGATAAATTGCATACCCCGCACTCCGTCCTGCACAGTTGGGTAATCGGCGTACAATGGATCGGGTTCTTTTCCCTCCAGCCGTGCCTGTATGCAGCGGGCAAAATTGCGGTAAATATTGGCAAAGGCCTCCAGATAGCCTTCGGGATGACCTGCCGGGATGCGGGTATGGGCCCGGGCTTCAGGATAAAGCGGCCCCACGCCGGTACGGAAAATTTGTGCGGGTTGGTCCAACCATTTGACCAGCAGGGTATTGGGTTCCATTTGATGCCACTCCAGGCCGCCTTTTTCGCCGTACACCCGTATGTTCAGGTTGTTTTCTTCGCCCGCACTGATTTGGCTGGCGTGCAGGATGCCTTTCGCCCCATTGTCGAAACGAAGCAGCACATTTCCATCATCGTCGAGCTGGCGGCCGGGCACGAAAATGCTGATGTCGGCGCACAGTTCGGTGATCTTCAATCCGGTTATATATTCAGCCAGGTTTTCGGCGTGGGTACCAATGTCGCCGATGGCGCCTGCAACGCCGCTGCGTTGGGGGTCGGTCCGCCAGGCGGCTTGTTTTTGGCCCGTGGCTTCCAGGTGGGTGCTCAACCAGCCTTGCGGATACTCGACCACCACCTTCCGCAAGGCGCCGAGTTCGCCGCGCCGGATCATTTGGCGCGCCTGTTTGACCATCGGATAACCGGTGTAATTGTGGGTCAGGGCGAATAATTGTCCGGTTTTTTGCACGGTTCTTTCAAGGGCAATAGCTTCTTTCAAATTGAACGCCAACGGTTTATCGCAAATCACATGAAAACCGTGTTCCAGCGCCATTTTTGCGGGGGCAAAGTGCATATAGTTGGGTGTAACGACAGACACCAACTGCATACGTTTTTCCGGGCGCATTCGAGCTTCCCGTTTGATCATTTCAGCAAATGAATTGTACACCCGGTCGGGTGGAAGGCCTAATTGCGCCCCGGAGGCTTTAGATTTTTCCGGATCGCTGCTGAACGCGCCACAAACGAGTTCGATCTCACCATCCAGGGTGGCTGCCATGCGGTGTACAGCGCCGATAAAGGCGCCGATCCCGCCGCCAACCATCCCCATGCGAAGTTTTTGTTTCATACGGCAAATTTTGCGTTGGAGCAATAAGCATTACGGCATAAGAGTTGACAAGAAAAGCAGACTGGTTGCTGTGAAGGGCTTTTTGACCATCAAGGCCTTCCACTGCATCTATTAGTAATACTGCGAGAAGGCGAATTTGAAAAGAAAAGCGCTTACTTTGAACATCTATTCTGAAAACCGCATTTATGGAAGAGCATTTTATCGCCGGAGTACATAATTACTGCGACCGCTGGTGCGAACGGTGCCCGTTCACGGCCCGTTGCCGCGTATATGCCGACGAACAGGAGCTGTCCGACGAAGCGAAAGATCCTTCCGACCCGGCCTTCTGGCAAAACATCAAAAAGAGTTTTGAAGACGTGCTCGAAACGCTCAACCGCATGATGGAAGAAATGGGGATTGACCCGGAAGAATTGGATAATATAGAACTCGCTAAACCCGACCCCGATATTGCAGCGCTGGAAAAAATCATGCGGGAAAAAACGATGTACTACGCGAACGAGGTCAACGATTTCTTTCGCGCCAACACGCCATTTTTTGAAAAAAAAGGCGAAGAGCTGGAAGCGCAAATTGAAGACGGACAACCCGTTGACGTGGAGCACTGGCAGTTTTTCCAGGATGCTATGGAGGTCATTCAATGGTATCAGTATTTTATCTCGGCAAAAGTGCACCGCGCGATCAGCAGTATGGAACATCAGGACGCTTTTGACGATCCCTTGCAAAGCGATGCGAACGGAAGCGCTAAAATCGCGATAATTGCCATCGAACGGAGTTTGGGCGCCTGGGAAGTCGTGCGCCAGCACCTGCCCGAAAAACACGATGAAATTTTGGCATTGCAGCGTCATTTGCAGCACCTTCGATCGGAAATGGAGCGGATCTTCCCAAACTGGAACCAATTTCACCGGCCTGGATTCGACGATGCTCCCGGGGCCATGCTCCGACTGGATTACAATCCGAATTAAACGGACCATATACACATGTCATTTTTGAAAAATTCAAACCTGCTGCGGCAACACGCCTATATTAATGGAGTGTGGTCAGAAGCCGACTCTGGAAATACGTTTGCCGTCACCAACCCGGCAACGGGAGAAATTCTTACCCACGTGGCCGATTGTGGTGCCGCGGAAACCCAACGGGCCATCGCCGCCGCCGAAGCTGCATTGCCGGGCTGGCGGTCGAAAACGGCTGCCCAACGCGGCGCCATGTTAAAACGCTGGAACGATCTTATCCTCGAACACGCCGAAGATTTGGCCTTGCTGATGACCCTCGAACAGGGCAAACCGATGACCGAGTCGAGGGGAGAGGTGCGGTATGGCGCTTCGTTTATCGAGTGGTTCGCTGAGGAAGGCCGCCGGGTGTACGGCGATATTATTCCGCCACACGCCGCTAATTTGCGGGTATTGGTATTCAAAGAACCGGTAGGTGTGGTGGCGGCCATTACGCCCTGGAATTTTCCGAATGCGATGATCACCCGGAAAGTAGCACCGGCTTTGGCAGCCGGTTGTACCGTGGTGATTAAACCCTCCGAAGAAACGCCCCTTTCAGCGCTGGCCTTGGCCGAACTGGCGGGGCAGGCCGGCTTTCCGCCGGGTGTGCTCAATATCCTGACCGGCCTCGATGCGCCGGCAATTGGTCAAGCCCTTACCCGGAGCCCTGTGGTGCGCAAACTGTCGTTTACAGGCAGCACAGAAGTGGGCAAGTTGCTGATGCGGCAATGCGCCGATACAGTGAAGAAAATTTCGCTCGAATTGGGTGGCAATGCACCCTTTATCGTGTTTGACGACGCCGATGTGGACGCTGCGGTGGAAGGCGCCATTGCCTCCAAATACCGGAACTCGGGCCAAACCTGTGTTTGCGCCAACCGCTTATACGTACAAAGCGGCATCTACGACCGGTTTTTGGAAAAATTTACCCACGCGGTGCAACAGCAAAAAGTAGGCCCCGGTACCGACCAGGGCGTGAGTATCGGACCCCTGATCAATACCGAAGCCCTCGAAAAGGTGCAGCGGCTATTGGGCGATGCGGTGGAAAAAGGCGCTCAAATCATAACAGGCGGTCATGCGTTGGAAGGCACATTTTACGAACCAACGGTGGTAGCCGGCATCCGGCCGGGGATGGATATTTTGCAGGAAGAAATATTCGGTCCCGTGGCGCCGGTGACGCGCTTTGAGACGGAACAAGAGGTAATCCGCCTGGCCAACGACACGCCTTACGGGTTGGCATCCTATTTTTATGGTCGCGATGTAGGCCGTATTTTCCGGGTGGCCGAAGCGCTGGAATATGGCATGGTGGGGGTGAATACGGGTATTTTGGGCACAGCCATCGCCCCCTTTGGCGGAATGAAAGAAAGCGGTATTGGCCGGGAAGGTTCCAAATACGGAATCGAGGAGTTTATGGAAATCAAATACGTTTGTGTGGCCGGGTTATAAAAAACAGTCTGGAATTTTGGTTGGCATACTTGGCTCGACAAAATTCCAGGCCACTTCAATTGCACCTTCAATCCCGCTTTCGCGTAACCCGGCGGCGCTGCCGGAGCAAGTAAAACAGTGCCAGGGTAAACAGCAATCCGATAGCCGCCAGCACCACCGGGTGTTCCCAAACTGACCAGGGCAGATCGACAGGGTCGGCGGTGCCGGTAAGTACGTACCCGGCCCAGTAGTATGGAAACTCGCGGTGGTATTTCCGGATATAGTCGCGCTTTGCCTTTGCCAGCGCTTCGTCTTTATCCTGGCCTTGCCGGATGTTTTTCAGAAAAAGTTGCATGATTTGGGCCGTGGCATCGTCGCGCACTTCCCACAGACTCATTACGGTAGCAGGACAGCCCGCTGCCTGAAAAGCGCGCGACAGACTTAGGGTACCTTCGCCGGGCGCAATTTTTCCTAACCCCGTTTGGCAGGCGCTCAACAATACGAGGGCTGCATTGAGGTGCGAATTATATACCTGGTAGGCCAACAGGCAGTTTGCCATATTGCCGGAAAGGGGTTGATCTGATGATCCCAGTGTATTTGCCTCTCCTGCTTTCGCCTCGCTGGAGGCAATCGGTTGCCTTGCGCTGAAAGCCATCCAGGAATAGTCGGGAATAGAATCAGAGGCTTCAGCGTGACCGTGAAAATGGATAATGGCGCATCCGGGCGCTTGTTGCCAAAAGGTATCCAGACTGGCGCTTGACCCGACGAATGCCTTGCCGCGAAAGGAATTTGCGGCATCCTGCACTACTTGGGCGCCCGACTTTACCTGGCGCAGCGGACTGTTGGAATAGTCGGGGGCAAACCCGGCATACGTAGTCGTGCTGCGGGCCCGCGGCTTGTTTTTGTACCACAATTCGAGGGTAGCGGAGGGGACCAACCGCAGTTGGCACCGGTTGACAAGGTAGGGCAGGCTGTCGTATTTCGCCTGATTGCTGTCGGCTGTTATGGGTTCATACAATAAGACATCGAAAGGTAGCAGGGCCAGCGCGCCGTCGGGCACAAGTGTCAGCCGGCGGGGTATGTTTTTGGCAAAAGCCGGTTGGAGGAGTGTTTGATACAATGACCTGTTCCGGCGTACAAATTCGCCCCAGACGGCAGGCTCTCCGGCGTGGTTTTCTGCGAGGGCTTCGTTGTTGATCATTTCGATAAACGCCCGGATATCCGGTTCCTGGTACGGTTGACGCAAAAATTGAATGGCATTTTCGTCGATGACGAACAGGTAGACCAGGTTACTGTCGGGATCGGTAAAATATTCGATCCAGCTTTCGTTGCTGCGGAGCAGGTTTTTTTGAACCGCGACCGCATCGGCCGTCCGGTTTTCATGCTCATCGGCCGACAACTTGTATTTAACCGCAATTTGCTCGTGCAAATCCCGGAGCCGGCCTTCAATTTTGAAAATGCGCCGGTTGATTTTTTGGGTGATGGAGTCTTCTTTTTTGACTAGGGAATCATTGGGCTCCATTTGACGCTCGAATAAGTCGGTACGCAAACGAACCCACTGGTCTTTCAGGTCCCGTTCTTCGGCCAGGAGCGTGTCGGTCTTGTTGGCCTCGAGCAAGGCTGCGTCGGTAGCAAGTTTTTGCCGGAGCAACACGGCCCTGCTTTTTTCGGCATAATTAAAGGCCCGGGCCGTGGCATCGGCCAGCCCCGATTCTTTTTCAGCATACAGAATACGCATCATCCGGCCAAACAAGCGGCGGCTATCCCCGGACGAGCGCAGTTTGGACGATTCATATTCCACCACATTGCGGAGGTTTTCCATCATTTCGATGGCCAGCGCGGTTGTGCTGTCAGCCAGAATGAGGTAGGGCTGTTTTGAATCGGTTTTGTACAGTTGGTACAGTGCTTCTCCTTTCAGATCGAGGGCTTCTGCCACGGTGTTTTCGGGAGAAGGATCGATCACTGTAGAGTTGGGGTTTTGATGATAATCGGTGGAATCGATAGTCGGGTAAAGTTCGTGCAATGCTTTTTGCGCGTATTGGATGGCGGTACCATATTCTGATTTTTCAAAGGCATCCCAGCCAATGCGGTTGAGTAATTTACTCAATTCGCGTTTTTCCACACCGCCTTCGCGGCTGATGGCCAAGGCGTGTTGCCAGGCCAGTTGGGCCAAGCTGTCGCGGTGGGTGGCTACATATACCTCGGCTAACGTATTGTAGGCATTGAAAACGTAATTAAACTTGTCTGGATTAAGTGTTTTTATCGCAGTACCGATCGCTTTTTCGGCTGCAGGGACTGCCTGCAGTTCAAGGTTTATTTCGGCGATATTGGTCAGAATATTTCCACGGGTATTATTCCACCACTCCAAGTCCTCGCCTTTCGGGATGGGTCTTATGCCATCCAACACCGCCAGGGCTTTTTGGTAATGTTCGAGCGCCTTTTCCAGGTTGGCTTCCGACTGGTAAGCGATGCCCATTTCGGCGTACAGTTCCGACCGGGTAATCTGATTTTCCATTTGGCGGCTTGGAATTTTATCGGCATCCAGCAGCAGGAGTGCTTCGGAGAAAATTTTAATTGCCGGTTCGTAATCACTCAATCGCGTTTTCACACTGCCTAATGTCTTGTAGATGCCACCTGCCGGATTTTCATCGGTGACATTTCCATACTGGTCGGACAGCATCTTTGCCTTCTCCAGGTAATATTGGGCTGCATAGTTGCGGTCTGATTTGCGCAGAATGTACCCCTGCATCAGGTAGAGATGGCCTTTCAGTCCGTCGTCGGGCCACCAGGCCTGTTGGATCGCGCGATTTAAAACTGCGACGATCGAATCCGTTTCATCCAAATCCCGCAAATGGAGGCAATAGTCGAGTAAGGCATCATGCCATGCCTGGCTGGCCCGGATTTTTCGGTAATTGGCACAAGCCTCCGCAAACAAACCGGATTTCAACGAGTCGGGCAGCGTATCGTTTTGGGTCAGGAGGAGGAGGGAATCGGCTTCGTGGCGCAAACGAATGGAATCGGCCTGGCTGACGGCCGGGGGTTCTTCGGCCGGCTGTAGTGCAGCGTTACTTTCGGCGCCAGGGGCGGCATTGTCGTTATTTGGAGCTGTGGCCGGGTTGGTGGTGCAAGCGTAAAAACCAAGCAGTATGGGAACAATAAAAATACCTGATGCCTTCATGTTTTGCTAATTGGAGCATGCAAACAACCTGTACAGCCGCTGGGCAGGCTGTACAGGTTTATTTGAGCAGAGTTTCGAGATGTCGTTTTATCTTAAAGCCAACCGAATTCCTTGCGGAAGCGGTAGGAAAAAGTATAATGAAGGTAAACGAAGGCGTTTTGATACCATTGGCGCTGGCCGGTAATATTGGAGTTGCGCCAGCGCCAGCCGGCGCCTACCGATAGCCCGGGGTGGCCGATTAAATTGAGGAAATCGCCGGAAACGCTGATGGAATGATCCAGCCGTTCGGTGAAGGAAAATTGATCGAAGCCAGTGTCGTCCGATCCGTTGCGCCGGCTGCTGAACAGGTAAGAAGCAGTATAGCCGGCTGAAATACCCCAGCCCCGCTCGATTTTTTTGGAGCCGAATTTCAACGCCGGCTTTTTGGCAATGAACCGCAGCATGAAGGGCGTTGCATCGATGTGGCGCAGGAAAAAACTGTCGCTCATGGGGTATTGCAGCTTGGTTTGACCATAACCCAGTTCGGCCTGCCACCAGAAAAGCGGAAAATTGTCCAGGTTGATCAGGCCGGTTTTTCGGACCTCAAAGCCGGGGTTTTTCACTTTTCCGAGCGGCCGGCGCATAGTGAGGGCTATACCCAGTCCGTTCCGGTGTTCATCGTTGACCAATTGCTGGGTGTATTTCAGACCAAACAGGTTGACGTAACAAAATGCCGGCGTACCGACGCGCACCTCACATATATCTGTGGTATCCCGACCTGCATCCATGCGTATGATGGCCTGGGCCCGGATGACCTGGCCGTCGATCAGTGGCGAACTGGGTGTTTGGATTTGATATTTCACAATTCCCCACGATTCGTCCTCTGCAAACCCCAATTGACGGGAATCGCCCAGCGACGGTAAGGGGCAGGAAGGCGGGATAGTTGGGTCTTTATTTTCATTGGACCAAACAAGCGAATCGTTTACAAACGCCGGCGTAGCATTCATGCAGGTAGGGACTAACTGTTGTGTGTTGACGCTGCCTGCCACCAAAAGTGGGTCGACACCCACCTTTACTGCCAGGCGCAGAGCCGAAGCAGAGCCGTTATTTTGGAAGCCGGCCGTATAGGTTAACGTGTTATTGGACGATCCGGGAGCGAGTACCTGCGGTTCCACGATCAAAAAGTTGGGATCGGAGGACCAGTTGACGGCTATGGGCATAAACTGTTCCTCGTAGGTATTGTAGTCGTAAGGCGAGGTAACAGTGCCTGTTTCATCGGTCTTGGTGGTCCCAAAAAGCAGGTCAAAAAATGATTGTGGTTGTTTGGCCAGGGGCGGCGGGGCGGCCGTTTTCACAACGGGAACGTCGTCGCTGCCACCGGGCACGGTCTGATCGTTGGCGGGAGCGCCCGATTTAAAAGCGATAGCGGCATACACGTTTTCCTGCACGGTAGACGTGTTGGTGATGCTGTTTTGCAGGTTGAGCGGAACCCGCAGGTCTACAAACAGCGTGGTGTCCCGCTGAAAGTTTGTGTTGTTATTAAACGACCAGGAATAGCCGTCCAATGCCGCTGTGGTATACACGTCGGCTGGAATAGCAACCGATTGCCCTTGTTCAATACTCGGCGCCCAATCGGTGTGCACAGCGTCGAACATGTAATCCGGAAATAAAAATATGACCTGCCCTTCCGAATTGGCCGGCATCCGGTACGACACGGCGAAGGTAAGCATGCCGGTGGGGCGCGATGCCTGCCAGTTGACCGCCAGTTTCAGGTTCGAGCCCTGGTCTATGATCCTGTTGTCCACCGGTTTGGTGGCTGTTGTGGTAGTAGATGGATCCGGCACCGCCAACGCCCGTTGCATTTTCGCTTTTTTGAATGGGTCGTGGTCGTCGGTATAGGTGGGTTTCAAGGCCACCTCCACATTAAATGTACCGGGATTAAAAGCATGGAACACTACGCTGTCGCCGGCATAGGTGCCGTCACCGAAATTCCAAAAATAAACCCACTGAGGTGGTGTAGTTTGCCCGATTACAATAGGCGCAGGCGGGTTGTGGAAACAGGTAGCATCAGAGGAAGGCCATTCCAGGTAAAACCGGAAATTATTATTAACCGATGTGGTTCCGTCTGGCTCCAATACATAACGGATGGTGGGCATGCTGTCGTTCGGACAAGCGTGGATGCGTGCCGGATCGGGTTCTGCTTCGGGCGCCAGCGTTTTGGCATGCTGCAACGTGCTGGTATAGGTATCTTGTGCAAGAGGTGTTTGTTCCGGACCGACAGTGATTAAAGAAGACAGGATTAAAGGTTGCAGGGTTTTATGCTGCGCAGCTAAGCTTATGGCACTGAAAAACAAATACGTAAAGCCGGCGGCTTTCATCAGTCGCTGAATTCTCATAAAGGGAAGTTTTATACTTTGGTTTAAATAGTCGTACCGGGGTACAAAATATCAACAGAATTAAGGACCGAAAGATAGCAACACTACAAAATAGAAAAAAGTGTCATTTAAAAACAATTTTATGTCAATTCGTTAAAAAAGCAAAATCACTGATGGTATTGTCGGGGAATTTAGTTTTTTTATTTGAGCATACATGCGGATAAATCCGGAGCCGAATTCCATCAAGAACCGTATTTTCGTTGCCTGTTCTTTTTTAATCAAGACCGGACGTTGCAACCGGGTAACCATCAAACGTACGTATAACCATGCCCGACTCTGTTTATCGCGCCATTCCGGCCTGGGCTGAAGAAGACCGCCCCCGTGAAAAAATGTTGTTGAAGGGCAAGAGCGCCTTGTCCGACACCGAACTGCTGGCTATTTTGCTGGGGTCGGGAACAGTCGGCGAAAGCGCTGTTACACTGGCTCAAAAAATACTGGCGTCTGTTGATCACAGCCTGCATGAATTGGGCAAGCGTTCAGTGCCGGAACTGCTTCGTTTCAAAGGCGTCGGCGAAGCCAAAGCCATTACGATTGCCGCCGCACTCGAAATTGGCCGCCGCCGGCAGCTGTCCGACCTGCGCGAGCGCCCGCGCATCGCGAGCAGCCGCGACGCTTTTCAGGTGGTGGCGCCGTTGCTGACCGATTTGCACCACGAAGAATTTTGGTTGCTCTGCCTCAACAAAGCCAACGAAGTATTCAGCCGCGAACGCCTGAGCAGCGGCGGCACGGCCGGCACGGTGGTAGACGTGAAAATAGTGTTCAAAACAGCCCTCGACGCGCGCGCTGCCGCATTGATTGCGGTACACAACCATCCTTCAGGAAGTTTGCAGCCCAGTCAGGCCGATATCGATTTGACGCGCCGGTTGCGCAAAGCCGGAGAAATGCTTGATTTGCCCTTGTTGGATCATCTCATCGTTTCCGAGCGAGGGTATTTCAGTTTTGCAGACGAAGGGATGCTTTGACGGTTTCTAAGTGCCCGCTGGAGGATATTTGCCACCTCAGAGGGCATTTGAGTGTCTCTCCCCAGAGTCTCAGCAGTAGAACAAGTTTGGATTTTCCCGTTTTTGCCGCAACATGGAATTCCAAACATGTTTTAAATTCGAAAACATGATGCAGCACAACGCTTACCTAAAGGCAGCTCAGGTGGGAATAGCCCTTCTTGCCCTTCTGCCATTTATCCATTGTACCGATCCGCCCTGCCGGTCGTTGGAGGGTCATTGGACCAACCGCGAGGGGCAATCGTTCCAGTTTCAATCCGATGGGAAAGCATTATGGCTCGTTCGTTTTGGCAGCCAGGTGGATACGATTGCCATGGACTACCGCTATGATTGTCGGAAACAACCTGCCGAACTGGATCTGGACGGTTTCCAAACCGGCCCCTTGTCGGGTAAAACCTTGTATGGCATCCTGGAATGGAACAGTGATTCATCTTTCCGGTTCGATGCCGAGGCTGGCAACGCCCCTGCTGTGCGGCCCACAACTTTTGAGAACGACCAAACACAGAAATTTTTTCGGGAACAGTAAAACCTCAACTGTTCCCGAAACTACGCCTCGCGATGGTTCAGGCTTGTGCGGGGGGGGTGTTGAAATTCATCGGCGGGAGCTGCGGCTGCTCGGGCTCGTCAATTTTGCCAAACTGCAGTTCGTATTTCTGCACGTTATCTTTGAGGGCATACAACAGACGTTTGGCGTGTTGCGGCGTCAGCACGATCCGCGCTTTCACTTTTGCTTTGGGTACATTGGGCATGAGCCGGATAAAATCCACGACAAATTCAGCATTGGAATGTGAAATGATCGCCAGGTTGGAGTAGATGCCCTCCGCCACGTCTTCAGAAATTTCAATATTGATGGCTGGTTGTTGATTCGCGTTCTCTGCCATGATATGGATAAAGGTTTGAGTGGAATGTGGTGAATGTGGTCAATGTGGGGGAATGTGATCAATATGGTCAATGTGGGTCATCAAAACCCATACGGGCCGGGCAACAAAGGTACGCCAAAATTAGCACCCATCGGAGCAATGTGGCGATTGCCGTTGTCGGAATGCCCCGTCCATCCAAAGTTTTGATCCGTATTTTTATCACAGCCAATAGGGAATTCCGATTTTTGCTCCATGACAACCTGGCTCACATTACCCGCCGACACCGACTTTTCCATCCACAACCTGCCTTTTGGCGTTTTTGACCAAAATGACGGCCGGCCCCGTGCCGGTATCGCTATCGGCGATCATATTGTGGACCTGGCCGCCGCCGCCGCTGCCGGCCTGTTCGGCAAACGCCGTTTTTTTAGCAAAATCTTTGAACAACCGGTGCTCAACGATTTTATCGCCCTGGGCAAGCCGGTTACCAGCCGCATTCGCCGAAAAGTACAGCAATGGCTGTGCCTGCCCCAACGCCCTGAAAATGCCGCTTCCCTGCTGACCGATCGGCGTACCGCCCGGATGCACCTCCCGGTGCGAATCGGCGATTACACCGATTTTTACAGCAGCATCGAACACGCTACCAACGTGGGCAAGATGTTTCGCCCCGACAATCCGCTGCTGCCCAACTGGCGTTGGCTACCGGTTGGTTACCACGGCCGCTCGTCGAGTATCGTGGTAAGCGGCACGCCGGTGCGCCGGCCTTGGGGGCAAATCGTACCCAAAGGAGAAGAAACTCCGGTGTTTGCCGCTTCCCGGCAACTGGATTTCGAACTGGAAATGGCATTTATTATCGGTAAAGACAGCCCGCTGGGCCAACCGATCGGAGCAGGACAGGCCGATGAGTACATTTTTGGCCTGGTGTTGTTCAACGATTGGAGCGCGCGCGACATCCAGCGCTGGGAGTATGTGCCGCTTGGCCCTTTCCTGGGCAAGAATTTTGCGTCTTCGCTTTCTCCCTGGATAGTGCCCCTGGAAGCGCTCAAACCCTTTCGTGTAAAAGGCCCGCGCCAAAACCCGACCCCGCTCGAATATTTACATACCCGAGGAGCCCAGCACTACGACGTTCACCTGGAGGTGGCCATTCAAGCTGCTGGCGCCGGTCCTACTGTTGTGTGCCGCACCAATATGCGCTATCTTTATTGGTCGATGGCCCAACAACTGGCCCATCATACGGTGAACGGCTGCAACGTACGGGTAGGCGATCTGATGGCATCCGGCACGATCAGCGGCCCGGCGCCCGGCAGTTTCGGTTCGATGCTCGAACTTTCGTGGGCCGGGCAGCACCCGATTCCGTTGGCCGGCGGCGCCACCCGCACCTTTCTTCAGGACGGGGATACGGTGATCATGCGGGGCCTGGCGCAAGCAGGCGAGCTGCGGGTTGGCTTCGGCGAAGTGCGGGGCACTATCTGCTGACTCACAGATAAGCACATGTCTGGAGCCCGGCCTGAAAATCCGAACATGCCCCTGAACCGAACAAATGCAATGGACAGACCGATTTAATCACAACCATTATCACCTACCATTTGCAACATCTCATGACCATGGCAAAATGGTACTTTCCGTCGTATTCGCTTTTTTGTTGAGTTCCCTTGCTTTATGGGCCGATACCAAAACTTGGATCGGCGCCTCCGGGGGCGCCTGGGGCACCGCCGCAAATTGGGACTCCCTTGGCGTGTTTTTGATTACCGACGATGTATGTATCAGTGGATTTTCGAGTATAATAATACCCTCTCCTCCTTAACCTATATGCAATCGCTGAACGTCTCTAACGGTTCCAACGTCATTTTTTCGGGCAACAATTCCGCCCGCCGGATCACTGTTTCCTGCCTGCGTTGTAACTCCAGTGTGGAAAGCGGGAGCGCGGCGACGTTCACCCGGGGCTCGGGTACGCAAGCCTGCGACCTTTATTTTTTGCTGGCCCCTAATTTTGTCGTCGCCTGAACATTGACCTTTACCGGATCGGGCAACAGCGACTTTATCACCACCGGGGCAACGGTTACTGTAAACGGCAGCCTTATTTTCCCTCAATGGGTAGTTCACGCCTGGTGTGCACGGAGGGATTACCAACATCAATGGAGCGTTAATCTATACCGGTGGCGGCATTACATCAGGCGAAAACCCATCTAATTTCTTCAGGACTCCAATCCCGCCGGTCTGTAAAACTAACCATGAAGCCTCGAGCCTGAAACTATCCCACCCGGCCCGTTAGCGCATTTTTACTTTGCGGCCGGGGAGGTCTGACCATGCCGGCAGCCGCGGTTCCAAACCACGGGGCGAAATGACCCAAAGTACCGGTACGCAGGGGCGCACCCGCGGGCGTTCGGCGTAGCCGTCGGTAAAATATATCAGTCCATCGGGTTTGGTGCGGTTGGCGTATTCGAGGGTGTCGTTAAAATCGGTGCCGCCGCGGCCCGTTACGAGCTCGGGCGCCTTGCCGCGATAGGGGTATTGTTGATACACTTTTGTATCGGCTTCCAGAATTTCAACCTGTGCGCCCGTGCGCCAAAGGTGGAATATCTCGCCAAAAAACAATCCCAGTTCGGTCTGACCAATGCTCCCGGAGGTATCGATAGCCACCAGCAGCCGTTGCCGGTGCCGGATGCGCAGGCCGGGTACCGTTTGATATCGTTTGGAGGGGCGCTTGATCGTGTTTTTCAGCCGGGTTTTGGAGGCACTTTCGGCAAACAGCCGTAATACCAGGCGCCAGTGCAATAAAGGCCCCGGGCGGAGCAAATGGCGTTCGAGTTGTTCACGCACGTCGCCGGGCAAGGCCCCCCAGGCATGCGCGCTGGTGCGTTGATGGGCGGTGCGCAACAGGCTGTCGAGGTGCATTTCGGCGGCATCGCGCTCCAGTTCGCTGCGGCTGCGGATCTCACGCCAGGGTTGGTGCCGTTCCAGTCCATGCGAATCGGAGCGAATGTTATTGAGCAGCTCCTGCTCGGGCGAACCCGATGCCTCACCGCCGCGGCCCTGGCGCAGGTCTTCCAGTTTTTTATAGTAATAGAACCAGGTTTGGCCAGGTTGCAGGGCGAGATTGGGAAAAGATCCGAGAAAAATGCTGTCCTCGGGCAGCAGGGCCCGCTCCACGTATTGATTTACCACCAGGTCGAAGGCAATATTCAACAACTGAGGGTCGAGAAAAGGTTCGCGCACAAACAAGTGGCGGAATACCAGGTGCAGCATTTCATGCTTGACCACACCATAGCGATGACCTGGGTCGGTCAATTCGGTATCCCAAAAATGGGCATTTACGTACAAGGTCAACGTATTTTGGCCCAGCCCGACGGCCAGGGTATCCACGGGATGGCCGGGGCCGACCACTTCTTTGTTGAGGCTGCCGAACACATGGGCAAAAAAAGGCTCGCGCAACAGGAGTTCGATACTGGTGCGGGCGAGTTCGTCGTGAATGCGGGCGACCGTTTGCATAAGCGGGTGGCTACAGCCGGAAATTTCCCGGCAGCCGTGTTTGCATTTTTATTTCCACATCCTCCAGTTGGTGCATGCGGGTTAAGTCGAGTTCGATTTTGCGAAACGGATTGCCGCTGAGTTCCAGCGATCGCAATTCGGTACAATCCGACAGAAAAGCGGGCAGGTCTTCCAGGTGGTTAAACTTGAGGTTCAGCCGTTCCAGTCGGCGCGACTGCTCCAAAAAATCGAGCCGGTTGAGGCTACACCGCAACAGCACTGCCTCGCGCAGGTTGGGGAAAGGCCCCAATTGTGCCTCACCGCTCAACGGATAGCCCTCCACGATCAATTTTTCGAGGGCCGTGCTGCCGAACGGCCCTCCAGCCGGCATCTGTACCGGGTTTTTTACCCGGAGATTGCCCTTTCGGAGGATTAGTGTACTGAGCCGGGGGAGGGAAAACAGCGCCACCGGAAAAACATCCAGCCGGATGTTTTCGATGATCAAAATTTCCAGTGGAAGTTGCAGGAGCAGTGGAATTGCACCGGGCAGATCAAAATCCCGGTGTGCGGGCAGGGCGACAAACTTCAGAAAATCGAGTGTAGCCAGCGCAGGAGAAAGGGTATCGGACTGAAACCGGCGCAGGTCGAGGGTTTGATGGGCTACCTGGGCGTTGCTCCCCTGCCCCGGCCGGTTGCGGTGCCAAAGACACATCTTACTGGCAAGGAGCAGGTCGAACAGATCAATTTCTGCGCTCTGGTAACGGCTGAAATACTCGGCCTCGTCGTAGTGATAGGCTGCCGATTCGCGCAGTTTTTGCGCTTGCCGAACGGTTGTTTCAGTGGCAAACCGCTGCAGCAAACCCATGGCGCGGCCCCCCAACTCTTTGTTCGCATGAAAAACGGCAATCCCAAACAAGTACCCCAGCAGCCGGCGGTTGGCTCCGCCGCCACTGATAAGTTCGAGTACCAAAGGCGTGTTGTCCGATTCACGGTCGCGCAACAAGCGCATGATCTGATCGGTAAGGACGCCTCCCGTATCGGACTCCAGATAGTGTTCAGGATCTGTCATGGAAAATCTAACCTTTAGTTTCAGAACATTTTAACCCTGAAAAAGTTAGGACGTACGACGAATTCACAGTTTTCAATTTTTTTTGAAAACAAAATAGGCAAAAAAGATATTTATTTGGTCAGGATATCAAACCAACTTCTTTCCAACCCTTTGATGTAGCAATATGGAAATCCAGGAAGGCAAACAAAAGTTTATCGAGTCGTGGGGTAAAATGGCCAGCGATTGGGGGATCAACCGCACCATGGCCCAGGTACACGCCTTACTGCTCATCGCCCCGGAAGCCCTGACCGCCGACGAAGTTATGGAAGGACTGTCTATTTCACGCGGGAATGCCAACATGAATCTACGGGCGCTGATGGATTGGGGCCTGGTGCACAAACAATTAAAATCAGGCGAACGCAAAGAGTATTTCTACGCGGAAAAAGACATGTGGACAGTGGTTCGCCAGATCATCATCCACCGCAAGAAAAAAGAACTGGAGCCCATGCTTAAAGTGCTCGACGAAGTAGCCAGTGTGGAAGCCAATTGTCCGGAATCCGAAACTTTTTGCAACGTCGTCAAAGATATCCGCATGCTCTCGCACAAAGCCAACCAGACGCTGGACACACTGATCAAAGCCGATTCCAACTGGTTTTCCAACATTTTTTTCCGGATGGTGCGCTAGTACCTCGACGACTACTACTAGGCACACGGGCGATACAGCAGATCCAGCCACCGGTTGCCGGCCCGCCATACGCGGAAATAAGGAGTCGGCGCTCCGCCGAAAGCGCGGAACACGCGTTCAATTCCCGCTTGCATACTTCCTTCAAAATCGAGACTTAAGCCGCGATCGATACAAAACCGCACGGCCGCGGCGTACAAACCATGCAGGGCCCCCGTGTGCCGGAATGCCGGATCCAGGCCGGTGAGCAATACTGACGCTTGCCGATGGTCGAAGGCCAGGTACAAAGCGGCCATTGCGGCGCCGGAATCCCGGTCGCGCGCCGTCAACACGGCTGATTGCCCGCGCGCAGCGAGCGCCTGGTGCAACCGCTCGAAAGGCTGCCAAGGATAGGGTGTGTGCTGCCCTTTTCGGGCAAAAGATTGCCGGTTTAGTTGGTATGCCAACCCGGCATCCGCCCCCCAACTGATGGTAGCGTGTTCCTCCGCTTTGCGCAGTTCGGTCCGCAAACTATCTTTCAAACCGGCGTAAAAAGCAGCCCAATCGGCGGGGGCGGGCAGCACATAGGTATAGCGGGTCGTTTGTCGGTAGCCGGTCCAGTAAAACGGCAACCAATAGTGGACTTCGGGCCGGAACTGCTGCATCCAAAACACCGTGCGCGGCATTTGTTCGATCAACGCCGAAACGGTTTGTTGTTCGAAGCTGATGCGGCGGTACTCCGGCCAAACCCGGTCGTCGGGATACCGGAGCCAGGGCCCGGCATAGGTCGTATAAGGAGGCATTTGCACGACGCGCAGGGCCAAACGCCGGGTCAGGAAATAGGGTAAAACGCCCGTTGCATGACCACGCCCGTCGGTCGCCACCGCCACATTCCAGTGTTCGGCGCCGCATACGGCATCGAGCCACCAGGGTTGCAGGTGGAGCGGCACATACGTCTCGCGACAGAATTCAGCAAAACGGTCTTTGTTGCCGGGCATAGATGCGGTACTTTTGTGTCGGAATTCCATAAAAAACCCTCAAAACAACGAACTTTAAACGACTACATGACGCTCCGCGAATTTTTCGACTACCTCAGCGAACATCCCCTGGCAATCGTAGGCTATTTCCTGCTTATTCCGCTCATCACCCTGCTCGCCGGGTGGGTAGCGCGCGGAGATGGGCACGTGTCGCCCTGGAAATATTTGTACGCACTTTTAGTGTACGCCGTTTGTATCCCGGGCATATTTTCGGTTGCGCTGAGCATTTACCTTTTCCTTTTTGAACGGGGCGGCAGTATCATGAATACCAACCTGCTCACCCAGGTCATTCCGGTGGTATCGATGATGTTGAGCCTGGGAGTGATCCGGCAAAATGTGTCGTTTGACCAGGTGCCGGGGTTTGGCAAACTATCGAGCCTGATGATGACGATCGGCGCTGTTTTTCTCCTGATGTACTTGCTCGACCGCTTGCACCTGATCGCTTTTGTCCTCGTACCGGTGCAATACCTGCTGCTGATCGTAGTCGGTTTGTTGCTGGTGTTTCGATTTGGGTTCCGACAACTTATCTCCTGAATAATACCTGAAAAATGCGTATTTATTTCCGGGTTCTGATCTATTCCTGTCTCCTGCTGGCCGGCGTTTTGAGCTGGGCCGGATGCGATGCCGTTTCACGGCGGCAGGAAAAGGCATATACCCAGGATGATACAAACGTGGAGATCGCCCGGGATGTGGAGATTTTGTACTCCGATAGCGCCATAGTACGGGTTCGCATTACAGCGCCCACGTTGATGTATTATATCGAACACGAAAACCCCCGGCAGGAATTTCCCGACGGCATAAAAGTCGAATTTCTGAATCCCGACCTGCGCGTTCGCAGTACATTAACGGCCAAATTTGCCATCCGCGAGCAGGACAAGGGCCTGGTCACCACCCGCGACAGTGTAGTGTTGACCACCATTGAGCAGGAAAAACTGGAAACGGAAGAATTGCTTTGGGATGAAAAAACCGAAAAAGTGTACACTGAAAAATTTGTGAAGGTGACCAAACCGGGTGAAGTCATCTACGGATTTGGTTTGGAAGCCAACCAGGATTTTTCGTTCTGGAAGATTACGGTGCCCAAAGGCATTATCAAGGCAGAACAGTTGGATAAAGCGCTGAAATAGCCTGCACGGCGATATAAACGTACCCTTATGGACGAGCCTCGATCACGATTCAGCGGATGGGCCGCAACCCTTCAAATAGGCGGCCATTCGCTTGGCGCCACGCTGTTGCTTACCGCGCTGGCGGTTGCGGCGGCGGTATGGTGCGGCCCGGCAGCATATTATTTGTTGGGTAGCGGCTGGGTAGCGCCCGCACTCGTGGCTTTACTGCTCTTTTTTTTCCTGTTGCTCTTCCGCAAAATACTGCTCGTCCACATGTACACCCAGCCTTCTGAAGGCGACGAAGCGCTGCTCGAATTCTTCGTCCAGCAAAATACCGGCTCCAACGGCGAAGAAGAAATAGCGACGGCTTTGCTTGAAAATGCCTTGCAACTCAAGGCCGTACGGGCAAAAGATTGCATGGCTCCACGGCCCGAGATTGTGTACATCGACGGTAGCGCCCCCGTGGAAGACCTGCAACGGATATTCGTGGAAAGCAGCCTGTCGCGTATTATCGTCACCGATGGCGAACTGGATAAGGTGCTCGGGTACGTGCACGTGCAGCAAATGTTTAGCCAACCCCGGCGGATTCGCGACATGGTATTGCCCATCTCCTTTGTGCCGGAAACCATTGCAATCAACGACCTGCTGAACAAATTCATAAAATCGCGGTCCAGCATTGCCTGCGTGGTCGACGAGTATGGCAGCCTGGCGGGCTTGGTGACCCTCGAAGACGCCCTCGAACAATTGTTTGGCGAAATCGATGACGAACATGACCAGGAGGAATTTATCGAAGCACAGGTTTCGGGTACCGAGTTTATTTTTTCCGGCCGCCTGAAAGTCGATTATCTGAATGAAAAATATCCCGGCCTGCAAATCCCCGAAGGCGATTATCACACCCTTTCCGGGTACCTGGTCACGACGACCGAAACGATCCCCGAGCAGGGCGCTCACCTGAAACTCGATGGAAAAACGTTTATCCTCGAACTGGTCAGCGACCGGAAAATCGAAACCGTTCGGGTCGTGTTATAAGAACACCTCAGGAGCCCGGCGGTAAAATTCCAGACCTCTTCTAAAAGTAAAAAGGCCGCCGGAAGGGAAAAATTCCCGATCCGGCGGCCTTTTTACTGCCTGTCAACGCCGCTCTTTTATTCGCAACCGATATCGCGGCGCGATTGCGGATCGTTGTTCGGGAAACAGAAGCCCGACAGTACATGATCCGGCACATAGCGCTTCAGGTTCGGATCGTGCAGGGCGTCCCGGAGAAATATTTCGATATCGCGCTCTTCCGCCGGGCTCAGGTTGAGCGGCTGGAAGTACGGCGATATTTGCGATGCCGGCACGTGCGTGTTTTCCGGTATCCCTTTGTTGAAGTATTCCACAACGTCGCGCAGGGTCTGTTTGCTGCTGCCGTGGAAATAAGGTCCGCTATCGCCCAGGTTGTACAGCTGCGGCACCCGGAACCGGTACATGTCTTCCGTTTTACCCGTAAAACCGCCGCGGCCCAGATTACGCCGGTCGGCTTCCGACGTTTTCAAACCGCCGTTTTGGTAGAGGTCTTGCACACCGAGGGCGTGAAAGGTGATGGAGCCCAGGTTGGGTTGGTTGTGACAGCGGTAGCACCCGGCTTTTCCAAAAAACAACATGGCGCCGCGTTTTTGTTCGTCGCTCATCGCGTTGTCTTCTCCTTTGAGCCAGCGCTGGAACGGCGCTTCGTTGCACATCAGTTGGCGCAGGTAAGCCGATATGGCAAAGCTGGCTGTTTTGCGGGTATACCGTTCCGACTCCGGAATATCCGGGAATGCCGCATCGAAATAGGGTTTATAACCATAAAACTCGACCAGATACGGATTGATGAGCAAGCGGTGGGTCTTCAGCCCTTCCATGTTCTGACCTTCCAGCGACCCCAGGTTTTCGTGGTTGACGGCCGTGCCCGGATCGAAAACACCCCACATGCTTTCGGTGCCCACATTGACGCCGCCCGACCCGAAGGATCCGTTCCACATCGAATTGGTCACGTATGCCACATTGAGCACGCTGAGCGGGCGGGCGCCTTGTGCGTCGATTTCCTGGTCGTTGTATTCCAGGCGCTTCTCGCGGGCCTCGCCGTTTTCGCCAAACCCGTAGGCGCCGTCAGCAATACCCTGCACCCGGTTGGGCCGGAAACCGGCCGCCGGCACATGGCAGGAAGAGCAGGAAAACGTTGCCATTCCGCTGGTGTGTTTTGCTTCCACACCAAAAGCCGACTCGAAGAACAACATTTTGCCGAGCGCGACTTTTTCGGGCGTCAGCGGGTTGGCCGCCGATTGCGGGATACGGTCGAGGTCGGTGCTGTTGGGTAAGATAAAGAAATCGGCAAACCCGGTTTGCGAGCGGCTGGATATGGTTTGCAACAATTCATAATCCAACGGCGACCAAAGCGGCTCGTGTTTGCAAGCCAGCAATACCGTAGCTACAATAGCCGTAAAAACGTAAATTTTTCGCATAGTGACACGTTGAGTAGTACAAGTGGTTCAGAGGTGCTTCGCTTTCCGCTGGCCCCGGATTTCTGATGCAAACATTGCGCCATCGCGGCAATAAAAATGACAGTCAAACGACATTAACCCTTGAAAACTATGCCAGTACGCTAATTTTAAGCCCATTTTAAATTCTACGGCATTGGGTTTTCCACGGACTCTACCCTTTCTAGGGGAGTCAGGGCGATTTCCTCCAACTCCTTCGGACGGTCGCGGTATAAAATGGAGCCCAGCATCATGATCAGGCTGGTGGACAAAATGACAAAAAAGAGCACCCCTTCATCAAATGCATCGATCCGTTGCCAGTTGGGTATTTTATAAAACAACAAAACGGTAACCAGCCCGCGCGGGATGTAAAACAACTCCGGAAACAGGTCGTAACGGTGCATCACCCGCAGATATATATATCGCAATACCAACAACGCCGCCACAATGACCGAACCGAGGATCAGCACTTCGGCATCCTCTAAAAAATGGAGGTCGATCCCGTACCCAAAAATAATAAAGAAAAAGGTACGGATCAGAAAAGCCGATTCGGCTGTTATCGATTTTAAAAACCTGCGGACGCTGTCCACGCTTTCGATCGAAAAATAACTGTGCAGAGGTTTC
This sequence comes from Saprospiraceae bacterium, assembly GCA_044230315.1. Lineage (GTDB taxonomy): Bacteria > Bacteroidota > Bacteroidia > Chitinophagales > Saprospiraceae > M3007. The sequence continues at coordinate 97,082 of JBGARJ010000002.1, forward strand.
CAGCGCAGCAACTCCCAGTTATTGACGACCAAACCAAACAACAGAATCGTCAGTAACGAAGGCAGGTGCATCATTTTGCCACCGACGTATATCACGATAAGCACGGCAAAGGCCAGAAAAAATTTGATGTTTACCTGGTTTTTGATCAAAAGCAACATGAGTGCGAAACAGACCATCACCGATAACGCGATACCCACGGGAATACTGCTCAAAAACCAGGTCAGATCGTGCCAGGAAATGGTTTGTCCGGCGGTAAAAAAGTTGAAGACCATAATCCCCAGCACATCGGAATACGAGGCTTCGTAGATTAAAAACTCTCTTTTTTCATCGCTCAAATGGTGCACGCTCGGCAATACGATCGCACTACTCACGATACTTAGCGGGATGGCGTACACCACGCAGTTGATGATGGGGGCCTGGGGCAATTGCCACAGCAGAATACCGGAAACGGCCACAGTGGAAAGCAGGAAAATAACCAGGGCCGAAAAAAAAGAGCCGCGGATCAGCGGGAGTTTCTGCCGGTTCACTTCGAGGTCAAGCCCCGCCTCCAATACGATCATGATCAGCCCCACCGTACCCAGGATCTCGATCATAGTTGGCGGCACAGTGAAGTTGAATCCGGCCAGGTCCGACAAATACCGCAACAAAATTCCCGTTCCCAGAAGCAGGAGTACCGAAGGGATGCGCGTTGCCCGGTTGATCACAGAAAATAAATACGATAGGATGATAAGCCCGCAAAAAACAAACAGTACGGTGTAGGCAGAAAGGTTTTGCATGTAGTTCAGCTCGTTTAGGATGCACAAAGCGCCGACGATCCTTGGAGAAACAGATAAAGAGTTATTGCTATTTTAACGCCGGGAAATTGCCCGAATTTACGCACCAATTTTAACTTTTTTTAAACGCACCTTATGACAACGATCAAAGGCCCGGCCATTTTTCTGGCCCAATTCATGGGCGATCAGCATCCGTTCAACTCCCTGGAAAGCATCTGCCGTTGGGCGGCCGACCTCGGTTATGCGGGCGTACAGATCCCTACCTGGGACGCCCGGCTGATTGACCTGGAAAAAGCCGCGGAAAGTAAAGCATACTGCGATGACTTGCGCGGCCGCGTCGAAAATTGCGGGGTTGTCATTACCGAACTGAGCACCCATTTGCAGGGACAATTGGTGGCGGTGCACCCGGCTTACGACCTGATGTTCGATGCTTTTGCTCCGGCCGCTCTGCAAGGTAACCCCAAAGGCCGCACTGAATGGGCTGTTCAAACCCTTAAAAATGCAGCTAAAGCCAGCCAAAACCTCGGCTTGAACGCGCATGTCACGTTTTCCGGCGCCCTCATCTGGCACACCGTATACCCCTGGCCGCAGCGCCCGAAAGGCCTGGTCGACACAGCATTTAAGGAACTGGCCGCGCGCTGGCTGCCCATTCTCAATGCTTTCGACGATGCAGGGGTAGACCTTTGTTATGAAATTCACCCGTCTGAAGACCTGCACGACGGCGTCACCTTCGAACGTTTTCTGACCGCAACCGGCAACCACCCCCGTTGCCATATTCTGTACGACCCGTCCCACTTCGTACTCCAGCAACTCGATTACCTGCAATACATCGATTTTTACCACGAGCGCATCAAAATGTTTCACGTGAAAGACGCCGAATTTCATCCCACCGGCCGCAGTGGCGTGTATGGCGGGTACCAGGATTGGGTGGACCGGCCCGGCCGCTTCCGGTCGCTGGGCGATGGCCAGGTGGATTTTAAACAGATATTTTCCAAACTGGCACAATACGGTTTCAACGGCTGGGCTGTGCTCGAATGGGAGTGTTGTATCAAAGACGCCGAACAAGGCGCCCGCGAAGGCGCACCGTTTATCCGGGAACATATCATTACCACTGCAGCCAGAGCATTTGACGATTTTGCCGGCGGATCCGCCGACGATGCGTTGCTCCGCAAAATAATTGGAATCCAGGACTGATGCGCACGCTCACTGGTATCACCCTGCTGTGCCTGCTGAGCGGTTGCGCCCGCACCGAAAGTAAGGCCGTCATCGACTTCGTACAATACCTGCTGAGCCAGGATACGTGGTTGCGCTGGATTGCATGCCTGCTGTTGGTGTACTTGTTGTTGCAAACCTTTCGCATTGTGCAATTGGCACTCCGGTTTTTCTGGCAGTTCCTGAAGAAAAGTTATCGCTTCATCTTTATCTGGGGCAAACGGAACCTGATTTTAATTACGGTGCTGGGCACCGCCCTATGGCTGTTGAGCAACCCCCTGATCGACCTGATGCAGGAAGTGGAACAGCGCTTTTTTTCACCGGTTTTTGTCAATGAATTCAGTTCCTTCACAGACGAACACCTGACTGCGATTTTCGAAGCAGAGCTCGCCCGGCATGTCGATCCCTACCAAAAGGAAATTGTCATGCGGCGTACGCGCGAAACAGCCGCCAAAATACAGTCAACGCCGGCGGCTATCTATCAGGCAGCGTACCTGGAATGCGGATTGAAACCCTTTGAAGTGCGGAGCGACAAGGTAGCGGCCGGGTGGATCCAGTTTACCCGGGCCGGACTGGGCAGCCTGATCTACAAGGGTAGGCCGGTCACGTTCGACGAGGTGCTGGCAGCCTGCCAATCAAAAGACATCGAGTTTATGATGGATCTCACCGAGCTGTATTTTTTGCACAAATACCAGCAGTGCGGTCAAAAACCCCTCAACCACCCCATCGATCTGTACCTGGCGCTGTTTGCCCCGGTTCATATCGGCGCCCCCAAGGAACAGGTGGTGTACGAAGGACTGGACAATCCAAGTTATTTTAAGAACAATGGGCTCGATGGCTGGTATGTTGCCGCCACCCCCGAGGGCCAGCAACAGATCTTCCACAAGCGATCGGCCAGGGATGGTAAAATTACTATATATGAAATCTACCTTGCCCTTGAAGCGAAGAAAAATTTGTTGCTGCTGCGCTATCTCGGCGAATAGCGGTTTAGTTAAATGTTGACATTTCGCATGCGTTTTTACCCTTTTTCGGATATTTTTGAGGCGTTTTCCGTCAGTTGTGGCATTTTAATCAGTCCAAACGAGTGTCTTTGATTAAGGCATTTATCATTAATCAAACACTTACACCGCCTTACGCATGAAAAAGTTCTCTCTACTGTTTTGCGCAGTATTGGCCCTGTGCGTGTGTTCCACCGTGCAGGCTGCCACCAAATCGGAGCAGGTTGAACGTTACCTGGGCACTTACAGGTATAAAAACGACCGGCCGCTCGGCACTGTGAAGTTTATTTTTCAAAAAGCCGTGCTCAAACGTCAGGGCGACGGCAAGAAAAATTACGAACAGCTTCTTTTCAACGAACGGTTTTTTTCCAACCGCGATAATGCCGGGCATCTCATCGGCATCCAGATCGTGTACAAGGGAAAAACGGCCACCATCCGCCCGGAATCGCCCAAGGACCCGGAAGAGGTTGACCCGCCCGAACCAGAGCCGGCAGCGGATACTAAAATCGTCAAAGCCAGGCCCAAGGCAAAAGCTGACCCGCCCCTGACCCGGGCGGTGCGAACCGCCGCTACGGCGGCCCGGGCGGCCGTGGCCAGCATCCCCGAAGACCCCATCCGGCCCGGTCCCAACGGTGAAAGCGGCAGCAACCTTTCCATTCCCGATTCCAGCACCATCGCACGCAACATCGACCAGGCTAAGGATAAGATCACCGGCTGGAAAGGCCGGATGTGGCAGACCGTCCGCCCCATTTGGGAGTTTGTGATGTGGGTGTTTAGCAGCGTGATCATCATGCTTATCTGTTTTGCCGGCTTGTGTCGCTATGTGGCCAAGACGGCTGCGAGCGAAAGCCTGATCAATATTTACGGCCGCATCATTGTGGGGCGTTGGATCGTTTCTGCACATCAGAACGCGGCGGCAATGCTCCTGCTCATCACCTGGGTCATTGCTATTGTATTGCTGATCGACGTGTTTATGTGGCTGGTTTACCTCAACCTCCCGATCTGGACCCTGTTGTTGATCTGGTTCCCGGTACTGTGGGTAGCTGAAAAAATAACCAGTTGGATCGTCCCGAACATCACCGTAGTTGGGCCGGGCGGTCAGGAGCACCGGTAGGCCGGGTGCAATAGAATGGTAATAAAAGAACCGGGGCAACGCCGTTCTGCATTATGACGTCCTTTGTGCAGTGAGCATGCACACCTTTTTTCGTTTTTGCCGGCTGGTTTGGCCTCTTGCAGCTTGCAGGACGTTGTATCCGATGTTGCTGGTCTTTTTGCCGTACAGCAGTTCCGGTCAAACGCTGCGCCTCTATGTGACGCCGGCCGACCGTGCTGCGTTTGAACGATTAACGCGCGACCTGTCGCCGCGTCCGCAGCTACTGGATGGAGATACTTTTTTATTGCCGGCCCCCGATTCCAGCAAACTGGCTTTGCTGAACCGGCTTCGGGAAAACGCTTACCTCGCCGCTTCGCTCGATCATTGGAACCCGGTCAACGACAGTACCGCCGTTGCCGACCTCTACCTGGGGCCTGCCCTGTATTGGGTGCAATTGCGCCCGGCTTCTGCCGAAAGCAACCGCTGGCTGGACGCTGCCGGCTTTCGCGAGAAGTTGTTCACCGGAAAGCCTGTTCACTACCAAACTTTTCTCCGGCAGGAAAAGGCCATTCTCGAACAAGCCGAAAACAATGGCTACCCTTTCGCGTCGGTCCGGCTCGACAGTGTACAAATACAGGCCGATGGCGGCGTGTCGGCCCAATTGGCGATCGACCGCGGCGCTTTTTTCACGATAAAAACCGTCAGCGTCAAGGGCAACCTGCGCCTACCCAAAGCCTATCTCCCGCAATACCTCGGCCTGCGCAGCGGCAGCCCCTACAGCCGGGTCAAGGTACTGCGCATCCGCGACCGGCTGAATACGTTGTTGTTTGTAGAAAGTATCGCCAATCCTACGGTGACCTTTGGCGGCAGCGAAGCGCAGATCAACCTTTTTTTGCAAAAAAAACGCGCCAGCCGTTTCGATTTTATCGTCGGCCTCTTGCCGCAACCCAACAACGCCGACGGCCGTTTACTGCTCACCGGATCGCTGAGCGCGGCGCTGCTCAATGCGCTCAACCTCGGCGAACGCCTCTCGATCGAACTGGAGCGCCTGCGCCCCGAAACACAAAAACTCGACCTTCAGGCGCACGTGCCCTATGTGCTCGGCCTTCCGTTCGGGGCCCAGGGACGGCTGAATATTTTTAGGCGCGACAGCACCTGGGTGGATGCTCAAAGCGAAATCGGCGTACAATACCTGCTCGAAGGCGGTAACTACGTTCAGTTTTTTTGGGAGAACAAATCATCGTCCCTGCAAAAGGTTGACACCGCGCCAATCATCCAAAACCGCCGACTGCCGCAAGCCCTCGATCTGCGCCAAAACGGTTTTGGCCTGGAAACCAGCCTCAACCACCTCGATTACCGCTTCAACCCACGACGCGGCTGGGCGCTTACCTTGCGCGGGGTGGCCGGGTTCAGCACCGTATTGCGCAACAGCCAGATCGAAGCCCTGCACGACCCGGCCGACCCTGAATTCCGGTTTTCGAGCCTGTACGACTCCCTCGGCGGCCGCGCCACGCGGTACCGGGTGGAGATACAAGCGGAGTATTACGTGCCGTTGTTCCTGCGCAGCACCCTAAAACTGGCCCTGCGCAGCAGCAATATATTTTCTGAAAAACCGGTGTATGCCAACGAACAGTACCGCATCGGCGGCAACAAACTGTTGCGCGGGTTTGACGAAGAAAGCCTGTTTGCCACCCGCTATGCCATTACCACGGCCGAATTCCGGTTACTGTTGAGCCAAAACGCCTTTCTTTCGGCGTTTACCGACTATGGCTACCTGGAAAATGTGACCGATCGTACACGCCTTTTCCTCCGGCCCTGGGGCCTGGGCGCCGGCCTTAACTTTGAAACCCAGGCGGGAATCTTCGGCATCAGCATTGCCGTCGGGCGTCGCGACACAGGTCAGACGGTAGACTGGCGTGCGCCGAAGTTTCACTTAGGGTATGTCAATCTGTTTTGATACCGGCCGCGCTATTCCACTGTCGAATGCGCCGACTCCGCTACAGGTTCGGATACTCCGTTCCCGTCCTCCGTTTTCAGCGATTCGGGCAAACCCGTCTTCTTTCCGCTCAGGAAGGTGTACATCGCCGGAATGACAAACAGCGTAAGCACCAGTGAAAACAACAATCCGCCCACCACAACCACACCCAACGGGATACGCGAAGTAGCCGCTGCACCCAGGGCCAGGGCGATTGGCAACGCGCCCAGTACAGTAGCCAGGGTGGTCATGAGGATCGGGCGCAGGCGAGCCTGCGCGGCTTCGATGACCGCTTGGGTTTTGTTGGCCACTTTGCCGCCCCGCATTTTTTGGTTGGCAAATTCGACGATCAGGATCCCGTTTTTAGTCACCAGGCCAATCAGCATGATCATCCCGATCTGGCTGAAAATATTAAGCGTATTGCCTGAAATGGCCAGCGTGATATATGCCCCTGCAATGGCGAGAGGTACCGTGATCATGATGATAAACGGATCGCGGAAACTTTCGAACTGCGCCGCCAGGATCAGGTAAATCAGCCCCAATGCCAGCAAGAAGGCGAAGGAAGTATTGCCGCTGCTCTCGCGGAAGTCGCGTGAGGCGCCGCTCAGGTCGGTTTCAAAGGAGTCGTCGAGCAACCGTTTGGCGATGGCTTCCATGGCATCGATGCCTTCGCCCAGCGTTTTGCCGGGCGCCAGCGCTGCGCTGAAGGTGGCGGCCTTATATCGGTTGTAGTGGTAGAGGATGGGCGGGTTACTGGTTTCGACAAAGTGCACCAGGTTGTCGAGTTGGATCATTTCGCCTTTGTTGTTGCGCACATAAAGGCTGGCCAGGTCGAGCGGCTCGTCGCGGTCGTTGCGATCTACCTGGCCGATCACCTGGTATTGTTTGCCATTCATCAGGAAATACCCGAAGCGCCGGCCGGAAAGCGCCAACTGGACGGTTTGGCTGATATCGAGCACGCTCACGCCCAGTTCGGCTGCCTTTAGGCGGTCGATTTCGATTTGGATTTCCGGTTTGTTGAATTTGAGGTTGACATCCACATTGGCAAAAGTGGGATCCTGCCGCGCCTCATCGAGGAATTGGGGCACTACTTCTTCCAGTTTGTTGAAATCCAGGTTTTGAACCACAAATTGGACCGGTAGCGACAGGCTGGCGCCAAAACTGGTGGAAATCGTTTGCTCCTGGTTGGGGAAAACCCGCGCTTCCGAAAAGCCCTTGGTCATGCGCACCATCTGGTCATAAATCTGCTGTTGGCTGCGGGTGCGTTCCTCCGGTTCGGACAAAGACAAGCTGATGAAACCGCCGTTGGAACCGCCGCCGGTACGGCCCGAAGCGGTAATGCCGAAAATCATGCGGTATTCGGGCACCGAGTCCATCAGTTTTTCTGTGAGGCGGTAGATGATATTTTCGGTGACATCGAAATCGGTGCCTTCGGGCGCCACCACCGTGGCCCGGATGCTGCTGCGGTCTTCCAGGGGCGCCAGTTCCGTTTTGAGTGTGCGCTGGAAATGCCAGATAGCGCCAAAGCAGCCCAGCAAAATGAGCAGGCTGGCCCATCGGTAGCGCATGAACGAGCGCAGGGTTTGGCCATAAACGCGGTCGAGCCCCAGGAAAAACGGCTCGGTCACCCGGTAAAACCAACTGTGGTGGTGCGGGTTACGCTGGGTCAACTTCACGTTGAGCACGGGCGTCAGAGTCAATGAAACAAAAGCCGAGATCAGCACAGCGCCGGCCACCACGATGCCGAATTCGCGAAACAACCGCCCGGTGAAGCCTTGCAAAAATATGACCGGGATAAATACCACGGCCAGCGTTATGGAGGTGGAAATCACGGCGAAAAAGATCTCCTTGGTGCCTTCGCGGGCCGCAGCCCATTTGTCCATCCCCTTTTCTATCCGTTTATAAATGTTTTCCGTCACTACAATGCCATCGTCCACCACCAGGCCGGTAGCCAGCACGATTGCCAGCAGGGTGAGCACATTGATGGAAAACCCAAACAGGTACATGATAAAAAACGCGCCGACCAGCGAAACCGGAATGTCGATAAGAGGGCGGAGGGCAATGATCCAATTGCGGAAGAACAGGTAGATGATCAGTACCACCAGGGAAATAGCGATGGCCAGGGTTTCGCCGACCTCGAGGATGGCCCGGCGTACGAAGTGCGACTTGTCGAGCGCCAGTTCGGTGACGATATCCGGTGGCAGTTCCTTTTGGATTTGCGCATAGCGGCGGTAAAACTCGTCGGTAATTTCGATGATATTCGCTCCCGGTTGCGGGATAAGGGCAAGCGAAACATTCGTGATATTGTTGCGCCGGGCGCCAAACTCGTCATTTTCCGGCCCCAGTACTGCTTCGCCTACATCGCGCAGGCGGATCGTCTGGCCCACGCCGTTTTCATCGGATGAAGGCGCTTGCCGGAGGATCATGTTGTTAAAGTCCTCCTCCGTTTGGAGACGGCCGTAGGTAGTGACCGTGAGCTCGGTGGTGTTGCCGCGGATTTTGCCCGCCGGCAAGTCTACGTTTTCGCGGTTCAACGCATTTTGAATATCCTGTACGGTGAGGCCGTGAGCGGCCAGTTTGGCGGGGTCGAACCACAGGCGCATGGCGGGGCGTTTTTCGCCAAAAATGCGCACTTCACTAACGCCTGGGATGGTTTGCAGTTTTTCCACCAACACATTTTCCGCATAGTCCGTTAGTTCCATCACGTTGCGGGTACTGCTCTGCAGGGGGATAAATACGATGGGATCGCTGTTGGCATCGGCTTTCGATACTACGGGCGGCGCATCGATGTCCTGCGGCAAACTGCGCTGTGCCTGGCTGACCTTGTCGCGGACGTCATTGGCCGCGCGTTCCAGATCGGAACCCAGGTCGAATTCCAGGGTAATGGAACTGTTACCCAGCGCCGATTGTGAAGAGATCGTCCGGATACCTGCAATACTGTTGACGGCCTTTTCCAGCGGCTCGGTGATCTGGCTTTCGATCACTTCGGCATTAGCGCCCGTATAGGAAGTGCGCACGCTGATGGTGGGTGGATCGATGGCCGGGTACTCGCGTACGCCCAGGTAACGAAAACCGATGGCCCCAAATACGATGATGAGGATGCTCATCACGGTGGCCAAAACCGGGCGGCGGAGGGAGAGGTCGGACAATGTCATCGGGTAGAAAGATTTGTATTGCGGAACGAAGCGCTGGTTACCGGCAAAATTCGGGGCCCTAAGTTCGGTGTTTTACCGAAAGAATTAGAAACAAGCATGCGTTCGGATAGTTTGCGGCATTCCACCTGTGTTATTTTTGCGCCATGATGGAACCTGTAGCACCACTACCCGCGAGCGATCCGGATATCGCACGCCTTGAAACCCTGGCCAATTTTATGGACAACCGCTTTCGGATACCGGGTACCAACGTCCGGTTTGGGCTGGACGCCGTCATTGGGCTGGTACCGTATGTGGGCGACCTGGCCGGGTTCGTCATTTCAGGCTTTTTGTTTGTGGTGCTGCTCCGGCGGGGCGCCGGACCGGTTATCCTGGTGCAATTGATGGGCAATTTTGTGCTGGACGCCACGGTAGGCTCGGTTCCGGTGCTGGGCGACCTGTTCGATTTTGGCTTCAAGGCCAACCGCCGCAACGTCGATTTACTCCAACGCTACTATGCCGAGGCCGGGCCGAAACCCGGCCTCGGCCAGTCGATTTTTTGGCTGTTCCTGTTGTTTCTGGTTTTTCTCGCGGTTATGCTGTGGATTACCGGGCGCTTACTGCTGGCGGTATGGCATTGGGCGAGCGGGTTGTGGTGAAGCACTGGTATCTTTCAAGAGATTCGGCATGGTTGGAGTCCAGTATAAAATCCAACCATGTGCTTACGGCGCCACTACAAGGGATTTTGCCGCAGTACTTTCGCCGGTACCGAGTTGCACCCAATAGAAACCGGGCAGCAAGCCGCCTAGCGCCAGGTCGCTTTGCCAGGTGGCGGTGCGTTTTTCGCTTCGCATACGCGTCACTTCGCGCCCTCCGGCGTCGAATATCGTTATCTGAACCGGGCCCTTATAGTCGTTGACCAACGAAAGCAGGGTGTGCCCCTGTGCCGGATTGGGATATACGGTAAAATTGCGCTCCATGCTCGGATTGGCTATCGAAACGGTTTTGCCGTCCACTTTTGCTACCCAGGCGTCCTGCAACGAAGTGCCCGAATATATGGTTGCGCAGAGGATAACCTTGCCGTCGGGTGTGCAATCGGCCTGCCTGCCGTCGGGGCGCGTTGCATCGTTGCCAAACCCCTGATCCGACAAAACGGCGCCCGTGGCGCTCAGGTTTGTTACGCTGATGCGTTCGCGGAACACGGAGCTCAGGTAATCGACATTTGCCGGCGGCTCCAGGTATATTCCGGTGAAACAAATGCCATTGGACGGTGTAGAGAGTACAGACGTGCCGAGCCAGAAACTGTTGTTGCCTTTTGACAACTGCTTTTGCCAAAGCAGGGTACCATCAACGGAGCTGGCTTTCAGGATAGTGGGCACCAGCATGGTTTCGGCATCGTCGCCGGCAACTCCGACAGCCGCCAGGTTGCCGTCGGCAGTTACGGTGATCGCGTTCAAACCGCCGTAGTCCAAGGGAGCGACCGGATAGGTTTTTTCCCAAACCAAATTTCCGCCTCCGTCAATCCTGAAGATCCAGGGTGCATCGGATTTATCCCCAGCGCCGATAAAACTGTTGGCAGAAATAACCGCCAGATCATTGACCAGCGAGCCCGTGTAATCCTTATCCCAGAGCACATTGCCGCCGGCGTCGGTCCGAATGAGGCGGGGCGTCAGCTGCGTGCTGTAATAGGACAAGCAAGCGATAAAGCCTCCGCCGGGTATCGGATAGGCCCGGAGCTGATCGGTATCGTAGTAATCGGTGGTCGCAATTACTTTGTCGAAGATCAAATTTCCTGTCGGCGACAGGAGGATCAAGTGGTATTCGGGGGCGCTGTAACCTGAAGCGGCGAACACCAGGATGTTACCGTTGGCATCCAGTTTGACCGAACCGGGCGGCTGGGCTTTTGCGAAGATCCCGCTCCCGATCGCGATGGTTTTTTCCCAGAGCACCGCGCCCTGCGCATCGGCTTTCAGCACCCACAAGGCTTTTTTGCCGGTACTGTCCAACCGGGTGCCGGCCAATACAAAGCCATTGTCGGGCGTAGCGACGATGGCGTCGCCGGTTTCATCTTCCTCCGGCATGGCGGTTCCGAATGTCTGATTCCAAACTTTTGCCGGGGTGCCGGAAATCGACACGTAATCGGTATGGTACACCCTGGTATCTCCGGCGTAACCATTGCCAATTAAATAAACAGCCCGGTTGGCGTTGAACACATAACTCGCATCGTAATTGGTCAGAAGGAGCAGCGAAGTGGTCGCGGCAGAATCCAGGGTGACGCCTGAATCGGCAAGTGTTTTACAGATAAACGGATTGCCATAAGAGGCGACGCCGATCGTTCCGTCGCCATAAGGTTGAATACCGGCGCCATACGCGAAGTCGGTGCGCAAATGCTTGGCCCATATCGGGGTGTTGTTCAAGCTGAAATGCAGTAAATCAATGCCGGTAGCGGTGTTAACACACAGGAGAAATCCGCTGGTTGTGGGCTTCACATCATAGATCGATTCGATGGAGGAACCGCCTGCGCCCTTGTAAGTCGACAGCGACGCCGACCATTCCTGATGGAGCGCGGCGTCGTATTTGATGAGGTCTGTTGCGGCGGTGAAGATACCGGCCGAGATCAAAATCAGGCAGCCGCCGTCTTTTGTGGCAATGGCTTTAATGGCGGTCACATCATCGGCTACCGGAATATACTTGGACGACAAGAAGTTCCCGCCGGTGTCGAATACGGCGCGGAAAAAAGCGGGCTGGTTGTCGGATGCTATGGTGGTGCCCAGCAGTAGAATATTCCCGCCAGCCAGTTGGCAAAGCGTCAGCCCCGCTTCGGTCGCGGCCGTCCCGAAGGTTTTGCTCCAAAGCAAATTGCCGGTGTCGTCTACTTTGAACAGCAGCGCGTCGAAGCTGCCATCGGTCGGGTTGAACACATGGCCCGACACCAGATAGCCGCCTCCGGCAGCCGGCAGAATCCCCGATGCCACTCCCGTGCCGAGCTGAGTATAGCGTCGATACCAGATCTCGGCGCCGCCGGTGTCCAGTTTTTGAATAAAAAGATCGTGTTGATTGTCCAGTTCCGTGTAGCCGCAAATGACAAGGTCGCCGCCCGGCGCCGGCGCTGAAGCGGCCGCGTAATCAAAATTGTCGTTGTTGATGCCGAAGCGTTTTTCGAACAGGATTTGGGCTTGAAGTTGGAGGGTGCTGCAGAGCGCAATAAGCGCCGGCAGGAGGAGAATTTGTTTCATCATGGTTACGTGCATTTTGTTTTAACAAAATTGCAGGGGCATGATGCAATTGCGCATCGCCGGAAACGGCCATTTTAGGATGCGGAGCAAAACCTTGCTCCGGGAAAACAGGGATTGGCCTTACTACCGGAAATCGGGTAAAAAAGAGGCTGCTTCATGCTGGTCTTGCTTGGATTAGCCGCCGTAGATTATTTCAATTTGCCACGGAGGCACAAAGGAACAGGGCATTTTGCTCCGTTTCTCCGTGCCTCCATGGTGCAATATTTGCCGCACATTTCGCAAAACAGCCGTATAAGACCGCCGCGGTTTTATGTTCTAAACGGCGTTTATTTCTGTTGCTCTTTTTTCCCTTTTTCCGCTGTTTCAGCGCCGTCCTGCTTTTTGCCCAGATACTCCGGCAACTCCATCCCGGCCATATTCAGCAGGTCGTTGAGCGGTGGTACGGCGCGGTACATGCCGGCGATGAAATTGGACGTGGAATTGCCGTCGCCGTTGCCGCCCCCATTTCCACCTTCCCATACCGTTACCTTGTCGATCTTGATGCCTTTAATGGCTTCCACCTGGGTTTTGACCAGTTCGGGCAGTTTGTCGGCAATTAATAACAGCACCGCGTCGCGGGTGTTGCCGCCGGCGGAGTTGACCACCCGCTGGAAACCTTCGGCCTGTTTGCTCAGCACTTCGAACAAACCGCGGGCCTCGGCCTCCTGTTTCAAAAAGATAGCATCGGCTTCACCCTTGGCGATCCGGCGGATTTGTTCGGCCTGGGCTTCGGCGGCGATCTCGGCTTTGCGTTTGTCGATCTCGGCGCGGATCACTTCGTCGGCTTCCCGGCTGGCCTTTTCGCGGGCCGCACGGGCTAATTCCGCGGCTTCCTCCGCTTTATACGACTCTTCGAGCGCCCGGGCCGATTGCACTTTCTCGGCTGTCATCGCCAGGCGCAACGACTCGGCTTCGGCCTGACGGCGTTCGGCGTCAGACTTGGCTACCTGTATTTTAGACAAGTTTTCGCCTTCCACAGCGCGGGCATTGGCCTCGGCGGTCCGGATACGCTGCAACTGCTGGGCTTCTGCTTCGCCGGAGGCGGCAATAGCTTCGGCGTTGGCCACTTTGGAGCGCTGCATTTGAGTGGCCTCGGCCTCGCCGATATTGGCCAACGCTTGTGTTTCCGACACCTTGATCCGCATTTCACGCTGGGCTTCGGCTTCACCAATCGAACCGTCGCGCTGTTTCTGCGCCACCGACACGCGGGCGTCGTTGATGGCTTTGGCAGCGGCTTCTTTACCAAGGGCCTGGATGTAGCCCGATTCGTCGTGGATGTCGGTTACGTTCACGTTGATGAGGCGCAGACCGATCTTTTTCAGCTCGCTTTCGACGTGGTGCGATACATTGCTGTAAAACTTGTCGCGGTCGGCGTTGATCTCCTCGATGTCCATCGTAGCGATCACCAGGCGCATTTGCCCCACGATGATGTCGTGCGCAACGGTACGAATGGCGCCCAGGTCGAGCCCTAACAGGCGCTCAGCGGCGTTGGTCATGACGGCCGGTTCGGTGGAAATACCCACGGTAAAACGCGAGGGCACGTCGACGCGGATGTTTTGTTTGCTCAACGCATTGCGCAGGTCGACGTCGATCGAGATCGGCGTCAGGTCGAGGAACGCATAATCCTGGATGACCGGCCAGATAAAAGCGGCGCCGCCATGTATGCAACGTGCCGATTGGCCGGCCCCGGTCTTACCGTAGATCACCAGGATACGGTCGGACGGGCAGCGTTTGTACCGGGAGATAAAAATACCTCCCATGATAAACAGAAATACAATTAATAAAACGATCAATACTAATACGGATTCCATAGGTAATTTGATTTGGAATGGAAAAATGAGCAGGTTTAAGCAGTAATCATCATCAGTGGTTTTTTGTTACCGGGCAGCGCCTGAAACGGCTGAACAATCAGCACGTCTTCGTCGGTTATGCCGACTACCAGGATGGATTCGCCCGTGGGTATTTCCCCTCCTTCCGATACGGCATCCATTTCGCGCAGGGCGCCCTGAACGGTCACCATCACCTTGCCGGCGCCGGTTTGGCGGGCCGGAATGAGCAAGTGCACTTCTCCGGTTTGGCCGATTGTGTTGTGCAGGTCGAGCGTGCCCGAGGATTGCAGGCGCAGCACGACACGCAACAGTCGCCAGGCCAACCATGCGGCTATAATCCCCCCGACGATACCGGCCAGCAGGGCAACAGGCCAACCGGCGCCCAGCCGCAGGGCCACCACACCCGTATAACCCATGAACATCCCGAACGCCAGCAAACTGCGCACACTCAGAATGGCCAAACCGGCGTCGGCGTCCCCCCCGGCATCAAAATCGCCCTCGTGCCCCCCGCCGTGAAATTGAATCACGAGGTAAACAGCAAACAAACTATTGGAAATCAAGCCAATAGCCCAAAACAATTGTTCCGCACCGTGCAGCGATTGCCACCAGGAAAACACATCGAATAACATGGTTTAACGTTTTTTAACAAATCTATCCCTGCCCCGACGGGTGCGCCACTTTGCACGACGACACCGGATTGAAACTCGGCAGGGATTGTTTTTTGTTCGATGAAAATTGATCGAATCCAAACCCATCCCCGACAGTGCAACCGATACTGGTAAGCGGAATGCGTTTTATACATTTTGAACAAACGCATAATACATAACAGCCACCAAACCTGCCGTTTCGGTGCGCAGCCGGTTGGGACCAAGGTTGACGCCAACAAATCCGTTGGTTTGGGCCAGTGTTACCTCTTCCGGAGAAAAATCGCCTTCCGGGCCAATAAGGATAACCGTATCGGTAGCGGGCTGAAGACAGGCTTTGAGGCTTGGGAGCGGTGTGTCGGCGCACCAGGCAATACACCGTTGAGCGACTGTGCTGCGCCGTATCAGGTCGGGGAAGGGCGTAAGCGGGTTCAATTGCGGCAACCGGCATTGAAGCGATTGTTTCATGGCTGCTACCAGGATTTTTTCCAGGCGGTCAAGCCGAATGGTGCTACGTTCCGACCGGCGGCAACGCAACGGTGTTATTTCCTGAATGCCGATCTCAACGGCTTTTTCCAGGAACCATTCGAAGCGTTCGATCTGTTTGGTCGGCGCTATGGCGATATGGAGCCGGGCTGGCGGCAAAGGGACTGTGGTGGTTTCCAGCACACGTACCACGGCGTGTTTTTTACCGGCTTCCACGATCTCGGCTTCATACACAAAACCCCGGCCGTCGGTCATCTGCAGGCGGTCGCCCACTTGCCGGCGCAGCACCGTGAGCAGGTGCCGGCTTTCTTCTTCGTCAAGGCGAGCCATGCCGTTTGCTACTGATGGGGCATAAAACAGTTGGTTCATGGGCTGAAGATCGGCAAATTGCCGGAAATGGATAATTCAAACCGGATGTTGGGTATCTTTCAGCCGGTTTGGTCGTGCGCAGGGATGATGTTGTTTTATCCATACAACGGCGACCTTTTATTTGTTCGAAATACTGTGGTATGAAACGTCGAAACTTTTTACGCCAAACTGCGCTCGGCGCCGCCACCCTGCCGGCTATATTCGATAGCCTTGTACCTGGGGCACAATTGACCGTTGCTGAAGAACCCGGCGGCAGTGGTTTTCCTTTGGAAGAGATCACAATCGGTTTGTTGCAGCAAAACATGCAAAAAGGCATATGGTCGGCCCATTCCATTGCCAAGATGTACCTCAAGCGTATTGAAGCAATCGACAAAAAAGGGCCGAAAATCAACGCTGTCATAGAGATCAATCCCGATGCCCTTGAAATCGCCAGCGCCCTCGACCGCGAGCGAAAAGCCGGCAATGTGCGCGGTCCGATGCACGGCATACCCGTTCTGATCAAAGACAATATCGACACCGCCGACGCCATGATGACCACCGCAGGCGCTTTGGCGCTGGAAGGACACCATGCGGCGCACGATGCATTTATTATCCGGCAGTTGCGGGCGGCGGGCGCCGTCATACTGGGCAAGACCAATTTGAGCGAATGGGCCAATTTCCGTTCCAACCGCTCTTCCAGCGGCTGGAGCAGCCGGGGCGGGCAAACCCGCAATCCGTATGCGCTCAACCGCAGCCCGAGCGGTTCCAGTTCGGGGTCGGCGGTAGCCGTGGCGGCCAATTTGTGCGCCGTAGCGATCGGCACCGAAACCAACGGCTCGATCGCCAGCCCGGCTTCCGTCAATGGCGTGGTTGGGGTCAAACCCACAGTGGGTCTGCTCAGCCGTTCGGGCATCATCCCGATTTCCAAAACGCAGGACACCGCCGGCCCGATCGCCCGCACTGTGCAGGATGCCGCGATCCTGTTGGGCGCCCTTACCGGAATCGACCCGGAGGATGCGATAACCCAGGAAAGCGGCGGCCAGGCGTATACCGATTACCGCCCTTTTCTGGATGCAGGAGCCTTGCAGGGGAAGCGGATCGGTATTGAAAAGGCATTTCTTAAAGGTCATGTGGCAGTGGATGCCTTGTTGCAACAAGCGATGGAAACCCTCCGCCAACACGGCGCAACCCTGGTTGAAGTGGACCTTTGGGAAAAACTGAAAGGCCTGGGTCCGTTCCGCGAACAGGTGCTGAGTTACGAATTCAAAGACGGCGTAAACCGATACCTGGCCAAAACCACCGATGTGTCGGTAAAATCACTGGCAGACGTGATTGCCTTTAACCGGCAACATGAAGCCCGCGCCATGCCTTATTTCAAACAGGAAATACTGGAATCTTCCGACCAGAAGGGCGATTTGCAAAGCGCTGAATATGTAGAGGCACTCAACAAGGTGCTCAGTACGACCCGCGGCGCCATCGACTCCGTTTTGCACGACAACCAACTCGATGCCATCGCCGGCCCCGCGACCGGCCCGGCCGCCTGTATCGATTTGGTGAACGGGGGTTATTCCACCGGCTACGGCGCCTATTCGGCGGCGGCCGTGGCCGGTTATCCCTCGGTTACCGTACCCATGGGCCTGGTTTTTGGCCTGCCCGTTGGACTGTCTTTTTTCGGGAAAGCATACAGCGAACCGGTATTGATCGCCATCGCCTACGCATACGAGCAGGCCTCGCACGCTCGAACGGCGCCAACATTCCGGCCGTCGGTGGAATAAAACGTCGTTTGCCGTTAGGGCTCGAAGAAGCCCACACTCGAGCCAACCCATTCTTTGCCCATGTTGTACCGGACACCCACCATTTCCCCTTTGCTCATGCGGATAAGGTTGTTGACCAGGCGCGGTTTGTCCCAACCTTTTTTCCACAGGAGCATCATCCGGATTTCACATTTGGAAGGCTCGTTTGGGATAACGGTTTCGATAGCGGCAATATACTGCACTTTGCGTTGGAGGATATAGTTGGAAGGGTCGTCCACCGCATCCAGGTCTTCGCGGGTGATATTGACCTTGACGCCTTGGCCGGAGAACGAAAACAGGGGTTTGAGCACCCAGTTGTCGAGGTCGGTAGGAGTGGATGACAAGGCACTCAGGAGGTGGGTTTCGGGAACAAAGTCGGATTTCAGGTAGGGCAGCGTGTGTTTCGAAATGCGGAAAAACCAGTTTGGGTGGCCGACCCATTCGGCGTTCACTTCGCTGAGCATATCCCATTCGCGGGGCAAATCGGCGCGTTTTTCCAGTTCGTCAAAGATGATGCGGTTGTAAATGCGCCGGATCGGCACTTTGCGGCCGTCGTCGTCGAGGTAGTACAGGTCGCGGCCTTCGCGTTTGATCTTGCTGAGGCAAAGCACCTTCAGGCCGAGGTATTTGCGGGTGCCCCAGAAATCGATCCGTGTGTTTTGTTTCTCGGGCTCCACTTCGAGCAGGATCACGTTTTCGGGGTTGGCGTCGCCGATAATGATTTGGCGCAGCAAATCCAGGTAGCCCTCCCGGTCAATACCGCTGAAAAGGTGGTGAAAATCTGCCGGGATGTCGTAATGCCGGCGGTAGGCTTGTGCGAGCAGGTGCTGGTAGAAATAAAGCGAGGGGAAGCCTTGCAGCTCGATTAATTGTGGCGTCAGGTTACCCTGGTCGTCGCGGCAAATACCAAAATCATACTGCAGGAAAATGGCGTGGTCGTCCTCATTCGGCACGCGAAGTTGCGGCGGGATGGCCGCTTCGCTGATCTGCCGGAAATCGGGGCGGGTGAGTACGGCGCTGATATCCTCGATCCCTTGAAGCAGTTTTTGCTTCAGTGTTTTAGGGATAAAAACCGGGGATTCAGCCACGCGAAAGGTGGCCGGTTCGCCGAATTCCGCGTTAATAGTGTCGAGCAGCGCCTGGTATTTTTCCGGCGTAAAGGCGGCGTTGAAGCGTTGGCGAAGTTGCGGGATCATGGATGTTGATTGACGTTCGGACGTGGATGTGGGTACTACTCTTGGCTAAGCAATATACCCGGCGAAGATGTGATTTATTTAATTCATCCAAAAAGGGCCGGATAAAAAATTCCGTGGGCAAGTTTGACGACAAATTGACGCCTTTACTCGTTGCGTTCCTTAATTTTGCACGCTTCTGTTTCCACCGCCTCTCCATCAAGGGGTGCAACCCGCGCCTATGACTGACCTGAAATCACTGATCCTGCCCGACAAGGTACCGCAACATATTGCAATTATCATGGATGGCAACGGCCGTTGGGCCAAGCAAAAGGGCATGCCCCGGGTATTGGGGCACCGCAGCGGGGTGAAAAGCGTGCGTGAGGTGACGGAGGCGGCCGCCGAGATCGGCGTGAAATACCTGACACTTTATGCGTTCAGTACCGAAAACTGGAGCCGCCCGCCCGCCGAAGTCACGGCGCTTATGAGCCTGTTGGTGGAGACTATTCGCGGCGAAATTCGCGATCTCAACAAAAACGGCGTTCGCCTGATGGCTATCGGCGATATCGAAGCCTTGCCCAAGGCTAGTTACCAAGCCCTGCTGGACGGTATTGAAAAAACGAAACACAATACCCGCATTACTCTGGTGTTGGCGCTCAACTATTCGGCCAAGTGGGAGATCCTGCGCGCATCCCGGCGCCTGGCCGACCAGGCAGTCCAGGGTTTGATCCGGCCGGAGGACATCGATGAAAAAGCCTTTGAAAATGCGCTGAGCACCACGGGCATTCCTGACCCGGAGCTCCTGATCCGAACCAGCGGCGAAACGCGTATTTCAAACTTTCTGCTCTGGCAAATTGCCTATGCCGAATTGTATTTCACGCCGGTGTTCTGGCCCGATTTCGGCCGAAAAGAACTGTACGAAGCCATCCTGAGCTATCAGCGGCGCGAGCGGCGCTTTGGCAAGATCAGCGAGCAGGTGGTGTAGCCAACTCCGGTAGCAGGAACTGGCCGGTCCAGCTTTCTTTCACTTTTGCCACGTCTTCCGGCGTACCGGCGCAAACGATCGTTCCGCCCCGCGCGCCGCCTTCGGGGCCGATATCCACAATATGGTCCGCCATTTTGATGACATCGAGGTTGTGTTCGATCACCACCACGGTGTTGCCCTTTTCCACGAGTTTGTTGAGCACGGCCAGTAAGTGCCGGATATCTTCGAAATGGAGGCCGGTAGTGGGCTCGTCCAGAATATACACGGTACGGCCGGTGTCTTTTTTACTGAGTTCCTCCGCCAGTTTCACGCGCTGGGCTTCGCCGCCGCTAAGCGTGGTGGCTTGTTGGCCGAGGCTGATATAGCCCAGGCCGACGTCCTGCAGGGTTTTTAATTTCCGGAAGATGGGCGGTATCGGCTCAAAAAAGACGACGGCTTCATCGATCGTCATATCGAGCACATCGCTGATGCTTTTGCCTTTATACAGGACTTCCAGCGTTTCGCGGTTGTACCGGCGGCCCTGGCAGCGTTCGCAGGGCACGGCTACATCGGGCAGAAAATTCATTTCGATGACGCGCATGCCGCCGCCTTCGCATACTTCGCAGCGCCCGCCTTTCACATTGAACGAAAAACGCCCCGGAGCATAGCCGCGGATCTTGGCTTCGGGCGTGTCGGCAAACAGTTTGCGGATATCGCCGAATACATTGGTATAGGTAGCCGGGTTGGAGCGCGGGGTGCGGCCAATAGGACTTTGGTCGATCTCGATGACTTTATCCACCAAATCCAGCCCCTCGATCGAGGCGTACGGCAACGGCCGCTTGAGGCTTTTATAAAAATGTTGCTGCAGGATGGGATACAGCGTTTCGTTGATCAGGCTGGATTTGCCCGAGCCACTTACGCCGGTAATGCAAATAAAGGTACTCAACGGCAGCTGGAGCGTCACGTTTTTCAGGTTGTGCCCGGTGGCCCCATGCAACACCAGAAACTGCTCGCGGTTTTTGGGCTTGCGCCGGGCCACGGGAATTTCCAGCCGGCGGCGGCCTGCCAGGTAGTCGGAGGTCAGGGTTTGGTTGCGCATGTATTCTTCCGGGGTGCCGATATCCACGACTTCGCCGCCCAGTTTGCCGGCGCCGGGCCCCAGATCGATCAGGTAATCGGATTCGAGCATGATGTCGCGGTCATGCTCTACCACGAGCACGGTGTTGCCGATGTCGCGCAGATTTTTGAGCGCATCGATAAGGCGGTGATTGTCGCGCTGGTGCAGGCCGATGCTGGGCTCGTCGAGGATATAGGTGATGCCGGTGAGTTGGGAACCGATTTGCGTGGCGAGGCGGATGCGTTGGCTTTCGCCGCCGGAGAGCGACCGTGCAGGCCGGTTGAGGGCCAGGTAATCGAGCCCTACCTGGAGCAGGAAGTGCAGGCGAAACCGGATTTCTTTGAGCACGTCCTTGGCGATGGCCCGCTGCCGTTCGCTCAGCAGGTTATCGATCTGGTTGAGCCAGTCGTACAAGGTATGCAAGTCCAGGTCGGCCAGTTCGGCAATATTTTTTTCCGCAATTTTGAACCACAGGCTCTCCTGTTTCAGCCGGGTGCCGTTGCACTCCGGGCATACCATAACGGTCATGAAATCTTCGGCCCATTGCCGGATTTTTTCACTGGAGCTGTCGGTGTACCATCGTTTGAGCATGTTGACGATCCCCTCGGCGGCGAGGTTGTAGCTCCATTCGTCGCCGCCCCAGTTTACGCTGACGTCGAAGGTTTCGTCGCCGCCGAAGAGCATGATTTTTAAAGCGTCTTCCGGAATTTCAGTGAGCGGCGTGGAAAACGTGAATTTGTATTTTTTAGCGATGGAGCGAAGTTGCTTAAAAGTAAAATTGTCGCGCACTTCACCCAGCGGCACAATACCAATATCGTTGATGCTCCTGGAGGGGTCGGGCATCACGCGGGTCATATCTACTTCATGCACTTCGCCAAGGCCCTTGCAATGGGGGCACATACCGTATGGGGAGTTGTACGAAAAAGTGTTGGGTGAGGGTTCTTCGTACGAAATACCAGATTCGGGGCACATGAGCCGCTTGGAATAGGTGGCGCCGGATATTCTGCCGGAGGCGGCTGCATCCGGGTCGGTGGTTTGGGCGGGAGAGCCGACCGGTCCTGTATCGGCCCCCTGGTTGGGCGATACCAACACCATACCGTCGCCAAGGCGCAGGGCCGTCCGAACCGAGTCGCTCAGGCGGTCGCCCCGGTCGTCGCCCAACTTCAGGCGGTCCACTACAATTTCGATATCGTGGATCTTATAACGGTCCACCTGCATGCCGGGGCTGATGTCGAGGATTTCACCATCGACGCGCACTTTGGTGTAACCCTGTTTGCGTACTTGTTCAAACAGTTCGCGGTAGTGCCCTTTGCGTGCGCGCACCACCGGGGCGAGCAGGTTTATTTTTTGACCGGCGTAGTTTTCGGAAATGTGCTGGATGATCTGTTCTTCGGTGAATTTCACCATTTTTTTACCGGTCACGTAGGAGTACGCTTCGCCGGCCCGGGCGAACAGAAGGCGCAGAAAATCGTACACTTCGGTGACGGTTCCCACGGTAGAGCGCGGGTTGCGGCCCGTGGTTTTTTGCTCAATGCTGATTACCGGACTCAGCCCGGTGATCTGTTCCACATCGGGACGTTCCATTTCACCGATGAACTGCCGGGCATAGCTCGACAGGGTTTCCATAAAACGCCGCTGGCCTTCGGCGTAAATGGTGTCGAACGCGAGCGAACTTTTACCCGATCCGCTGACGCCAGTGATCACCACCAGTTTATTGCGCGGAATGCGCACATTCACATTTTTGAGGTTGTGCACGCGGGCGCTGATGACCTCAATGTACGCTTGGGCAAATGCCGGCTCCGGCGAAGCGGTGTCGGCAAATTGGGTCGGATCAATGGAAACTGCGGTAGATTTAGCCTTGGCCATAACGCGCGAATAAACAGCCCTCGAAGGATTTGGTTGGGAAAGTGGCGAAACGCGCAAAGGTAGGGAAAGATTTCAGCAGGGGGAAGTGGTTTTTAAACAAAAAGTTTTTAATGCGTGAAGACAGGATAAATCCGATCGTTTTAAAACCAAACAAGCCGGGATCGTTTTTTTTCGGAAAAAAATAGCGCAAAAATGTCCATCTCCAAAAAATAAAACGCAGAAAATTATACAAGAATGATTGTACTAACCAGTATATTTGCATGGAAAACGAAATGAGAGCGTTGAGCCTTCCCGTTCGGAATCATGCGGGAAGGCTCCCTTATTTCCGGCCTTTTCCTTCGCATTTTGTTGCGCTCTCCAGGTTGAACGAGGCTTTTTACCATTTTAACATGCTGATACTACCCCACATACCAACGGTCGCTCTATTTTTGGCCACGCAAAAGTGATTTTAATACCTGATGTCTGAATTAGCCGGATTTATAGAACACACCCTGCTGAAGCCGGATTGTTCGCTCCAAGAAATACGCAGTATTTGTGAGGACGCTGAGCGTTGTGCTTTTGTGGGCATTTGCATCCCGCCGTATTATGTGCGCGACGCCAAACGCATACTCGGCGAAGACAGCCGGATACGAGTTGCTACGGTTGTCGGTTTTCCGATGGGATACACCGCTATTGCGGCCAAAAGTGAAGAAATCAAACGCGCTGTGGACGAAGGCGCCGATGAGATTGACGCCGTCCTCAACCTGGCAGCCGTAAAAAGCCAAAACTGGAACCACGTGCAGCACGACATCGACGGTATCGCCCGGGCCACCCTCGTGCGGGGCCGGACGTCAAAATTGATCCTGGAATGCGGCTTGCTCACAGAAGAAGAAATCCGGCGGGTCGGCGAAATCGCTAAGGAAATGGGAATCCATTATTTAAAAACCGGCACCGGCTTTCATGGCTTTCCGGCTACGGTGGAAATGGTGCGCTTGCTCAAATCCATTGCCGGCACCGATATGAAAGTAAAGGCAGCCGGCGGCATCCGAACCCGTGAAACGGCGGAAGCCCTGCTCGAGGCCGGCGCCGATCGCTTGGGCACGTCTGCCGGGCCGGCATTGGTAGGGTTGGCATAGCCGTAAATTCCGTTTTCGGCTGCGAACGCTTTTTCGCTGGCGGTATATTTTTTAACAAACTCCGGTTTACGAAATAATCATGGTCAGGATACTAAAATCTGTACTCGCCGTTCTGGTGCTGCTTGGAGCACTGGCCCGGTCCGGCGCACAGGAGATCCAACTGAACGTCGACCCAGCCATCGAGCAATTGGTAAAAGTGTGGGTGGCGCAAAATAAAGTCAACCCCCGGATCGAAGGCTGGCGGGTGCAAATCATGTCGACCACCGACCGGCAACAAGTGGAGGACGGGAAAAGCCGTTTTCTTACCCTGTATCCGACAGTAGTAGCCGATTGGGTACATGAAAAACCGTATTACAAACTACGGGTCGGGGCATTCCGGACCCGCCAGGAGGCCTTGTCGTTCCTGGCTGAATTGAAAGACACCTACCCCGGCGCATATCCTGCCAAAGACCCCAACATCCATCCCCGGGACTTCCTGGAATAAACCGATTTTTAGCAGCACAGGCATTCGTACATGAGAGGATTTCGAAACACATCGGTCAGTGTCGGCGATCTGGATTACATCACCCTCAGTTCCTATATTGCCCTGGTCATCGTGGGCTGGCTGATGATCTATTCTGTCAACCTGCTTCCCAATGCCGCTACCCATATTTTCGACCTGGGCAATAATGCAGGCAAGCAGTTGATTTTCATTGTGATCTGCGCAATCCTGTTGTTTTTTATCCAAATGTCGGATTGGGCGTTCTGGCGCACTTTTGCCCTCCCGATCTACCTTTTTTCCCTCCTGCTGCTTGCCGGAACGATAGCCTTTGGCCGCGAAGTAAACGGCGCCAATGCCTGGTATCAATTCGGTGGATTTTCGTTTCAACCCTCCGAAATCGCGAAGTTCAGCACCTGCCTGGCAATGGCCGGTTACCTGAGTTCGACCGGGATCACCCTGCGCGATATAAAGACCCGCGTATATGCCCTTGGTATTTTCCTGCTGCCGGTGGTAATCATCATTTTGCAGAAGGACATGGGTTCGGCGCTGGTGTTTTTTTCCTTTATGCTCGTGCTGTACCGCGAAGGGCTTCCTTCCTTTTGGTACGCGCTCGGGTTCGGCACCGCCCTGATGGTCATCCTCGGGTTGTTGTTTCCGGCGACGGAAGTGGCCGCTTATTTGATCATGGTGGTGAATTTCCGCCTCATCCGCGAATACAAAAACACCCGGCCCTGGTGGATCGCATTCGCCCTGCTGGTACCGCTGCTGGTATGGTGGACGGAGATCAGCGCCTGGGCCCTGAAAACAGCTGCGGGGCGCCTGCCCGCAGCCGATGGCGCCCTGAATCCGTTTTGGGTCATGGCGCCGCCGGGCCTTTTGCTGATCGCTGTTTTTCTGAGCAGTTACATCCGGAAGAACAGCCTGATTCAGCGCAAACTGCAATTTACCCTGCTGTTGCTCGCACTGGCCTGCAGCCTGGTATTCGCGGCCGGTTATGCCTTCCCGCTGATGGCCCCGCACCAACAGCAACGCATCCGCATCTGGCTGCACCCGTCTGAGGCGGCGTCCGACGCACGCGGCTCGGCTTACAACCTGCTGCACTCCAAAATGGCGATCGGTTCGGGTGGATTGATGGGTAAAGGGCTGTTCAAAGGCAATATGACCAAGCTGAAATACGTGCCCGAACAAACCACCGATTTCATTTTTTGCACCGTTGGCGAAGAACACGGTTTTGTAGGGGTGATCGGGGTGATCGGCCTTTTTGTCGTGCTGTTGTACCGGATCACCCAGCTGGCCGAACGCCAGCGATCCAATTTTTCCCGGGTGTATGCATATAGCGTGGCGGGCGTGTTGCTGGTCCATTTTATCGTCAATATCGGCATGACCATGGGGGTATTTCCCATCATCGGCATTCCCTTGCCGTTTATCAGTTATGGCGGCTCGTCGCTCATCGGTTTTACGCTTATGATCGGCGTATTGCTCAAGCTGGATAGCCACCGGAATATGATCTGAATGCAATTCACCGTAGAACATACCGACCTGGAAAGCCGCGCGCGGGCCGGCCGCATGCAAACGGATCACGGGCCCGTTGAAACTCCGATTTTTATGCCGGTGGGTACGGCCGGTACCGTAAAGGCGGTGCATCAACACGAACTGGCCGACGACATCCGGGCGCAAATCATTCTGGGCAACACCTACCACCTGTATCTACGCCCCGGGCTCGACGTCCTGCAGCAGGCCGGCGGATTGCACGGATTCAATGCCTGGCAAAAACCCATGCTGACCGACAGCGGCGGGTTTCAGGTGTACTCGCTGGCGCACCGCCGGAAGATCCGGGAAGAAGGCGTCACCTTTCAAAGCCACATCGACGGGTCGCGGCACACCTTTACGCCGGAGGGGGTGATGGACATCCAGCGAACTATTGGCGCCGATATCGTCATGGCATTCGATGAATGCACGCCTTATCCCTGCGATTTTCGGTATGCCAAAAACTCGATGGAACTTACCCATCGCTGGCTGCAGCGCTGCACCGAACGGTTTGACGCTACCACCCCGTTGTACGGCTACAGCCAGACGCTGTTTCCCATTGTGCAGGGGAGTACGTACCCAGAGCTGCGGAAAACCTCGGCTGAGGTGATCGCATCCTTCGAACGCGAAGGCAATGCGATCGGCGGGCTCTCCGTGGGCGAACCCGCCGAGGAAATGTACGCGATCACCGAGCAGGTGACGGCTATTTTGCCCGCCGGAAAGCCCCGTTACCTGATGGGCGTGGGTACCCCGGAAAATATCCTGGAATGTATCGCCCTCGGGATCGATATGTTCGATTGCGTGCTGCCCACCCGCAACGCGCGGCACGGCGTGCTGTACACCGCCGAAGGTATCGTGCACATCCGGAACGCACGGTGGAAAACCGATTTTGATGCGATCGACAGCGAAAGCCCGGTTGCTACCAGCCGTACCCACAGCCGGGCGTATTTGCGGCACTTATTCATGAACGACGAGATCCTGGGCATGCAACTGGCCACCTTGCAAAACCTCGGGTTTTACCTGTGGCTGGTGCGCAGCGCCCGGCAACATATTGTAACGGGCACCTTCACACCCTGGAAAAATAAAATGACCGAAATCGTTCGCCGGCGCTTGTAGGCATTGCCGCAGAAAAAACAGACCTTTACAGGCAGCGTTCGCCGGTGTTAAAACCTCTAATACCCCATCAACCTTAACATAACTGCCAAAATATGCCGTTCCTGCCCCGCGTTAGTTCCCCCATGCCGGAGCGTTAAAATTTTGACTATTCGACCGTAAAACATTTTGAATTTTTCTTTGCCAAATCTGAATAACCTACCTTTGCACACTTTAACAAAAAAAGTTAGGGCGATTTTTCAGGTCTGCCTAATATTGTACGCTGTTTTCAACCAAACAACATAGTCTGCCTGTCTATGAAAAAAACTACTTTACACCTTCTTACGTTAAGCCTCCTAGTGTTGTCGGCAGTGGCGGTGCAAGCCCAGGACATTCACTTCTCGCAGTTCTACATGAGCCCGCTCAACCTCAACCCGGCCATGACCGGTGTGATGAACTGCAACCACCGGATCGTAGCGAACTACCGCAACCAGTGGTCGTCTATTTTGAAGCAAAACGCTTACAATACCTATTCCGCCTCTTACGACCAGAAGCTGCCGGTTGGCCGCTATGACTATTTCGGTTTGGGCGGTACGTTTTGGGGCGACAAAGCCGGCGAGTCCGAGTTTGCTACCCTGCAAGCCCGCCTGTCGGGTTCGTATGCCAAAAAAATGGGCGGCTACCGTAAAAAAGCCCACTACCTGGTGTTTGGCGCCGATATCGGCGTGAGCCAGCGCAGCATCAACAGCGCCGCGCTGAAATGGCCCAGCCAAAACGACGGCCAGGGCCGCTACGACCCCAACCAACCGGGTGAGGTCATCGACGACCCGAACTTCCTGTTCCTCGACATGTCGGCCGGTCTGCTGTGGTTCAGCGTATTCAATGAAGACAACAACTTCTACTTCGGGGGGGCTTTCAGCCACCTGAACCGCGCCAACCAATCGTTCGGCAACCAGAACATTCCGTTGTACAGCAAGTTCACCTTCCACGCCGGCGGCGAATTCATGGTGGCCAAACGCCTCGGCCTCGTGCCCGGCGTAGTAACCTTCTTCCAGGGCCCGTCGTTCCAGGTGAATGTGGGCAACTCGTTTAAATTCCTGTTGGGCAACAGCCGGCGGTATCACCAGGCCTTCCAATTGGGCGCCTGGGCCCGGATAGCCAACAAACTCGACAGCGGCAAACTGGTGGATGCCTTCATCCTCAGCACCCGCTTCGACTACGAACAATTTACCATCGGTTTCAGCTACGACATCAACACGTCCAGCCTTTATACCGCCTCCAACGGCAACGGCGCATTTGAATTCTCGCTGGTGTACAAAATTTGCGGCCCCGAACGCCGCGGTGTATACTGCCCGAACTTCTAAAGGTTACTCCGTGTTTTCCCGGAGAAATCGCGAAAAAGATTTCCGTAGGTTTGTGCGCCTCGGAAATCTTTTTCATTTTTGTTTCCATCTAATCAGGTAGTTTCCGCATCGCATCAGCAAGGATTTTTTGGCGCCGCCCGCCGCTGTTTTGCCAACCTTGCCCCACCCGCGCCACTACCTGGATAATAAAATCAAGACGCTATGTTTGGCAGCAATAAAAGCACAGAAGAACCCAAAGCCGTTACCACTTCTTCACCCAATTCGCTTAATACGCTGGTCAAAGGCACCACCGTCGAAGGTACCCTGCGCTGTGAGAGCGATTTGCGGGTCGACGGTATCATAAAAGGAAAACTCTTTTGCCAGGCCAAGGTGATCATCGGCCCAACAGGCATGGTGGAAGGCGAAATCCGGTGCCAGAATGCCGTGATCGAAGGCCGGTTCAAGGGCAATCTTCAGGTGGGCGAACTGCTGAACGTCCGGGAGACCGCCGAAGTAGACGGCGAAATCACGACCAATAAACTCCTGGTGCAAAGCGGCGCAAAATTCAACGTGGCCTGCAAAATGGAGGCCGGCGCCAGCAACAACGGCGCGGTCAAAAACGCAGACGTAAAAACCGGGAATAATGCCGCAAGCGCAGCCACCGAAGTCGCCGGAGGAAAAACGGAAGTCCGCAATTAAAGACGTTGCCCGTTTTAGTGGCCTGGCCTTTCAACTGCTGGGCGCCTGCCTGGCCGGTGTGCTGATCGGGCGCTGGCTCGACGCCAAAATGCAGCTCGAGCGCCCATTATGGGCTGTTTTTCTGACCATCTTTTTTTTGATCGCCTCGCTGGTTTCCCTGTACCGGCAGTTGAAATGATCCGGAATTGCAATCCTTCGAACAGAGCGCGTTGAAATGGTTATTTTTGTGCCGCCTAACGCCCTGTTTTGTTTCCGCATGACCAACCAAGCATTTTTCAGCCGTTTGGCCGGCATTACCGCCGGAACGAGCGCATTGCTCACACTGCTGTACCGGGTGGCGCCGCCCATTCAGCCGCATGGCCTTTTTGCCACCGCCACCGTCGGCCTTTTCGTGCTCGTATGCACGGGCCTTTTTTTTGCCGGCCGCAGCGCTGCCCGGAGTTCGAGCAAGCTGGCTTTCAATAATATCGTTTCGGCTTCCGTTTTTGGTAAAATGCTCCTGGCAGTGGCGCTACTCTTTGTTTATCAACAGGTTACCAAACCTTCCAACGAATGGTTTGTGGGCATTTTCCTGTTGATCTACGTGGTGTACACGGCCTTTGAGGTGTGGTTTATGACCAAACTGGCGAAAACCTGACCGCGTTTTTTATCAACCGTCAGGGACATTTGAACTTTGTTTTACCGTCGCTATTTTTTGCATGAAACGTCCGAAAAAAGGCGAATACGCCCCGTTCCACGAAAGTTACCTGAAAACGCTTCCGAAACGCAGCTCGGCCCTCACCCTGCTGAAAAAATCCTTCCGCGACGCCCAGCTCCTACTGGGAGCATTGCCCGAATCGATGGGCAACCACAGTTATGCTCCCGGCCGCTGGACGGTCAAACAGGTCATCATGCACCTGATTGATTTCGAACGGGTGTTTGCCTTTCGTATCCTGTCGTTTATGCGGGCCGACCGGGTAGCCCTGCCCGGCTTCAACCAGGATTTCTGGATGGAAGAGGTCGATGTATCCGGCCGCAGCATCAAAGACCTGCTGAAAGAGTGGAAGGTAGTGCGCGACAATACGATTTTCCTGCTCCAGCAATGCACCGAGGCGCAATCGGCTTTTCTGGGCACGGCCAGCGGATGGAAGGTGAGCCCCCGGGCATTGTTTTATATCATCGCCGGACATCAGCTCCACCATATGGACGTGTTGCGCGAAAAGTATCTCACCGCCGCCGAAAACGCATGATGATCAAGAAGTGGGTGCTAAAAGCTATCGTCCAAAAAACAATTTCCTACCTCCCCTACAGTCAGCGGATCAATTACCTGTTTCAGCGCTATGTGACCAAAGGGGTACAATTGAGCGACGCTTATTTTGAAGACCGCCTGGGTCACGCACAATCCCATATTGCGGCATACGAACGCCATTCGAACGCAGTCGGGCTGAACAATACCCTTGAAATCGGCACCGGCTGGTATCCGGTGGTTCCAATAGCCCTGTATCTGTACGGCGCCGAAACGATCCGGACAGTAGATGTTACCCTGCTTACCGCCGCCCGGCACGTGCGGACCACCCTCCAAAAATTTCTGGAATATGCCGATCAGGGGAAACTCGGGCAATATGTTCCTTACCGCCCCGACCGGCTGGACCGCCTCCGGGTACTCGCCGGGCAAGCCAATGGCCTGGATTTTGAATCGCTAACCCGCGCATTGCACATACAATACATGGTACAGGATGCCCGGCGGCTCGAATTGCCCGACGGGTCGATCGACCTGATCCACTCGAACAATACCTTCGAACATATTTACCCACAGATCCTGGTCGAAATCCTGCGCGAATTCAGCCGCGTCGTGCGGCGCGGTGGAGTGATGTCGCATTTTATCGACTTGTCTGACCATTTCGCCCATTTTGATACCTCGATCACGATCTATCATTTTCTCCGGTTCTCGCCCGCAGCCTGGGCCTGGATCGACAACTCGGTGCAGCCTATGAACCGCCTGCGGATGCCCGATTACCGGCGTATGTACCGCGAAATTGGCATTCCGGTGCAGGAAGAGATCCTTCGCCCCGGCGATTTGGATGCCCTGCAAACGGTACCGGTGCACCCACTCTTTCAGGGCAATGCGGCTGCTGAGAATGCCATCAGCCACGGCCTGGTCATTTCAAAAATGCCCTGATCCCGGAGCGGGCTAAGCAGCGGGGTTGGCGGATCGGGCCTAATGTTTACTTTTGTTGTTGATGCACCCCAGGGTAAAACTGCTCACCATTGTCCACCAACAATTTGTAACCGCATGAAAAGCATCAACGACTGGCTCAATGAGTATGGCGAAAGCCACCAGAACCCCACCAACAAGCTGGTTCACTGGATCTGCGTCCCCACGATTTTTTTTAGTTTGGTAGGGCTATTGTACTGTGTGAAATTGGGCATCCATCTGACGCCGAACCTCCAGATTAACCTCGCGATGCTCGTCCTGATCCAGGTGGTATGGTATTACATTCGATTGTCGCCGCCGCTGGCCGTTGGCATGACCATTTTCGCGTTGCTGTGTCTGTTTGTCGCCCAGATGATCGAGACAAGCGGCCTCGTGCTCTGGCAGATTAGCCTGGGCCTTTTCGTGATTGCCTGGATCGGGCAATTCTGGGGGCATTCGGTGGAAGGGAAACGACCGTCGTTTTACAAAGACCTCCAGTTCCTGATGATCGGACCGGCCTGGCTCATGAGTTTTATTTACGACCGGTTAGGGCTCCGCTATTGAGTGCGCCCGGCGGCGGTTTCCAGGCGTCGCAGGCGCCATCGGTCAATTACGGCTGCGGGGAGATAGTAGAATGTAAGCATCGCCCGCCGGAGCTGACAGTGCCCGCTGCGCAAAAACCGCCGGATCTGTTCCTTCCCCTGTTTTAACCTGAATCGTTTGTGTACAAACCGGTGCAGCCGGCGGTAAAAGGCCGGCTGGAAGGTGGCGGGGTAAAGCATCGCGAGGTCGTCGGAGTCGCTCCAATTGTGTTTTTCACCCAGCAAGTCCTTTACTTTTTCATAAAAACCAGTGCCGGGCAGCGGGTAACTCACCGATATGCCGATATCGTGCGGCAAGAGCTCTTCCACCAGGGCAATGGTTTTATCGATGTCGGCGCGGGTTTCGCCCAAGTAGCCGAACTGGAGAAAGAAACACACCTCCACGCCTTTTTGCTTAAGCAGGTAGGTTGCCTGGCGGATCTCTTCCAAGGTGGTACCCTTGTCCATGGCATCCAGAATGGCTTGTGAGCCGCTTTCGGCGCCCACCCATGCTTGTTGCAGCCCGCTGCCGACCAGGGCGTCGATGGTATCTTCTTTCAGGAGTAAATCCACGCGACTTTGAATCTTGTACGCGAAATGCAGCCTTTTTTCCTGCACGATATCGCGAAACGTTTGCACCCAGCGGGGCTTCAAACCGAAAATGTCATCGGCCATCCAAAAGTGGCGCACTCCGTGCCGGTTGATCAGCATTTCGATTTCGGCCGCCACGCGCGCGGGGCTGCGGCTGTTGTACCGGTTGCCGTAGATAGGTTTGGCGCACCAGTTGCACTTGTACGGACAGCCCCGCGTGGTGGCCAGGTTGAGCGAAAAATACCCGTGGTGTTCCAGCCAGATGCGTTGGTAAGCGCGCATGTCGACCAAATCCCAGGCGGGATCGGGGAGGCTGTCCAGGTCGTGGAGCACGGGGCGGGGCGGGGTTCGTTGCCCGGCTTCCGAATATGCGATGCCGGCTATGGATGAAAAATCGGCGACACCGGCTTCGAGGGCCTGGACCA
Source organism: Saprospiraceae bacterium (assembly GCA_044230315.1). Taxonomy (GTDB): domain Bacteria; phylum Bacteroidota; class Bacteroidia; order Chitinophagales; family Saprospiraceae; genus M3007. The sequence continues at coordinate 129,785 of JBGARJ010000002.1, forward strand.
GTTCGCGAAGGGTGATCTCGCCCTCGCCGAGCACAACAAAATCGGCGCCTTCCTGCAAATATTGCCGGTAATGATCGGTGCTGTCACTGCTGTTCACGATGACGGTACAGCCTTGCTGTTTGGCGTGTTTGGCCATTTGAAATGCCGCTTCCCGCATTTTCGTCAGGCACATTTTGGTCAGGTAGTTGAAACCGTCGTCGTAGATGACCAGGTATTTTGGGCGATAGGATTGCAGCGCGGGCACGATTTCGTGGGCACTATGGCGCAGGTTGGTATCGAAGAGATCTACCTCAAAACCGCATTCCCGCAGCACAGCCGCCGCATAGATAGTTCCGTACGGCGGATAGGGCTGCCTGGCCTTCCACTGTTTGGGGTCGAAACGGTAGAAGTAGGAATGCGTAAAAAGTATACGAGCCATGTTGTCGGTCGGGTGGCTTTATTTCGCAAAGGCTGCGTCCACCACGTCTTTCTGCTCTTTTTCGTGTTTCTTCGGAAAACCGGTGGCGGGGCTGGCGGCAGTTGGCCGGCTGGAACACGCCCAGCCGTATTCGCTATGGTTCAACGCGATATAGCCCCAGGCGCCCATATTGGCCGGTTCCTCCTGTACCCACATCAGTTTGGCCTTGTTGTATTTTTGAAGCAGCGCTTCAAACTGCATTTTCGGGAACGGGTAGATTTGCTCCAGCCGAACGATCGCAACATCACTGCGCTTTTCGTCTTCCTGCCGTTTTAGCAGATCGTAATATACTTTCCCCGAGCACATCAGCAATCGCTTCACCTTTTTCGGATCGGCCTGCGGGTCATCGATCAGCTCTCGGAAGCGGGTGTCCGGCCCGATCTCGCTGAGCAGGCCGAGGTTGAACGGGGGCCGGAGGGTTGATTTCGGCGACATCACCAGGAGCGGTTTTCGGAATTGCCGGCCCAGTTGGCGGCGCAGCAAGTGAAAGAAATTGCTGGCCGAGGTGATATTGGCCACCGTAACATTGTTCGCGGCACACCCTTGCAGGTAGCGTTCGAGGCGAGCCGATGAGTGTTCGGGGCCCTGACCTTCGTAGCCGTGCGGCAACAACATCACCAGGCCGTTCATACGGCGCCATTTGGCTTCGCCGGCCATGATAAACTGGTCGATGATCGTAGAGGCGCCATTGGCAAAATCGCCGAACTGGGCCTCCCAAATCACAAGCGCGTCGGGATTGGCATAGGCATACCCGTATTCGAAGCCCAGTACGGCATATTCCGACAGAAGGGAATTGTATATCAGAAAACGGCCTTGTTTGGCGTCGATGCCTTCGAGCCGGTTGATCCGTTCGTATGTTTTGGCGTCCACGGGGCAGGAGTGCCGGTGGCTGAAGGTGCCGCGCTTGACATCCTGGCCGCTCATGCGCACATCTTTCCCTTCCAGCAGCAAGGAACCGTAGGCCATCAGTTCGCCCAGCGCCCAGTCGATCTGGCCGGCTTCCACGAGGTGGCGTTGGTGGTCGAGCAATTTGCTTATTTGCGGCAGCGGATTGAAGCTGGCAGGCAGGTTGAGCAAATGCTGGAGCAGCCGGTCGATGGTTTTTTGGTTGATGCCCGTTGCCGGCGATTGTTGAAATTCGCTGTCGTCGGAGGCAAAATGGAGCGCCCGCCAGGCCATTTCCGTTTCCTGGTACACATAGGGCAGCGGATTTTGCCGCACATTGTCGAGGCGGTCCTGCAGAAAGTTGCGGAAGTCCGTTTCCATTTCGACGGCCAGTTGCCGGTCCACATCGCCGCGTTTGATCAACACATCGTTGTACAATTCGCGGGGGTTGCGGTGGCTGGCGATCACGGCGTACATGTCGGGTTGCGTAAAGCGCGGCTCATCGCTTTCGTTGTGGCCATAGCGCCGGTAGCACACCATATCGATGTACACGTCCGAATTAAACATTTGCCGGTATTCGGTAGCCAGTTCGACGGCAAAAACAACGGCTTCGGGGTTGTCGCCGTTCACGTGAAATACCGGGGCCTGTACTACTTCTGCCACCTGGGTGCAGTAAATGCTGGAGCGGCCTTCATCCCAACCGGTAGTGAACCCGATCTGGTTGTTGATCACAAAGTGCATGGTTCCGCCGGTGTAATAGCCGGGCAACTGGCTCATTTGAGTGATCTCATAGGCGATACCCTGCCCGGCGAGTGCCGCGTCGCCGTGGATCAGGATGGGCAAAATATGGTCGTATTCCGATTGGTACAGGGCGTCGGCTTTTGCGCGGGAGAAGCCGAGTACGACGGGGTCGACGGCTTCGAGGTGCGAAGGGTTGGGGAGCAACTTGAGGTACACCTTTTTGTCGTGCAGGGTAGTGCCTTGCGCCGAAAAGCCGAGGTGGTATTTCACATCGCCATCGCCGAAGCTCTGATCAGGGATCGTTTTGCTTTCAAATTCGCTGAAGATCTGTTCGTACGTTTTTCCGAGAATATTGGCTAGCACGTTGAGCCTGCCCCGGTGCGCCATGCCGATTACGATTTCGTGTACCGGAATTTCCGATTCTGTGGCAGCAGTGATGATGGCGTCGAGTGCGGGGATGGTGGCTTCGCCGCCTTCGAGCGAAAAGCGTTTCTGGCCTACGAATTTGGTGTGCAGGAATTGCTCGAACACTACGGCGCCGTTCAGTTTCTGTAATATCCGTTTTTTCTTTTCCAGCGGGAAGCCGAAGTCGTCGGCCAGGTTGCGGCTTTCCACTTTATTGCGCAGCCAGTATAAGCGCTCTTTATCATAAATATGCGTGGTTTCGAAGCCGATATCGCCGCAATAGATTTTTCTCAACCGCTCAATAATAGCGCGCAGCGGGGCATTGGGCAGGCCGATTTCGACCCCGGCAGCGCAGGGTTGGTCGAGGTCGGCCTCGCTCAGGCCGTAATCGGCCAGGTCGAGTTTGGGCTTCCGGTCCTTGCGCGGCTTGATCGGGTTGGTGGTCGAAAGTACGTGCCCCCGGTTGCGGTAGCCGTGAATAAGGCCAAGCACGGCAAATTCCCGCGTCATATCGGCAGCGGGCGCCGTGGCGGTTCCATTGCCGTTGGCCGAAGACAGGGCGAAATCGAAACCTTTGAAAAAGGCTCCCCAATCGGAATCTACTGTGCTGGGATCGGCCAGCCAGGAGCGGTACAGGGATTCGATGTATTGCGGATGGGCGTTGAAAACAGCTGAAAAATCTTTCATCGTTCTGGTAAAGCTGCCGGCGGTGGTTTGAGTTGAAAAATCAGAACAATAAGCGCATTTAACCTTTCGATCTGATCATATAGTTGATGAATCGTCCGAATTAAAAAACGGAATTTGCTTTTTATAGTTCACATACAGGTAAAGCACCTTCAAAATCAAGCAATTAGCGCAAAACCGGGCAAAATTAGGGGATTTTGCAGGGAATTTTTAGCATCGCAGGGCCTGCAATTTTTTTTCAGGGCATTATTCTTTTTCCAGTGAAAACATCTACCTTTGCCCGCCCAAAAAACGGGCCGCTTTATTCCGGCCGGCCGATTTTTCAACCTTTGCATCATCGTTTTAGTAAACAAATATGGCACACCACCTTTCCGCACTGAAGCGCATCCGCCAGAACACGAAGCGTCGTTTGCAGAACCGCTACTACAAGAAAACCGCGCGCACGGCCATCAAAAACCTGCGCGGGCTCAAGAGCAAAGCTGAAGCCAGCGATTTCTTGCCCAAAGTGGTCAGCATGATCGACAAACTGGCCAAGCACGGCAGCATCCACCGCAACAAGGCAGCCAACCTGAAAAGCGGCCTGACGAAATTCGTCAACAGCCTGGCTTAACAGGCGGCCAGCGCCTGGTGGCAGCCTCCGGGGTTGCCGGGAGTGAAGGCATGAGCGCGACTCGTGTCTTCACTTTTTTTGTTGCCGGCCACTTGGTTATCTTTGCCGCTTTTCCAAACCCTTGCAGCCGGCGACTCCTTTTTTTTACCCCCGGATTGCCAGCGCTCACTACATCGCCCACCGGTAAATGGACGGCCCGATATGTCCGCTACGACCAAATTCTACAACCTCCGCGTGCGGGATATCCGCCGCGAAACGGCCGATACGGTCTCCGTCGCATTCGATGTGCCGGATGATCTGCGCGATCTGTTCCAATTCATACCCGGGCAATACCTGACGCTCCGGACGGTCATCGACGGCAGCGACGAGCGCCGCTCGTACTCGATCTGCTCGGCGCCGCATGAAAACGATCTGCGCGTAGCCATCAAAAAGGTGGAGGGCGGCGTGTTCAGCACCTTTGCCAACGAACAGCTCCGGGTTGGCGACGAATTGCGGGTGATGCCGCCGCAGGGGCGTTTCCATACCGAACTGGCCCCAGCCAACCGCAACCTCTATGTCGCCTTTGCTGCCGGCAGCGGGATAACACCGGTCATTTCAATCCTGAAAAGTGTGCTGCATCTGGAGCCCAACAGCCGTTTTCTGCTTTTTTTTGGCAACCGGGGCTTCGACCAGATCATCTTCCGCGAACAACTGGAGGACCTCAAAAACCGGTTTCCGGAACGCCTCGCCGTTTATCATGTGCTGAGCCGCGAATCGATCGGCGCCGATCTGTTTAACGGCCGTCTCGACGGCGAAAAATGCCGGGCATACGGCCGCCTGCTTTTCGCGCCCGGGGAAGTGGACGCTTTCTTTTTGTGCGGTCCGGAAGATATGATTTTTGACATAAAAGCCAGCCTCGAGACCCTGGGCGCCGACCCCAAACATATTCATTACGAACTCTTCACTACCCCCGGCATGCCGAAAAAAACGGCTTCAGCGGGCGCAGGCGCCCACAAGGATGCCTTTGAGGCTTCGGTAGTGGTGATTCAGGACGGCATGCAGTTCGATTTCCGCTTGCCCTCCGATGGCAGCACCTTGCTCGACGCAGCCATGCGCGCCGGCGCCGACCTGCCTTTTTCCTGTAAAGGCGGCGTGTGCAGCACCTGCAAGGCCAAAGTGCTGGAAGGCGAAGTAGCGATGGAAGTGTGTTACGGGCTGGAGCCCGACGAAGTGGCAGCCGGGTTTGTGCTCACCTGCCAGTCGCACCCGAAGAGCAAGAAATTGGTAGTCAGTTTTGACGCATAATTTTGTTTGCTTTGCACCCTGTGCAAACCCACGCGTTTTTTTCCAATACCCGGCTGCAAAGCCTGCTTCTCTTCGGATTGGCCTTCGTGCTGTATGCCAATACCCTGCACCACGGTTTTGTGCTGGACGACCTGGTGGTGATTACCCAGAACAAATGGACACAGCAGGGCATTGGCGGCATCGCTAAAATTTTTTCGGACGATTCTTTTTCCGGCTACCTGAGCGGCAAACAAGCGGGTCATCTGTTGGCGGGCGGGCGGTACCGGCCCCTTTCACTCGCATGCTTCGCGGCGCTGGGGCAGTGGTTTGGCGCTGGCAACGCGCTGGCCTTCCACCTCTTTGCCGTGCTGTTGTATGCGTTGAACGGTGTGTTGGTATACCGGCTGGTGTTGCGTTTCATGGCTGCCGATACCGTGCGGGCGCAATGGGTGGCCTGGGCTACCGCCTTGTTGTTTGTGGCGCACCCGGTGCATACGGAAGTGGTGGCCAATGTGAAAAGTTGCGATGAACAACTGGCGCTTCTTTTTGGCCTCTCCGCTATGTATTGCCTTTTTCTGGCGGTCGACCGCCCTGGAAAACAGTGGCCGGCTGGCGCGTTTTTATGCTTTTTACTGGCCTGCCTGGCCAAAGAGAACGCTGTCACACTGATTGTGGCCGCGCCCCTGGCGCTCTGGTTTTTCAGGCCGGTATCGCCCGGGGTTGTGCTGCGGCGGACCTGGCCACTGACGCTGGCGCTGGCGGTTTTTCTGGTCTTGCGGGGCTGGGCGCTGGGTTGGCAGTTTGGCGGGCAGATGATGTTCGATCCGCTAAACAACCCGTTTCTGAAGTCGAACGGTCAGCAATGGGTTCCATTCAGTGCGCAGGAACAGGCGGCCACCATTTTGTATATCCTGCTGCAGTACATTCGGCTGTTGGTGTGGCCGCATCCGCTCACCCACGATTATTATCCGTTCCAAATTGGAGCGCAAACTTTTTCAAAAGCTGGTCCCTGGGCCGGGCTTCTGGGGTACGGCTTGTTGCTTGCCTGGGCGATTCGGGCCGCAGTCCGGAAAACCCCGGCGGCGTTTGGCGTCCTGTTTTACATGATCACCCTGAGCGTCACCGTCAATATTTTTTTTCCTGTTGGGGTTTTTATGGCCGAGCGTTTCCTGTTTTTACCGTCGGTGGGGTTTTGCCTGGCGCTTGCAGCCGCCGCAGCGGGTTTGGTCGGGCAAAGGCAAAATTGGATGACGGCAGGATGGATCACCGTAGTGGTCCTGTTCGGTTGGTTGACCCTTCGGCGCAATCCGGCCTGGGCCAGCAACGACCGGCTTTTTCGGGCCGATATAACCGCGTCGCCCAACAGCGCCAAACTGCGCAACGACCTCGGCACCCTGCTGCTCGATGAAGCGCTGCATGCCCCCGACCCTGCGCGGCGGCGGGCCTTGCTGGAGGAAGCGGAAACCCATTTGAAACGGGCCATTGAACTGCATCCGACTTATTACGACGCGTGCCTGGCCTACGGCGCCTGCGCTTTTTACGTGCAAAAATTCGATGCCTCCATCGATGCCTACCGGCGGGCCAACCGACTCGACCCGCAGGATACGAAAAACAGGGTTGGCCTGGCCTATGCATTGCGCTATGGCGGAGATTATTATGCCCGTGAAAGAAAGGACCCGGAAACAGCCATCCGCTACCTGACCGAGGCCTGGCAACTTCAACCGGATACGGCGATCGCCCTGCACCTGTCGGCGAATTACCAACAGATCGGCCGACAGGAGGAAGCGGCCGGTTGGGTTAAAAATGCCGCGGCTCTTGCGCCCAACGACCCGGCCATACTGCGCGCGCTGAGCGAAGCCTGGCTGGCTGCCGGCCACCCGGCAGAAGCAGCAGATGCCGCCCGTCGCGCGGCTGCGCTTCAACCCCCGGCGTCGCACTAAAACGGTATTTGACCAGCGGCCTGCGTATCCTACCTTTGCTGCAAAACCGAACCCGGCACGCATGAAAAATATTGCCATCCTCACCGGCGGCGACTCCGCCGAACGCGTCATTTCACTGCAGAGCGGGCAGGTGGTGCAGAACCATTTGCCTGCCGATCGCTACCGGTCTTTTCTGATCGATATTCAGGGGGCCGATTGGAAGGAACTGGCCACCGGCACGGCCATCGACAAGAACGATTTTTCCCTGACCCTGAACGGCGAGAAAATCCGCTTCGATTGCGCATTTGCCGCACTCCACGGAAGCCCGCTGGAGGATGGTAAAATGCAGGGTTACCTGGAGATGATCGGACTGCCTTACACCTGCTGCAACGGCTATGTGAGCGCTCTTACCATGAATAAAAACGACACCAAAATGCACCTGGCGCCCTTTGGCGTGCCTATGGCCAAATCGGCATTGATCCGGCGGGGCGATCCGGTGGATACCCAGAAGCTGCTTGCTTTGGGGCTGCCGCTGTTTGTGAAGCCGAATACGCACGGCTCCAGTTTTGGCGTCACCAAGGTAAAAACGGCGGATGCCTTGCTACCGGCTATCGAGGCGGTTTGGCCGTACGACGGGGAAGCGGTGGTGGAGGCTTTTATGCCGGGTCGCGAGTTTGCCAACGGCGCCCTCCGGGTGAATGGCGAAGTAGTGGTGCTGCCGGTCACGGAAATTATCCCCGAGAAAGAGTTTTTCGACTATGAAGCCAAATATGAAGGCAAGTCGAAAGAGATCACGCCTGCGGAACTCAGCCCGGAATTGACCCGGCAATGCCAGGAGCGATCCCGCTTGCTGTATGAAGTGCTGCGCTGCCGCGGTGTGGTGCGCTTCGATTACATCCTGTTGGGCGACATCTTTCACATCCTGGAAGCCAATTCGATACCGGGTATTTCACCGGCGAGTATTGTGCCCCAGCAGGCGCGGGCGCATGGGTGGGCCTTGGGCGACTTTTTTGCGTTGCTGATTGAAGAAGCCTTGCGGTAAGGCGCGCTACCATTCCCAGCCCTCCATATCTTTCAGCGGAGCGGGTTTAATGGTGCGCTTTGTTTCCAACCGCTGTTTTTGCCGCTCCAGCACGAGGCGGGCAAGGCCCACATTGGCGGGCTCGGGGGCGCCGGGATGCATGACGGGTACGATCTTTTTTTCCAGCACGTCAAGCCGGTACAACAGGCTCATGAGGTACTCCGGCTGATGCTCCAGTAAGTCGGCAATCCGCTCGGCGATCAGGGCAAGCAATTCTTCTTCGCTAGCCGGCTCGGCGGCATTTTCCAACTCGAATGGCGCGCGGACGAGCGCCGTGGTTTGTGCTAAAATATCGTCAGGCATGTTGTACAAAGTTAGGCAAAATTATGTCGGCTATAGTTCTGTGTTGTATAGACGACACTTATTAAAAAAATTTACATAAAAGAATTACCGCCTTTCCTTAATGCATTATATTCGGGACTCCTTTTTTAACCCGTCCCTCCTGCCCTCCGGGAACAAAACCTCAGACCTGAATCCTCCCCCGCCTGCCCCCCGCTCGTTGTAGCATTTTTCACCCTTTATGTAAACATATGAAACGACTTCCAAACATTCCATTGGCGCAGCTTATTGCCGTGCTGATGCTTTTGACCGGCAGGCTTTGGGCACAGCAAACCCCATTTTCTATTCAGTTGTCGGGCCTGCAACCCCGTATAGCACTGGACGTTCCGCCGGGAACATCCACCGTTCATTTATGCGACCTGATCCCGGGAAATACCTACACCGTAACCGCAGTGGGCGCTGTGTATGGCCAACAATCGGTCTTTGCATTGGCGCCGGTGATGCCCAATACCGGGTCACCCGCGCGACCCAGTATGCGTTTCACAGCCCGGGAGGCCTGTATAGACCTCCAGGTGACGGCCAGCAATCCGCAACCGCTGACGACCATCCCGATGTACTTGTCGCTCAATTGCGAAAGCTGTCCCGCGGAAACCCTTCCGCCCGGTAAAAAACAGAGCCTGGCCGAGTCGGCCAACTTATCGGTAACCGCAGGCGTCGACCCGCTCAGCCTGGTGAAAAACACGCTGATCGGCGGCGGTTGCTACGACATTAGCAACGTCACATATTCAGGTCCGGCCAATGGCAGGGGGACATTTATGAACGGGGCTGCAAGCATCGGTATCGACAAAGGCATTGTGCTCAGCACCGGTACGGTAAGCGCGCTCCCCGGCCCCAACCTCGTAGGCAATACCTATGGCAACACGGCCGGGTTCAATACCAACAGCCCGAATGATCCAGACCTGGCGACACTCACGGCGGGCGACCAGTTCGATGTCATTAAACTAGAATTTGATTTTACTCCGACGGCCGATACGGTGCGGTTCGACTACGTGTTTGGTTCGGAAGAATATTGTGAATTTGTCGGATCGACCTATAACGACGTGTTTGGTTTCTTTATCAGCGGTCCGGGCATAACCGGGAAAAAGAACCTTGCTCTCATCCCGTCCACCAACACGCCGGTGGCCATTAACAATGTGAATTACCTGACGAATTCCCAGCAATACGTCAACAACGACATTTTTTTTCCGCTTTGCTTGTTGCAGGGAGCGGCCAACCTCAGCGATTGCGCATTAGACGGCTGGACCAAGTCTTTCACAGCAACAGCCGCCGTTATCCCCTGCGAAACCTACCACATCAAACTGGCCATCGCCGATATTTCGGATGGCTTGTATCTGTCGAGCGTGTTTCTGCGCGCCAATTCGTTCGAAGCCGGCGGCACGGCAAAAGCCGAAGCGGTATATCCCGGCGGCGCAGCCACGGCCTATGAAGATTGCGGCAATGCGTATATCAAGTTTATCCGCGACAATACCAATACGGCGGATTCGCTCGTCATCGATTTTGATTTGTCTGCTTCGAGTACCGCCACCCCGGGCGTGGATTTTGTGCCTATCGCCGGCCCGGTGATCATTCCGCCAGGGGCCACGGAGGTGCTGGTTCCGATCCAGATATTGCCGGATACGCTTACGGAAGGCCAGGAAAGCATTGTGCTTTTGCTCGACAATCCGTGCTCCTGTGTCCAAACCATGGTCGAGTTTTTGATTGATGACAAACCGCCGCTGGAGATGACCCTGAACGGCGCGTCCATTTGCCCCGGCGCTTCGGCCGTACTTGCGCCTGTGGTGACCGGGGGCGTTCCGCCTTATACCTACCAATGGAATAACGGCAGCACCACAGATTCAATCACCGTGAACACCGCCGGGACCGTGGTTCTTACCGTAACCGATGCCTGCGGTGACGAGCGGGTTGATTCCGCCCAGGTGACGATCCTGCCGGCTATTTTGCTCAATGAAGAAATATCCTTTTGCATCGGCGATTCCGTCACGATAAACGGCATTACCTACACGGCGGCTACAACCCTGACCGATACCCTCCCCGGTACGGGCGACGCCTGCGACACCATCCGGACGATCGTTATCTCCGTCTCGGAACCCACGCTCCTGTCCGATACCATAACGTTCTGTGCCGGCGATTCGGTGGTGATCAACGGAACGGCCTATTTCGGTTCAGGTACGGTAACCGATACCTTGCCGGGCCTGGGCGGCGCTTGCGACACGATCCTGACCTACGTTCTGGATGCGCTGCCCTTACCCACCCGAAACGAGACTCTTTCGCTCTGTCCCGGAAGCACGGTGACCATAGGCGGCGTATCGTATTCGGCCCCCGGTACCGTGGTAGATACAATCCCCGGCTCGGGAGGCGGCTGCGATACCGTAGTAACCTACGTGTTGGAGGCGTTGCCACAGCCCGCGCGAACCGAAACACTCCAGCTTTGTCCCAGGTCGATGGTCAATATTGGCGGCACCTTGTACACAGCCCCGGGTATGGTGGTCGACACCTTGCCGGGTAGCGGCGGCGCTTGCGATACCATTGTGACCTATGTGCTCGACGTGTTGCCGCAACCTGTACGGGTCGAAACGCTGGCGTTTTGCCCCGGCAGTTCGGTGACCATAGGCGGCATGGTGTACACTGGGCCGGGTACCGTGTTGGATACTCTGCCGGGCCTGAGCGGCGCCTGCGACACGATAGTGACCTACACGCTCGAGTTGTTGCCGCAGCCTGCCCGCTCCGAAACAATCGGCTTTTGTCCGGGCGATTCGGTGCTTTTAGGCGGGCATGCTTACTCGGCTCCCGGTACGGTAGTGGATACGCTTGCGGCTTCGGTGGGTTGCGATACGATCGTGACGTATACGCTGAAATTCCTCACACCAGCGCCGTCGACGGTCAAGATCATCTGCCCGGGTAGTATTGTTGTTTCCGATGGAAAACCTACGGCAGTGACGTACGCCCAGCCTACCGCTTCGAGCGATTGCCCCTGCCCGGGTATGGCGCTCACGCTGACGGGCGGCTTACCCTCCGGGGCTACCTTCCCGCTGGGCGCCACTTCGGTGTGTTATACGGCAAAAGACAGCTGCGGCAATACAGCTTCTTGTTGTTTTCAGGTGGAAATCAATGAGACGACACCTTGCGATATCAAGGAAATCGGTTGCATGAAGTATGAATTGCTGACGATAACCAAAGACGCAGCGGACAACAAGACGTACCGCATCCGGGTGACGAACAACTGCTCCAATGAAATGGTCTATACGATCTTTCAACTGCCCTTTGGCGTCACGGCCGTCAAACCGCCGAATAACACGCTGTACACCTCTCCAGGCGGTCGCATTTATGCCGTGCGGAATCCGAATGCGGCACCTTTCTATTCTATTCGGTTTTCGGCCAAAACCAATGGCCTGACCAACGGCCAGTCGGATATTTTCGAATATACCCTGCCGCCGTTGTCATCACCCAACTACATCCATGTAGGCACCAAACTGCTCACGCAAACGTATTTCGAAGCCTACCTGAATACGTTCTTCTGCCCGGTGGTGTTCGCACCCAGTGCGATGCGCGAGCAATCGGAGTCAACGCAACCTGTGGTATCACCCATTTGCACGGTGTTCCCCAATCCAACAAAGGACAAGCTCTTCGTCGACCTTTCGGGTTGGAAACCGGGATCGGTGCGACTCCGGGTGTTCGACAGCCGTGGCCAGAGTATCCGACAAACGACGGTTGCGGCCGGCGATGGCGTACAAGAGTTGCAGCTGCCTGCCGGATTGGCGGAAGGTCTGTATTTTATGGAAGTTTTAGCGCCTGACGGACAGAAGCAGACCGTCCGGTTTGTCGTACAGCATTGATTTGAACCTGATTTTCTTAAAAAGGCGGCATTTGAAGCCCTGCGTTGGCGGTGGCATCGAATGCCGCCTTTTTTGGGAAAATATGTGACTTGTTGCGACGGCGGCTTTAGCGTTTTTACTGCTAAAGCCGCCGTCGCAACAAGTTTGCTATCTGATCATTTCCCGCCGGCGCTCTTTGGCGGTATGGATACCCCGGGTTTCAAATTCTTCCCGCAGGGCTTCGTAAATAAAATCCAGGGTGTGGATATAATGTTCGCCGGTGGTCCACCAGGCGATGTCGGCACGCATATCGTCGCGGCTGATGCCGGAAAGCACGACTTCGGTATTGTGGTCGGGCAAGCACCAGGGGCAACGTTTCGCGGCGGCCTCGGCGGCCTCGCGGAGCTGGGAGAGATTGGTATGGCTGTCGAGCAGAATACTGATCTCCACTTGCACTTTTACCCCATGGGCAATATTTTCAATCGAGCCTTCGGTTATTTTGCGGTTGGGGATGATGATCTTCTTCCCATGCTCGGTTAACAGGATGGTGTTAAAAATCTGAATTTCGGTCACATAGCCCGATTTATCCTCCACTGTGATCAGGTCGCCCACGCGGTAAGGCCGGAATAACAGGATCAGAACGCCGCTGGCGAAGTTGCCCAGACTTCCCTGCAGGGCCAGCCCCACGGCAAAGGCCACCGCGGAAAAAACAGCGATAAAGGATGTGGTTTCGATCCCGATCTGGCCGGCTACCACCAGCAACAAGGCCACTTTCAGGGCTACGTCCAGCAAAGAGGTCAAAAAAGGGCGAAGGCTTTCGTCTACATGGCGTTTTTTCAAGAAAACATTCATCGAATTGGATATCCGGCGAATGACCCACAGGCCAATCACGAGGATCAGCAGCGCCATAAGCACTTTGGGACCGTACTGAAGCGCAAGATTGTAGATTTGGTCGATGTACGTTTTTTGCTCCATGAGCGTTTGTTTTACGTTAATGACCCAGCAATTGGGTTGTTTTGGCGAAAGGCGGCGCAAAATCGGCAAAAAGCCGGTAATCTTGCGCACCTTTTTCAGGCGCCCGGCCCGGGCAAAACACACACAATCCGAGGTAGATGCATACCCGTACTGTCCGCTTTGCCGCAAGGCCTGATCGCCTACGCCATACCGTTCACCCGTATCGCTTTTCCCTTCAATTTTTTTCTATGTCCATTGCGCTGAATCACATCAAAAACCTGCTACCCCTTGCCCTTATTCTGGCCCTGTTTCTGACGCCGGCCTGCACCCCAAAGGTGGGTGAAAAAACAACCGCTTCCACGACGCCTGTGCTGCCTGTCGCCCCCGAACAATGGGATACGATCGGTAAACCGCTGCTGGGTGAAGAACCCGACTCCGACGCGGAAGCTCCCGCGGAATACAATTTCATGGACGAAGCCGTTGTCACGCCTGCAGAAGACTCCATGCCGGATACCCTGCCCCGCTACAATGCCTCGCACACCTTCGAGCACGACCTGATCCACACCAAACTGGAAGTGTCGTTCGATTGGGCAAAAAAACATGTCAACGGGAAGGCGACCCTCACCCTGCGCCCCTGGTTTTATCCCACCGATAAATTGACCCTCGATGCCAAGAACTTCGATATCCAGTCGGTCGTATTCGAAGGGAAAAGCGAGCCCTTGAAATACACGTACGACAACGCTGTGCTCACCGTACAATTGGGAAAAACCTTCACCCGGAACGATGAATACAAAGTCGTGATCACCTACACCGCCAAACCCGACGAACGGGATTCCTTTGGCGGCAGCGCCGCTATTACCAGCGACAAAGGCCTGTATTTCATCAATGCCGATGGTTCCGATCCGGATAAACCGCGCCAGATCTGGACCCAGGGTGAGACGGAAAGCAACTCCCGCTGGTTCCCCACCGTGGATAAGCCCAACGAACGCTGCACGGAAGAACTGTACATCACGGTGGACGACAAGTACAAAACCTTGTCGAACGGCGTGCTGGTATCGTCCAAAAAGAATGCCGACAGTACCCGAACCGATTACTGGAAAATGGACAAACCGCACGCGCCATACCTGTTCATGATGGCCATCGGCGATTACGCGGTGGTTAAAGACAAATGGCGCGGCATTCCGGTGGAGTATTACGTGGAACCGAAATTCGAGCCGTATGCCCGCGATATCTTTCCGAACACGACCGAAATGCTGGAGTTTTTCTCCAACAAACTGGGCTATCCGTACCCCTGGCCGAAATTCTCCCAGGTGGTCGTGCGCGATTATGTGAGCGGAGCCATGGAAAACACCACGGCCGTGGTATTCGGGGAGTTTATGCAAAAAGACAAGCGCGCCCTCCTCGACGATCACCTGACCAACGAAAAAGTGGTGGCGCATGAAATGTTTCACCATTGGTTCGGCGATTTGGTGACCACCGAAAGCTGGTCCAATATCACCCTGAACGAGGGTTTTGCCAACTATTCGGAATACCTGTGGCTGGAACATAAATATGGCCGCGATGAAGCTGACTACCACGAGTTCAACGAACGCCAGGGCTATATTTACTCGGCGCTCGGCGGCGGACACCCGCTGATCGACTTCGGATACGAGGACCGTGAAAACATGTTCGATGCCCATTCGTACAACAAAGGCGGCGCCATCCTGCACATGCTCCGCACCTACCTGGGCGACGACGCGTTCTTTGCCGGCCTGAACCGCTACCTGAAAAAGAATGAATATACCGACGTGGAAGCCCACGAGCTCCGCCTGGCTTTTGAAGATGTGGCCGGGCAAGACCTCAATTGGTTCTTCAACCAGTGGTTTTTCAGCGCCGGACAACCGAACCTGGATATCGAATACGGCTGGGACGAAAACACCCACCAGGCCACGGTAACCATTGCACAAACACAGGAGGCCTCCAAACAGGTGCCGTATATTTTTGACCTGCCCCTGGCTGTCGATATCTATGACGCCTCGGGTAAGGCCCGCCGCGAAAATATCCGGGTCACGAAACGGACCCAAACCTTCACCTTCGACGCCAACGGGAAACCAGCCCTGATCAATGTGGATGCCGACAAAGCGCTGTTGGCCGTCAAAAACGACGCGCATACCGACGAAGAATGGGCTTTTATGTACCGCAATGCGCCCTTATTCCTCGACCGCTGGGAAGCAATCGACCACCTGCAGGGCAAATCGGCGGACCTGGCCAAACAAATTTTGAAGGAGGCGTTGCAGGATAAACACTGGTCGATCCGGCAAATCGCCCTCAACAAAGCCGATGTGAACAAGGCCGAGGTGCAAGCCATGGTGGCCAAAATGGCTGAAAGTGATCCCGAACCCAGCGTGCGGGCCGCCGCTATCGGTGCGCTGGGCGAGACCGAAGACCGGAAATACATTCCGGTGTTTGTGAAAGGCATGGACAGCAGCCAACCGTTCAGTGTGCTGGGCGCCTCACTGGAGGCGTTGAGCAAAACCGACGCGGCAGCGGCAGTAGAAGCGGCAAAAAACCTGAAAGACGACGATAACGACGGGATCGTCCTAGCCGTTGCCGATTTATATGCGAACAACCCCGACCCGGCTGGCTTGGAGTGGTTCCGGAAAAAAGCGCAAAAGATCGACAACATGGCCGCTTTCAAATTTTACGATCTGTATGTCAAATACATGATCGATTTGAAAGACGATGCAGTGTTGGACGAATCGGTGAAAATTTTCCAGGGTATTTCGCTGGACCCCAACGCCAGCCTGTGGCGGCGTTTCAGCAATACCAAAGCGATTGCCGATCTGCGCAACCATTACCGGGAGGAAGCCAATAAAGCGAAGGCCGACGAACTCAGTCAACTCCTCGCCACGATTCGGGAGAAGGAAACCGATCAAACCCTCATGCGGGCAATCCGGCTCAATGTCCGGGTTGCCCGCTGGCGTTACTGCTCAGGATTTTTTGCTCAATATTGGTAGTGGAGTACCCTTCCACAAACGGCAGGCTGCGCACCGTGCCTCCGCAGGCCAACACCAGGTCGGAGCCCACGATCTGCTCCGGTTTCCAGTCGCCGCCTTTTACCAGTACATCGGGTTGTACCAGCCGGATCAGTTCAACCGGCGTGTCTTCGGCGAAAAAGACCACGGCATCCACCACTTCCAGGGCCGCCAGCAAATGCGCGCGGGTGGCTTCGTCGTTGATGGGGCGGGTGGGTCCTTTGAGGCGCCGGACCGACTCGGCGCTGTTGAGGCCGATCACCAGGCGGCTGCCCAGGTCGCGCGCTTGTGCCAGGTAGTGCAAATGGCCGTAGTGCAAAATATCGAAACAACCGTTGGTGAACACGATCGTGTCGCCGGCACTCCGCCAGTGGGCCAGCGTTTGTTGCAGCTGATCGGGCGGCTGGATTTTTTGTTCGATGTGGGTAAAAGCAGCCATATGTGTAAGAGCAATTTAGCGGGTTTGGGGGTCTGTAAATGGTTGCGGGGTGTTCGCCTGCCTGTTTTTGTTGAGCAGGGGAAGCAACACCAGGGCCAGCAACCCGGCTACAATGTTGTAAAATATTTGAACGGTAAAGAAAGCGATGTTCGCATACGAAAACGCGTCGCTCCCCCCGATACCGTACAGGGCCAGGCCGGCGATGGCCAGGGCATGAAACGTACCCATACCACCCGGCGAAGGAATGATGAACCCAAGGGTGCCAAACACGAAAACCATTAGCGCCGCCCCGGCGTCGAGGTGGGAGGTAGGGTCGAATGCCTTCAGATTAAACAAACACTGCAGGTAAAACATCAGCCAGATGCCCAGCGAATACCCGAGAAACAGGCCGGCGTGCCGCAGGCGGAACACACTGCGCAACCCTTCCCAGAAGCCTTCGATGAGGTTGGCAATCTTTTGAAAAAGCGCGAGATGAAACAATTTCTGCCGAAACCGAAACACCAGCAGCCCTACCAGCGTCAGGCCGGCCAATCCGCCCAGGACAAATGGGTTGCGCCAAAACCCGCCGCCCGACCCAGCCGGGCTGCCCTGGTTATGGTGCAAAAAAGCCCACAACGTATCGGCTTCGAAGAGGAACGCCAGGCCGATGACCAGACCCAGGCAAATAAAATCCATCAGGCGATCGACCACCAGCGTACCCATCACCCGTTCCAGCGGAATGCGTTCGTAGCGCGACAGCGTTCCGGCGCGCACCACTTCGCCCATCCGCGGAAACCCTAAATTGGCAAAGTAACCCAACAAAATGGTCAGAAAACTATTGGCAAAACCAATCCGGTAGCCCAGAGGCTCCAAGAGCATTTGCCAGCGCCAGGCTCGCAACATATTGCTCAACGTAAAAGCTGCTACAACCAGAACGAGCCATCCGGCGTGTACCGTGGAAAAATCGTGCAGCAGTTTGTCCAGCAAGCTGCATTGGTCTGCCGGCACCCCGTCGAGGCGGCATTGCTCCTGATAGGCGGTGTTTTGACTGCGAAAAACAAGACCGAGTATGGTGACCCCGATACCAAGAAAGAGAAAAAACTGAAGCGCTTTTTTGAGTTTGGGCGACATGGTGGAACAAATGTACAAGTGACAGATCGCCTAAACCGACGCCTGCCGGACGTAAAAAACAGGCGCAAAGGTGGGTAAAATTTGCCGAATCATCGGCTCGATGCGTGATCGGCTGCCCGGTGCGGCACGGAGCTTTGTTGCTTGGGCAGGCGGCAAGCGTGTATCGGTTCGCCTGGTTGATAACTTTAACACTACCTTTACGGTCTTATTCCGACCTATCTCATCAGCATGCGACATCTTCAGGTAATCAACGACCCCACGTATACCCAAAAAAGCTTCAATAGATTCGAACGGTTTCTGCTCCGGTTTATCCGCGACAAACGCGACCTGCCCTTCTTCTTTCTGTGTCTGCAAATAGCCTGCACCATCTTGCCGGTGGCCGTAGCGCTTTTCTGCACGACCGGCGCGGTTTGGTGGGCTCTAGTGGCCGTTTTTTTGGTGCTGGAAGTGTATTTTATGGGGCCTTTTATCCTGATGCTCCACAACACCAGCCACAATGTTTTTTTTAAACCGGAATACAAATGGGGTAACCGTCTCATCCCTTGGGCGCTATGTCCGTTTATGGGGCAAACGCCCGACACCTATTTCAGCCACCATATCGGCATGCACCATGCCGAGAACAACCTGGCGGCCGACCAGAGTTCGACAATGGGCTACCAGCGCGACCGCCTGGCAGACTTTATGCGGTACTTTGTCCGGTTCCTGTTTGTCGGCATATTCGACTTGATCTACTACCTCCGCACCCGGCAAAAAAAGCGGTTTTTAAAAAGAGCCATTGTGGGCGAAGTTGCATTCTTCGTCTTGTGTGCCTTGCTGGCCTGGTTCAACTGGCAAGCTACCCTGTTCGTATTTATCCTTCCACTCGTTATCGTCCGTTTTCTCATGATGTCGGGCAATTGGGCACAACACGCCTTCATCGATCCCGCCGCGCCGGAAAACAGCTATGTCAACAGCATTACCTGCATCAACAGCAGCTACAACAAGCGGTGCTTCAATGACGGCTACCACATCGGACACCATCTCCGGCCACACCTGCACTGGACCGAAATGCCCGTTGATTTCCTGGCCAATAAAGACAAATACGCCGAACAAAAGGCCCTGGTATTCGAAGGTGTTGACTATCACCAGATCTGGGCATTGCTCATGGTGAAACGCTACGACAGATTGGCAGAACATGTAGTCAATCTGAACGGGATGTACCCGTCGCGGGAAGAGCTGATTTCGGTGTTGAAACAACGCACAAAGCGGGTTTAGAGGACGTTTCCTCCAAACCCGCTTTGTAGAAAAATTGCCTTGCCGGGCTTGTAATTACTGCCGGATCATCTTGGTTGTTTGCCAGCTGCCGTCGGCGGAGCCGACGCGAACGGCATAAAAACCAGCCGGTAAATCACCGGTCCAGATCGCTTCTCCGGATTGGACCTGTTCGTCGCGGTGGATGGAACCATCCGCGCTGATAATTTGCACTTCCACGGTTTCAAATTCATCGAGCCCACCGATATGGATCCACTCACGGGCTGGGTTGGGATATACCGAAACAGACGGGGTGGGGTCGGATGCGGGTTCGCCCGCCGCGGTCACAGAGCCGCCGAACAACCACTTATATGCCGCGGGAAATTCCCGCTTCCAGAACCATTCGGAATGCTGCCCGTCGCTGGGCACGCGGAACGCGATCTCGGTGGAGTCAAACCCGACGTCGAGCATGGCGTCGGCCACTTCCTGCATATCCTGGCGGACATAGGTTGGCTCCTGGCCGCCGGCCAGAAAATAGACCTTGAGCGGGTTGCGTTTGCCAGTACCCAATACCTGGTTGGCGGGGCTGTCGCCTGCAAACCAAAATGCCGGCGAAAAAATCCCTGCTTTGGAAAAAATATGCTGGTATTCCATGATCGCATACATGGATACCAATGCTCCCATGCTGCTGCCCATGATACCGGTATGCTCCCGGTCGGCCATCGTACGGAAATGCTGATCGATGTAGGGCTTCAGCGTATGCACAATGAAACTGATATACTCGTCTCCCTGACCGCCGCCGTACAACGGGTTGATCCAGGGCGAATATTCATCCAGGCGATACACGCCGCCGTTGTCGATTCCCACTACGATGCACCCGTAATCGCCCTGGTTACACATTTCGGTCAGCGATTCGTCTACTTCCCATTCGCCCGAGAAACTGGTTGCGGCATTGAAGAGGTTTTGTCCGTCTTGCATGTACAGGACCGGGTATTTCTTCGTAGAGGTCTGATAATCGGGTGGCAAATACATCCAGACCCGGCGGGTCCGGTTGAGTTGCGGGATGAAAAAGTTGTTGTCGAGAACCGTGACATGGTTGGTGGAGCTGGCGTTTGCAAGGTCTTCCCAAGACAAAATCTGGACTTCTATGGTCTGTGGTACGCCGGTATAGGTCACCACATGATCCGGTTGATATCCGCCACTCGCATTACCTTCGACGCTTTTCCAACTTCCGCGGGTAAACTTAAACCGCACGGGGCCAATGGGTGGATTGATCGTGATGGCATACTGGTTCCCGCCCGGAAGGGGGTTCAGTCGCATGTTGACATCGGCCGTGTCCCAATTGTTAAAGGTGCCGGCAATGTAAAGCATTGCACTGGCTGGCGTGTACGGTGGAACCGACGTCACTTTTACGGTTAATTGGGCCGATAGTAGGCTTGGTACTAAGGCTAAGGCCCAGCAAAAAGCACGCAGAGGGAGTGCGTTCGGCATAAGCAGGATGATTTTTCGTTATCTCAATAGTAAGTAAGGCACAAACTTTTCGATTAATAAAACCGGTCGTTCATGTTTTTTGCGCTTTCAAAAATTTTAGCCTTTCTGCTAAAACCCCTGAACTGGATTTTGGGCTGGTTTTTATTCGGTTGGCTGAGCAATAACGCGCGATGGAAAATGCGCGGTTTGGGCTGGGCTTTTGGTTTGTTTGCCGTCTTTACGAATCCCTGGCTGGTCAACCAGTGCGTTCACTGGTGGGAAACCGGCCATTGCAGCATGGGTTCGCTGGACAAATCGTTTTCCGTTGGTATTGTACTGGGCGGTTATTTGGATTTGGATGCCGAAACACCAAAAGGTTTGGTAACATTTCATCGTGCGGGCAACCGCTTGACCACGGCTCTGGCGCTGTACAAAAGCGGAAAAATCCGTCGCATTCTGTTGTCGGGCGGCGATGGTCGCTTACTTGGCAGCGTGGCCTCGGAAGCGCAGGTCGCCCGAACATATTTGCTTCAAGTTGGTATTCCGGATACTTGTATTTTGCTGGAGGACCGGTCGCGTAACACGCGGGAGAACGCTGTTCTGTCCCGACAAGTATTAGACCGTGCCACTCTTACCGATTCTTGTTTGCTCATCACTTCCGCCTGGCATATGCGCCGGGCATTGGCCTGTTTCAAGCAAGCGGGGGTGTCATGTGCGCCGTTTGCGACCGATTTTCTCACCGAACGGCATCCCGGAAACCCTTTTCAGTGGCTGGAACCTGATTGGAAAGCCCTGATGAAGTGGGATGCGTTGTTAAAAGAATGGGCCGGTTACGTGATGTACCGAATGCACAGTTATGTTTAAGAGAAGGGGGAAAGCGGGTGGTAAAGGGGGTAGATTATGGAACTTCTACGAGAGAGGGCACGGAAAACAAAAATAGCGGGGGATGTAACTCCTGTTTTTTGTCTCCACTTGATGCTGCTAATGTCTAGCTATCAGCGAAAAATCGCAAAAAATTCGACAAAAGTATAAATATGAACACTGAACACCCGAATGAACACACTAAAACGACCGAAAGCCCCTGGCAAACACTTCGCATCGATCACATTTACGACAACCCCTGGATACAGGTATCCCACCGGCAAGTGATCAACCCGTCGGGTGGTAACGGCATTTATGGGGTGGTGCATTTTAAGCATATTGCCATAGGAATTGTACCCATTGATGCAGAGGGGTTTACGTGGTTGGTCGGGCAATACCGCTATCCATTGCAGGAGTACAGTTGGGAGATACCCGAAGGCGGCGGCCTCCGGTCAGTCTCACCTTTGGAATCGGCCAAACGAGAATTATTGGAAGAAACGGGAATTGTGGCACAGATTTGGACGCCTCTTTTGGAAATGCACCTTTCCAATTCCGTAACCGACGAGTATAGCCTCGCTTTTGTCGCACAAGAATTGGAGTTGGGCACCGCACAACCCGAAGAGACAGAGCAATTACAAATTCGGCGCATTCTTTTTGCCGATGCAGTACAAATGGTATTACAGGGAGATATCACCGATGCGCTTTCAGTTGCGGCTTTACTAAAAACAAATGAGTGGTTACGTCAGGGGCATTTACGCGTATAAAGGACGATAAGCGGATTCCGATGAATTTGTTCAAATGCACAACATGTTGATTTACAATACCTTGGATGTTAACGTATTGCTAATCATTGTTAAAAAGAGAGCAACTCTGGTGAAATCCGGCATACATTTGTTAAATTTTTTAAGCTTGGGTGACACCGCTGGAGTGTGAGCAACGTCTGAAGAATAATACACCTGCGAGCAGGTGAAGTATGCGGAAAATCACCCGACCGTCCTTATGGTAAACAAATTGTCCCTATTTTTCTGCCTGTTGCTTTTACCCTTCGTTTTAACGTTGGATTGCGGCAACACCACTGTTTCCCCAGGAATTACAGCCGCCGCCGCTGTTCTTTCAGCCGCCGAAACCGGCGCTGAAGCCCCCGAGCGACTGGCCGCCATGGCGCCCCCGGTGCGGGTCAAACCGCTCATCCTCAAACGCCAGGTCCACTCTTCTATCCTGCACTTCACGCATCCGGATACGTTGCCGTATCTGCCGTTTGATCCGCCAATGCTGGAAGCGCTCTATGAGCAAGGGAATTATCTGCGGCGTTCTGAAGTAAAAGACTACCCGGTGCACGGGATCAGCAAGGCCGAAATGCTGCGCACGACCGAGTTATTGCAAGACTGTCAGATCCTGCAGCCCGAAGCCTTGTTGGACCGTTTTGATTTTTACAAAGTCAAAACCGATCTGCGTAAAGACCGCGTCCGCATTACCGGATATTATACACCCATCATTCAGGCCAGCCGCGTTCGTACCGATGAATACTCGGTGCCTTTACTGCGCCGTCCGGACGATCATGTGCCTTCACCGGCGGCTATTACAGCCGGCGCACTCGATGGCAAGGGGCTGGAATTGGCCTGGTTGCGCACCAAGCGCGAACTCGAAAATGCGCAGTTGCAAGGCTCCTGCTGGGTGGAATATCCGGATGGCAAACGCGAGCACTTCGGCTTTGGCGGTTCTGTGCGCGGCGCAGGAGGCGCTTATGTATTCTTTATGAAAGTAGGCGAAGAAGTGTTTGGCGCGGGCTTTTTCCCGCTCACAGCCGGCTATTCGGTAGCTGTTGACCCGCGCTTTATCCCGATCGGCGCCACGCTGTTGGCGGAGTTGCCCGATATGGACCCTGCCGGTAACCTCAAAGGCTATACCTACCGGATCCTTTTCGCGCAAGACCGCGGCGGCGCCATCCTCACGACCAAGCGCCTCGACCTGTATAGTGGTATTGGAAAAAAAGGCCTGCAGGAGGCGCGCAAGATCAATGGCTTTGGCCGTTTGTGGCTCCTGTTGCCCAAGCAATAAAATTTGTCTCAGGCCATTTGCTCTTGGCCGGTATCGAAAAAACGGGGTCGTGCTGGAAAGCACAACCCCGTTTTTTTGATACCTCATCGATTTTGATCAACGCACGACGGTGATGCTCCCTTCATAGGTTATTTCCTGCTGGTCGATAAACCGAACGCTTGCATAGAACGTGAACACACCCGTCATCAATTCGCCTTTATAGGTGCCGTCCCATCCAAGATTGGGCTCGCCCAAGGGAATATTGCGGGTTTCAAAGATCAGGCTGCCCCAGCGGTCGTAAATGCGCAACAGTTGAATACTAACGGCAGCGGGCCCCCCGAACAAGGTAAAATGGTCGTTTGGATAGGGCTTGTCCGGCGCAAAGACATTGGGTACGTAAACGGGTCTGTCGCGTTTTACAAGGACCCGTACGGTATCGGAGGCCACGCAGCCGTCCTCGTCGGTTATTTGGATGACGTACAGGTTATTTTGAATGGCCGTGATTGTCGGTTCCGGACAATCGGCACAATCGAGCCCAAGAGGCGGGGTCCACAGGAATGTTACGGGTCGGCCGGCCGGTAGTGTCAGGGTTTGTACCTGGAATGAGTACCCCAGGTCGAGCGTGGTATCGGCCGGTTGGGCATCCACGATGAGCGGTGGCGGCTGGGTGATGGTGGCAAAAACGGAATCGATACAACCGCCTGCATCCTTGATTTTTATCCAATAATCACCGGCCGGCAGGTCGCTCAGGGTACCGGATGTGATAAACGATTGGCCATCTGCGCTGAAGGTATACGGCGGTTGCCCCCCACCGCCTTCCACGGTGACGGCCCCGGTGGGCACGCCATTGCAGAGCAAATTTACCACATCGAGGAGCGAAATATTGACATCGGGTGGCTGAGTGATCGAGATTTCCCCGGTAATACTGCACCCGTTGGCGTCGGTAGCGGTTACGGTGTATTGGCCGGGTGCGAGTCCGGTGGCCGTTTCGTCGTGCTGGTTATCGCTCCACAAATAGGAGAAATTGCCCACCCCGCCGTCCGGTATGGCAATACCCATGCCGTCGGCTGCGCCAAAACAGGACACATCTACCGTATCCATAGCGAGGGCCACCGGCGGGTTATCGGTGACACTGACCGTAAAGGTGCCTTTACACAATTCGGCATCCAATCCCTGTATGGTATACACGCCGGCGGCAAATCCGCCCTGTACATTACTTGGAATAAAACCACTTCCCCAATCGAACTGATAGGGGGCTGTCCCATTGGTCACATTGAGTGTGATCTGGCCATTTGCATCGCCGGTACAAAGTGGTTTTTGTACGTCGGGCGACACCGTTAGTTCCAATTCCTTGACCAGAATACTCAAATCGGTTTTACAGTTATTGGCATCCTGGATGACCAGGTTGTACGTTCCGACGGTCAGGCCGGTCAAACTGCTGCTTGGTGTGAAGGGGCCGCCATTCCAGCTGAACAAATAGGGCGGCGTACCCATTTTAATGTTGGCAATCGTGATGGCGCCGTTGGTACCGCCGTTGCATTCCGGCATGGCGATGAGGGTATCCACTTCAACATCGGGATAGACCAGTACATCCTGGATCGAAGTGACCCGGCAGCCCAAATCAGTTTCCAGTTGCAATACCACCGAATGCTTCCCCGGGCTGTTGAATGTGACTTCGTGCGGCCCCTTGCCGGACGCCACGCCGGGGTCGGAATCGGCGCCGAAACTCCATTGCCAGCTGGTGATGCTGCCAAGCGGGAAAGTGGAAGCGTCGTTGACCTGCACCGGAGTGCCCAGGCATACTGCAGCCGGCACGGTGGTGAATTGGGCCGTGGGGCCGAGGAATTCGCCGGAGCCGCCGAATTCCACGGAAAACCCGTTTCCGCTGGTGGTGAAATTATTCACGCAAAGCGCGTACGTCTCGCCGGCTATCATATCAAACGGCGCCAGCCAGGCGTTGTCGCCGGCATCGGTGCAACCGGCATCCTCACTGACATCCGGGTCGCCGACCCGCAGGCCTGTAGGACCCATGCAGGGGCTCTGGTAGTTGAAATCACCTGAGGCCATGCAGCGGACGATCTGTTTGCCTTTGCAGTCGCCTACTCCATTCGGCAAGCGGTACAGCGCAAAGTCGAGGTCGTCGGCGATGCTAAGGGGTGTGAGTGTAAAGGTCAGGCTGCCCGATTTGGAGCAAATCCAGGTGAACCAGGTCGAATTGGATTCGAAGTTGCCTGGCGCCCCGTTGGAGAAGCAGGTGGCGTCGTTGAGTTCGGAAATATCCTTTCCCGCTCCTGTGACACTTTGCACCACAAAAGGGGATTTATCGCAAAGCACGGAGGCCGTCGGGCAATCGGAGGTGGGTTTGACCGGCGGGTTGTAATTGTTGAGGCAGAGTTGGAACGTTCCCATGGCGTTGTTAGAACCTTGCACGCGGATCAGGTACGTCGAGCCTACGAGCAATCCTCCTTCATACGCTTCCACAATATTGGTCCCGGAAGTAGAGCTCTGGCATTGTACTTCATTGAGCGTACCGCCGCAGGTGCCATAGTAAATGGCGATTTGCGGATTTTTCAGTGTGCCGCCCGGGCCCTGTGTTGTGGCCCCCCGAACGATGACCGTCACGTCGGTGAATTTCGGCACGAAAGAAAACCAGACATCATTTCCGGAAGTGCCAAAACAGTTGGCGGGGCCATAACCGGAAAGCGTGGCGTCCACATTGGTATAAGCGCCTGTGGGGCTGCAAAAATTGGTGACGTTGGTAATGGGAATCGGATTCGTGCAATTGTCGTTCGAGGGTTGGGCGATGATTAATGCAGTGCAGCAAAGAATGCCGAGCGCTACAAGTACCGGTTTTCTCATGTCATGTTGTTTTACTTGGGCATACAGACCGCGGTGCTACAAAGTTTGAAGCATTTGAGAAGACGCAAAAAATCGACCTTTTGTTGGCCGCCCAACCGCGAAAAATTTCCTGAAATGCCAAAAGCGGCGCTTTTACCTGCGGGGGCTGGAGTGGTATATCGTCAGAAAAATCAGCGCCAGTTTCATGGTTGGCGGTATACTGTCATCCAGATTGTCTTCGATGGCCCAATCTCTGGGGTCGCCCTCAACCAGGGTGTACATATAAAAAGTACCGCGGGTGGGGTCTTGAACGATCCATTCGTCAAACTGGTTGGTCCACCGGCTGCGCAGGGTGAGCGAGATGGAATTGTCGGTCACCCTCCATTCCGAAAGGTCATTGCTCCAGGCAGCGCGCATGGTCACTACGGCTCCCGAATAAGTGCGCAACTCCCATTGTGTGGGGTCGTCTTTCCATTTCATTTTAATGGTGCCGCGTTCGTCGCCTATGCTGAAGTCCCACTCTGACCAGTCGTCACGCAGGTTGAGCCAGCGCAACTTCATTTCACCGTATTCTTCTTCATCCGGGGCTTCAGAGTCATCTTCCTCGTTTTGCGTACTATCGGCAGCGGACACATACAATGCCCATTCGACAAAAGAGTCACTCCACGCGCCCATTGGCAAATACATAGCCAGGGCGAGAAGCAGGAACCCAAAATTTTTCATACGCAGCCATTCCCGTTTCAAAATGGGAGGTCGTCCATATTGGCCGGCGGAGGCGTATTGGTGTAGTCCGGAAACGGATCGGCGGGGAAACGTTCGCTGTTGGTTTCCGACGTGTTGCCACTGCTTTCGCCAGCGCGCTCGACCCGCCAGGCATTCAGGTTGGTTAAATACTTGCCGTTCCACTCCCGGCCCCGCAGGTCGAACGATACCTTGACGCGATCGCCTTCGGTAAAGTTGTCCAGCACGGCGCAGCGATCTTGAACGGCTTGAAATTTAACCAATTGGGGATAGTTCCCGTCCGGGACTTCCAATACGAACTCGCGGGCCTGAAAACTCTGCGACTTTTGTTCCGTCGGAAAAATGCGGTGTAATTTTCCCTCTACTTCAAATGCCATGTGTATAAGGTGTGCTAGTGGTTGATCAAAATAATGGTTTGCAGGTATTGGGGTGTTATTTGATCAGTTTGAAAAATTGTTCGTAGTACCCCGGGCGGTTGGCGGTCAGAACGGAGTTGAAGCGTCTCGACACAGCGATGCGTTGTTGGGGAGCATACAGGAAGATCTCCGGCAATTCGTCGTACAAAATATGTTGCGCTTTCACATACAACACATTGCGCTTCGTATCGTCGGGTTCGGTGCGGATGGCATCGATCAGGCCATCCATTTCGGCGTTCGAAAACCCGTAGCGGTTGCCGGCGCCCAGACTTTTGGTATGAAATGTTTGGTACAGCTCCACAAGCCCCGGGAAAATGGAGGCTCCCGTGATCGCCAGGTCATAATCGCCGTTCCGGGTTTGTTCCGAAATCAAACGGATATCTTCCTCCACGATATTGATGCCAATGCCGGCATTCCGGGCGGTGGTCTGGATGCTTTTGGCCGCCTGGCCGGACACGGGCGCCGAGCCCGGTGTCAGCAGGGAAATTTGAAGTTCCGTTAAGGTGCCGTTGATCATTTTATCGGCAATACCATTGCCGTTCGAATCGGACCACCCGGCCGCCGCCAGCAAGTCCTTCGCCTTTTGAATGTTGTAGTCGTATGGTACGAGGTCGCGGGCATAAAACGGTTTGGCCGGGTTCACCGGACTTACCACTCGCTCTGCCAATCCTTGCCAAACGGTATTGGTCAGGTAGTTGTAATCGATGGCATGGGCAATGGCCTGACGGACGCGCTTGTCGTTCAGTTGAGGCCGGCGTAAATTGCACATCAGGCGGCCGTAAGAATTAGCGCCGACCAATTCAAACCCATACCGCAGATCAAGGCAGGAGTCCTTTTTTAGTTTGAGAAACATGGTAGGCGACAATGCCGGCACGATATCCACATCGCCGGAACGGATTAACCCTTCCGTCGGCGTTTCATCTTTCACAAACCGGTACACGATTTTGTCGGGGAAAGCAGCCAGGTACGGGTTTTCCGCCACGAGTTGATCGCCCCACCAGTTGGTTTTTTTCACCAGGACCAAACCCTGGTCTACGTCAAAATTCTCCAGCCGGTATGCGCCGCTGCCGGTAATGAAGTTTTTATCGTTGGCAAATTTCGGCGATTGGAATTCTTCGGCCCAGGCACTTAGCGCGGGGTTGGTTTTCAGGACTTGTTCGGCGCGTTCAGGGTTTTGCAGATCGGTCAGCGGAATATTGGCCAGTTTGCCTTCCGGATCATAATTGTAGGCCGGATAAATCGGGAACTGACACAGGGTTTCAAGGGCCAGGATGTAATACTTGCTGAAGTAAGCGGTAAATTTTTTCGGATTAGCCGGGTCGGCTTCCACCGCTTGCAGGTATTCGAAATAGCCGCGCCAGTCGCCCAGCGGCAATTGCGGGTGGTAAATGATTTTGAGCGAAAACAGAAAATCTTTTGCAGTGATCGGGCTGCCGTTGTCCCAGTTTGCCTGATCGTATATTTCAAAATCATAGGCGAGGTTGCCTTTATGCGGGCCGTCTTGAACGGTGTATACCTGCGGAATTTTTTTGATCAGCAGCGGCACCAGCTCCAGGGTTTTCGCGTCAAAAAAACCCAGGGTTTGAATCATATTTCCGGAAGCAATACGGTTGTAGTATGGGCCGGGAAGGATGGGATTGAGGGAAGTGGCGGCGGCCTCCATGCGGACGGTCACCGTATTTTCTTTTTTGAACTCGACCGGGCCACAGGATTTCGAGGGGTCGGATTTACAGGAAAACAGCAACAGTGTCGCTACCATGCCAGTAAATAAAAGCGGCAGGAGATTTTTTTGCAGGAATTTCATCGTCATTAATTTTGGGTAAAAGTACATGCTTTCCGGAGAAAGGAGGCATTATTGCCCGGCCCGAATGCCGATATTACAAAAAACGGCCCTTCCATTCGGGGCGTGGCAGCCAGCATGTTTCCTGGCGTCCAAACCAGCGGTAACGGTGCCGCGCCACCCAGTCGTACACAGCATTGCGCAGCGGCCGCGGCACCCAATGCAGGGCGTATAATAAAGACCAGGGGCGGCCCATCCGGCGCGCCGTCTCGAGCGCTGCATCGGAGCGGGTGAAAACGCGGCCGCCGGCCACCAACACGACCGTGTCAAACGATTCGGCCGACAGCCCGAATTCCCGGAGCAAGTCCTGGCCGGTTTCGCTTTGCAGCGCGGCGAACCGGAACTGACCCCGGCGGTCGTGTTGCAACACCCATTGCACTGAAGCGTTGCAGAGGTTGCACACTCCGTCGAACAAGAGTACCGGAAATTTAAATTCAGAATCCACAGGCTTTTTTGCTTTTTTGCAGGACGATTTCACAAACGCCGGAGTAAACCGCCTGCGTTGCGCCCAATGAAAACGGGCGCCATTATAAATGTTTACATTACCCGCTGATGCTCACTGCTGTCACCATAGTTTTTGTCGGCATTACTATTTTTTTGTCGCACTATTTTTCCGATTTGTTCAAGCGGACAAAGATACCCGACGTGTTGTGGTTGTTCATCATCGGATTATTGCTCGGGCCGATTGGAGGGGTGGTAAAGCCCGAAAATTTTGGGGCAGTAGGACCGGTTTTTACGACGATCACCCTGATATTTATTTTGTTTGAAAGCGGCATCGACCAGCGGCTGGAGCCACTGATCCATTCGCTAAGCGGCACTGCCAAGATCACTACGTACAACTTTGTTGTCACCTGTTTGGTTGCGGGCAGCATTGCCTATTTCTATACCGACCTGGGCGTATTGCGTTCCCTTATGCTCGGGAGCATTGTGGGCGGCACTTCTTCGGCGGTGATCACGACCCTGGCCCGGCAATTTCCGATGACGGAACGCACCAGCACAACCCTGATCCTGGAATCTGCTTTTTCGGATGTATTCACCCTTGCCGTTCCGCTCACGTTGCTCTCGGCATACAGTGTCGGGCGGGTGGATGTAGCATACATGACCGGGCAAATGATCGCGGCTTTTCTGCTGG
Organism: Saprospiraceae bacterium; assembly: GCA_044230315.1. Classification (GTDB taxonomy): domain Bacteria; phylum Bacteroidota; class Bacteroidia; order Chitinophagales; family Saprospiraceae; genus M3007. The sequence continues at coordinate 160,063 of JBGARJ010000002.1, forward strand.
CGGCCATGCTCGGTATGGCTGGTGCGTTTTTGTGGAGCATACTGCTCAATCAGGTCCGCACGCTTCAAAATACCGTTTTTACCACGCCGGCGTTTGTGTTCATCATTTACGGCATCGTGGAGTTGATGAATTTTTCCGGCCCGATTGCTGCCCTGGCGTTTGGCATCACCCTGGGTAATATCGACGTAATGGGGCCGCCGATCATGAAAAATATCATTTCCCGCAAGCCCATTGCCCTGAACGATTACGAACGCGCTTTCTTTTCGGAGACCGTATTCCTCCTGCGCACCTTTTTCTTCGTGTATATCGGTATTTCGGTGCGGCTGCACGATTGGTGGCCGCTGGCTTTGGGGGCTATCATCACCGGTGCGTTATTTTTGGTTCGCATACCCATCGTCCGGCTTTCGGTGCCTGCCAGCACCCCCACGAAAGACGCTGCGTTTATGGCCACCATGATCCCGAAAGGGCTGGGCGCCGCGGTGCTGGCGTCGCTTCCGGCCCAGCAAGGCATAGCAGGCGGCGAAATTATCCAGGCAGTGGTTTTTTCCATTATCCTTTGCTCCACCTTGTTTACAACGATTTTGACCTTCCTGGTAGACAAAACGTTCTTATCCAACGTTTACCAGTGGATTTTTCGCCTGATGGGTTTGGGCAGGCTGGACGAGCCGCCCGCGACCGCAGAACAAATAACCGCAGAGTGACCTTTTGTATGCTTGAATGCTGACCGACGAATGACGCAACCATTTTTTCCCCGTATCCTGCTTTTCAGTTGTTACCTGTTGACCTGCACTGGGCTGGCCCCCGCGCTGAATGCGCAAACAGTAGCGCCGACCGATACCGCTTCCAGTAAAATAAAGGTAGAATCCTCCCTGACCGGCGAATATTTTCTGCGCGACGATCATTATGTGCAGAAGTTGAGCGGCAACGTGCGTTTGCGGCAAGACAGCACGCTGGTGTACTGTGATACGGCGATCATCGACCGCGACGATGCCATTCTGCGGGGCAGCGTACTGATCGAACAGGGCGATTCGCTCAAGATATTTGCCGATTCGGCGTTGTATTTCGGCGGTACCCGGCAAAGCGACCTCTACGGCGAAGTTGTGCTCATCAACGGCCGCCAGCAGCTTTTTACCAACCGGCTGCACTACGACCTGGCCAATAAGATTGCCAGTTACCATGAAGGCGCCACCCTCACCAATGGGAAGAGCCAACTCACCAGTACCCATGGCTATTACCATGTGAACGAAAAGCATGTATATTTTAAAGGAGAAGTATTGGCCACCGATCCGGAATTTACCATGCGCACCGATACGCTGGCTTTTGACACCGAAACCCAGATGGTCCAGTTTCTCGCTCCCACCCTCATCAGCCAGCAGGACAGCAAAATATATTGCGAAGGCGGTTTTTATGATATTGAAAACAATGTGGCGGAGTTTGACCAAAACCCGCAATACGAACGGGACGGCCAGCGCGGGCGTTCGCATAAAATGCGTTACAATGGCGCCAGCAAAGAGTATATCCTCGAAGGGGACGCTTATATCACCGAACCAGCCGCCGAACGCGAAGTAAAAGCCGACCTGATCCGCTATAATACCGATACCGAAAAGGCGGTATTTGTGGGCAATGTCGACTACCGCGACAGCGCCCAGGCCATTACCGGTCAGGAGGTACGCTACGACAGCCGAAACAAACAGTATCAACTCACCGGCCGCGGCCGTGTGAGCGACCCGCCCAATATCATAGAGGCCGATTCGATCGACTTCAACGACCAGCTCGGCAACGGACTGGCGCTGGGCAATGTCATCTACCAGGATACTGCCAGCGACTATACCCTGATGGCTTTCCGGATGGACTACAACCGCGAAACCCAATATCTGCACGCCTACGGTGGATTCGGCGACGCAGCCGAACAGGGGCGCCCGCTGCTGAAATCACTGGTCAACAACGACACCCTGTACATGAGCGCCGATACGCTCACTTCCTTTCGCTCCGATACCACCGGCGACCACCGGCAACTGATCGCGTACCACGATGTGCGGATCTTTAAAAAAGACCTGCAGGCCGCCTGCGATTCGCTTACCTTCAATTCGGCCGACAGTATTTTCTGGTTCCACAAACTCGCCAATCTCCCGGTGATCTGGTCAGACACCTCCCAGTTTTCCGCCGACACGATCCGGATGCTGTTGAAAGAAAAAAAGATCGACCGCATCTGGCTGCGGCAGAACACCATGGTCATCAATTCGGAGGACGGGCTGATGTTCAATCAGGTAAAAGGCCGGTTCAACACCGTTTTCTTTCAAGACGATGAGGCGCGTGAAATGCTGGTGGAAGGCAACGCCCAGGCCGTTTATTATGCCCTGGACGATAAAAAGGCCTATATCGGGATCAACGAAACCGCGTGTTCGGAAATGCGGCTTTTTTTTGGCAACAATCAGGTGGAAAGCATCAAATTCTACACGCAGCCCAAAGGCAAATTCACGCCGATGAAAACTGCAGGGAGCGAAACCAAAAAACTCGACGGCTTTTTCTGGGAAACCGCACGCCGACCGCGCTCGCTCGCGGATTTATTTACCCGGCAGAACAACCGATAACCGGCGGTGCTTCGCTGTACGCAGTAGTGTTTACCAAAAAGAACGGATCGGGAACTGCTTGACCACCAGGGCCGTATCGGACAAGGGCTGTTCTGCAAAATTTGATTCTTTCCAGATCAGTTGCATCGCCGATTCGTGGGTGGTATCGCGCAGGTCGCCGTTTTCATCGGGCAGAAGCGTGTGCTGGATCTCGCGGCGGACCAGGTCTTTGCTGCCGTCTCCGTTGCGGTCGAGCATCCAGGAGCCGGTCAACACTTGCCCGCCGTCGCCGCCGTACCATTCGGCCACCGTAACCCGCCCGGTGAAAGCGCGTTTTCGCTTGTCGTACAGGAGCAGCGATTGATGCTGAAACCAAAATTGCCGGATGTCTACCAGGCAGGCGTCAAAGTCATCATCGATGGGGAAACGCTGTTTCCCGAACACCACGGCCATTGCCGAATCGGCTACATAGTCTATTTCACGCAGGAGTGCGGCGTCGAGCGCGGTGAAGAATAGCTGATTCGGGATGGTATCGCCTTCAACCGGCGCGTCGGCGCCCGTTTCGGTAATCTCGAAGCGGAGGGTATCCGCTGGAGCAACCGGCCGAAAGTATCCCAACAATTTGGACGCCGGTATGGCCCTTGGCGCCTGACACGCTCCAAGGCCCACGAGTAAACCGAGATACAGCGCTGCTTTTACGAAAGAATACATAGCTATTAATGAACGGTTTTTTTAATGCGAGCGTATTTGCCTGCTGGCTTACGCACAAAAAAGCGGAACTTTGCAGGCCCACCTGACCCGATGAATCGGCAAAACTGCACACCTTATTTTTTCACACATTGCTTCATTCCGTATCCAAAAACGATTACGTATGAAAAGAATCCTGTTGTGGGTACTTTTCGCTGTGTTTGCGCTGGCGCAAGCCGCAGCGCAGAGTGCGAAAACCCACCCCCCCGTCAAAGGCCCCGAACCGAGCCCTGAACAAATGAAACTCCGCCCCTGGCCCAACCGGACCTCGTCGGTTCCACGAGCGACCAATCCGTTCGGGTTGCCGCGGGCTACCCACAAGCCGTTATCGCCCTTGACGCTTCCATCGGCAGCCGCTGCCGAAAATGTCAAAATCGTTCGGGGCGAATCCGGCCTGCCGATCTTTTTTCAAGGCAAAACCAGCGCCTCGGCCAATACCGACTCCGACCGGCCTGCCGGAGCACGCGCACTCGACTACCTGGCCAGTCTGGCCCCGCAGGGGCTGACCCAGCCGGCTGCCGAATTTGTAGCCACAAGCGCTGAAACCGACGAACAAGGCTTCACGCACGTGCGCCTGGAGCAGGTGTTTCAGGGCGTACCGGTATATGGCGGCGAAGTGATCGCGCATGCCAAAAACGGCGTCTTCGACCGGCTGAACGGCCGATATTACCCCACGCCGAATTTGGCCACGGTTGTGCCTGCGGTGCCGGAAGCGGCAGCCTTGCAAACGGTGGTGGCCGACCTTGGTGTGGCCAAGGTCAAGACCGATTGGACGCCCGAAGAACGCCTGCTGATCGGCGGTGCGGAAACACAATCCGAGTTGGTCGTGTACCACCCCGACCGCGACCCGCTGGTAGAAAAATTGGTCTGGCATCTCACGATTTACCCCAACCTGCTCCGGCGCGTGGAGTATTTTGTAGACGCCCGGAGCGGCGCCATCATCCACCATTTCGACCACACTTGCGAAATAGCCCCCGGGCATGCCCCCGTTCCGCCGGCAGGGGGCCCGGTCACCGCTAAAGGAACCGACCTGTTGAACCAGCTCCGCACGTTTGGGGCCTGGATGGAGGGTAGTGCCCTGTACCTTGAAGACGCCGGCCGGCCGATGTTCAATGCCAGCGCTTCGCAAATGCCCAGCAGCCCGGTGGGTGCAATCGTAGCGCTCAACGCTGCGAATACCTCGCCGGAAAATCCCAATTTCACGTTTAGCCTGGTCACATCAACCGACTTGGTTAACAACACCTTTTCTGATAAAAATGCGGTCAGTACGCACTGGAACGCCATTCAAAGCTACGAGTATTACCGCACGGTCCACGGCCGCAACTCCATCAACGGCTCCGGCGGGAATATCCTGTCCATATACAACGTCTCCGAAAGCGACGGCACATCGCTGGGCAACGCCTATTGGAACGGCGCCGCCATGTTTTATGGCAACGGCGATGTCACGTTCACGGAACTGGCCCGCGGTCTCGACGTGGGCGGGCACGAGATGACCCATGGCGTGATCGAAAAAACCGCCAACCTCGAATACCAAAACGAAAGTGGGGCCCTCAACGAGTCCTTTGCCGATGTGTTTGCCGTTTGTATCGACCGGGGTGACTGGAAAATCGGAGAGGATGTGGTGAAAAACGGCGCTACGCCCTTCAATTGCCTGCGCGACCTTTCCGACCCCCACAAAGGATTTCCATCTCAACCCAACCACGTAAACGAAAAATTGACCGGTAGTCAGGACAACGGCTTCGTACACGCCAACAGTGGTATTCCCAACTTCGCTTTTTACAAGTTTGCTACCAGCGTGGGTTTGGATAAAGCGGAAAAAGTGTACTACAAGGCCCTGCGCGATTATCTGGTGAAATCCAGCCAGTTTATTGATTGCCGGATCGCTATCATCCAGGCAGCCACCGATCTGTACAGCGCCACGGAGGCCAATGCAGCCGCTCAGGCCTTTACCGAGGTGGGCATCGGCAGCGGCCAGGGCGGAAATTACCAGGGTGTATTGGCCCTAAATCCGGGTCAGGATTTCACGGTGTGCACCACTACGGACGGCCAAAAACTCGAATTGTATTTTGGCAACAACTTATTGGGCACCCTCTTTGACCAGGGCGTAGCCAGCCGGCCCAGCGTGACTGACAACGGGCAGCAAATTGTTTTTGCAGATGCCGCAGGCAATATTATCGGAATCGACCTGAGTTATAATGGTGGTGTTGTGACGCCGCAGGTGAATGTATTAAGTTTCTTTCCGGATTGGCGCAGCGTAGCGATCTCCAAAGACGGCCGGTTTGTTGCGGGGCTATCGAAAGTGGAGAACAGCCGGATATACATCACCGATATTCTCGATCCCTTGCTCACCACACAAACCTTTTATTTGTACAACCCCACCTATACGCAGGGGCAGATCACTGGGGAGGTGCGATATGCCGAGGTGCTCGAATTCGATTATTCGGGCGAGTACCTGATGTATGATTCGTACAATAATTTGACAAACGGTCAGGGTGAAGATCTCAGTTACTGGGATATCGGGTTCCTGAATTTCTTTGATCAGGCACAGGATACCTTTACCGACGGCGCCACCGCCTTTATCGATAAGCTGTACTCCGGGTTGCCGGCAGGAACGAGCGTGGGTAATCCGACTTTTTCCAAAAATGCACCCTTCGTGATGGCTTTTGATTATTACGACGGCCCCACCGGCCGCTACGATGTGCTCGGGGCCAATCTCGAAACCGGCGATGCCGACTACCTGGTACCCGACAACGGCGATTGGGGCTGGCCCAACTATTCGCGCCAGGACAACTACGTGATTTACCAGGCCACTATCAGCAACGTCCGCAGTATATTAATTCGCGGCGTCGATGCCAACCGGATCACTGGTAAGGGCGCGGAAGCCTATTATATCCAGAACCGGGATTGGGGCACTTGGTTTGCCAACGGATCGCGGAGCCTGCTGGTGCATACGGATGAGGCCGATGCTGCAAAATTGCAACTGACCGCCGCACCCAATCCGACCAACGGCGCCCTGCGCCTTTCCTTTACTGCGCCCAACGCGGGCCCGGCAACTATTATCGTTAGCGATATGCTTGGCCGCCAGGCATTGCTGCAACAGTGGCCTGCACTCCCGTCGGGTGAAAACAGCCTGGACCTCAACCTGGACAGGCTACCCAGCGGAACCTATGCGGTTCGGCTGATTGCCGGCGGCACTGCCGCAACAATGAAGGTGGTCAAACAATAAGTTTCCCGTTCTGCCTGTAGGCAAAGGATATATACCTGCCCGCCCGGATGGTCCGTCGACCTTCGGGCGGGTATTTTTTTGATACCGGTAAAATTTCAGGGAAAACCCCCTAAAAATCGCGAAATCACAGTGTTATTTTTGGCAAATACAATTCATATAAGGGCGCGTAGATAGCAGCCCTTCGGTGTTTGGGCTTTCCGCCCTGCTTTGCCTGCCAGTTTACCTATTCGGCATGCACATACTTCTAACCAAATTCGCAGATAATATGAAAAACAATGCACGAACACGATTGCTTGGGCTGTTCCTGGGCATCGGATTGCCTTGCCTGATTTGGGCGCAAAGCCCTTGCCCGGCGCCCATCAACGGAACGGTCGATTCCATCCAGTGCTCCGACAACGGTACACCGCAGGATACGCTGGACGACACATTCACATTCCAAATGGCCGTGAGCGGTGGGACTGGCTTTTGGGTTATTCCGCCCGACACGATCGGATTTCCATTTGATTCGGCTTTTACCTTCGGACCTTACCCTATTGACACAGGCGTATTCACGATAATCGTTGTGAACCTCAATAGCCCCACTTGCCGGGATACCGTGACCGTAACGCCCCCCGGGCCCTGTTCCACACCCCCGGCCGGATGTACGAAACCCATAACAGCTGCGGTCGACTCGGTGCTTTGCAACGATCACGGCACCCCGCTCGATTCGCTGGACGATACTTTCACCTTCCGGCTGACGGCATCAGGCGGAACCGGGGGCTGGCTTCTGCCGCCCGACTCGGTCGTACACCTCTATGATACTGCGGTTGCTTTCGGACCCTTCCTCATCAGTGGTGGGATGCTTACCCTGATCGTGACCGACACCAGCAATTCCGCTTGCACCGATACCGTCAAGGTGACGCCCCCGCCGCCGTGTTCGGTACCGCCGGTGTGTAGCACGCCGATCATGGCTGGTTTTGGGGTGGTGGATTGCAGCGATAACGGAACGTCGCAGGATTCGCTGGACGATACCTTTACCTTCCAGTTGATCGTAACCGGTGGGGCGAATACGTGGAGCCTGCCGCCCGATACTACCAAGTATCCGTACGACACAGCCGTTACAGTAGGGCCTTACCCGATAGCAGGCGGTCCGGTAACCGTGGTTCCGGTGGACAATAATGATGCCCTGTGTTCCGATACAGTGACCGTGACGCCCCCACCGCCATGCTCCGTCCCTTTGGTGGCCTGCGATGTAAAAGAGATCGGATGCATGAAATTTGAATTGCTGGGTATTACGATCAATTCGGCCAACCGGCGTACCTATACGATCCAGGTGACCAACAATTGCCCCAACAAACTGATTTACACTGCATTTCAATTGCCCAGCGGTGTCACAGCCTACAGTCCCGATGATAACACCGTGTACGATGCGCCCAGCGGCCGGCAGTACCTGGTGCGCAATCCCAACTTCAGTCCCTTCTATTCGATTCGCTATAAATCGACAGCCGACAGTATCAGCGACGGCGGATCGGATATCTTCGAATACACCCTGCGTCCGCAATCCGAACCCGATTATATCCATGTGAATGCGCACTTGTATCCCAAAATTTACTACGAAGCGCACCTGAATACGTTCGGTTGTGACGTGATACCCGTACCTATGATGGCGCCCAAAACAACGATGGTCAAACCGCCCAAACCCGGCAAGCAGATCATTAACAATCCGCCGTTTTCGGCCACGCCCGATCAGGTATACTTGTATCCGAACCCAACGAGCGGACCCCTCGCGGCTGATCTCAGTATCTGGAAAGGACAATCGGTTACTATTCAGCTGTTGAGTGCGCAGGGGCAACTCCTGCACACGATCACGCTGACGGCGAGCGGCCAGCCGCAGGATCTGGATTTGCTGTACGGCTTAAATGCGGGATTGTACTGGCTGAAAATGATCCCTGCAAACGGTACACCGCAACTTCAGCAGGTTGTGGTGCAGTGGTAGTACTGGTAAAAAGATCCGGAGTCATTTCAAAGGCTCCGAAACAAGTGTGCTGTTAATGGATGGCCCACTGTGCGTGTTGTGGCAAATCTGCTTAAGGATTGAACGTTACCAAATTTTACGGCTTGCGCTGTACTTTTACCGTTTTGGGTAAAAAACCAAGCTGGCAAAGAATCGGGTGGCGCTATTTCCGGAAGCAAGGCCGTGACACATACAGTGGGCTATTTGTTTTTGACCAACTTGATGGTTCAGCCCACGGAAAACGGCGGAAATTCCAACTATGTTCAAGCCTGACACCCGACTTACCGCTGCCGCTATTGGTCTTAAAACACAGTTGTATGAAGGCTGTAATCATCCTGTTTTTGTGCTGCCCCTTCTGTTTATTTTCACAGAAAAAAAGCCTGCAAATTGCCGATGTGCAACGCTGGCGCAAGATCGATCAACCGCAAATTACTTCCGACGGGCAATGGGTTGCCTACTTGCTGACACCCACCACAGAAGGCGATAACGTGCTTTGCCTGTGGAACGCCCGCACCAATCAAACCGTTACTTTTGCCCGAGGCGCCGAACCGAAGTTCTCCGACGACGGCAACTACCTGGTGTTTAAAATAAGACAGCCGCTCGATACCCTGAAAGCCCAGCGCCGCCGGAAAGTGAAGGATGAGGACCTGCCCAAAGACTCCCTGGGCGTATACACGCTGGCAAGCGGCACCCTGGCAAAATTCCCGAATGTCAAATCGTTTGCCCTGCCCGACAAGTGGGCTGGTTGGCTGGCCTTTCAACTCGAGCCGGAAAAAGAAAAAACCGCCGCCAAAAAAGACAGCAGTGCGGTGCAAACCGAAGCATCGCCCGATTCGACCAAAAGTGCGGCAAAGGAGAAAAAAGAGCCCAAACCTAAAAAAGAAGACGCCAAGGAAAACGGCTCCCGCCTCGTGCTGCACCATCTGCCCTCCGGCCGGGAAGACACCGTGCCATTTGTGCGCGAGTACCTGTTTGCCAAACGCGGCCCGGTGCTCCTGCTCTACTCAACGGGCCGCGATTCGGCTTTTCTGGCCGGAGCATACCGATACGACTGTACCCAAAACCGGCTGCAACCCCTGTTCTGCGCCGATAAGGTCAAATGCGCCCAACTGGCAGCCGACGATTGGGGCCGGCAGGCGGCTTTCCTGATCGATACCGATACCAGCAAAGCCCGCATCCGACCCTGGCGCCTCGGGTATTGGTCAGAAAAACAAGATTCCACCCGACTATTGGCCGATACCGCAAGCGCTTTTTTGCCCCGGCTCGACCCACCGGATTCCTCGTATGAAACACAAAAATGGGGGCTCAGCGACAACGCCCGCCCCATGTTCAGCGAAGACGGCTCCAAACTCTACTTCGGCATCGCCCCGCCGCCCCTGCTGCCCGATACCACCCGGTTGCCCGAAGAAATCGTCAATGTGGAGGTATGGGCCTGGGACAACAACCGCCTGTACACCGAACTGGAAAAACGCCTGGAAGCCGATAAAAAACGCAGTTACCCCGTCGTGTATCATATCGGGACGGGCAACTTCGTGCCGCTGGGCACACCCGATCTTCCGGAATGGCGCTTCCAGGAACAACGCGACGCCAACCTGGCCCTGGCGTACAGCGAAGAACCCTACGCCCGATATGTGCAATGGGAAGGCGTTGCGCACCGCGATCTCTATGCTGTTGACCTTAAAACCGGCAACAAAAAGCAAATCGGCAAAGACTTGCGTTGCAAGCCCAGCTTATCGCCCGCCGCCAATTTTATCTTTTGGTGGAGCGACCCCGATTCGGCCTGGTATGCCTGGAGCGCCAAAAAGAACCAAACCCTGCGACTTACCGACAACCGCAGCGTACCCTTTTTCAACGAAGAGAACGACGTGCCCGACTACCCCGACGAGTATGGTCTGGCTGGCTGGCTGACCGGCGACGTCGCCCTGTTGCTCTACGACCGGTTCGATATCTGGAAAGTGGATCCCGAAGGCAAAACGGCGCCGCAGCGGCTTACCCACGGCCGCGAAACCCATACCCGCTACCGCTACATCCGGCTCGACCCCGAGGAGCGTTCCATTGCGCCTGCTGCGCGCCTGCTGTTGCACGAATTCAGCGAAACCACCAAAGCGGAGGGCTATGCCTGGCTCGACCTTAAAACGGGGCAACTCAGCCCATGGATGGGCGGGGTGTTCAGCTACACCCGCAACCCGTTGAAAGCCGGGAAAGCCGGTGCATTGGTGTTCAACCGGCAGAATTACCACACCTTTCCCGACCTCTGGTACACGCCATTACCCGATTCTTCTTCCCACAATTCGTCCCCTGAAACGCGTATTTCAGATGCCAATCCGCAGCAGGCGGAATACCATTGGGGCAACATCGAACGGGTGCATTGGGTGGCGCTGAACGGCGATACCCTGGAAGGGCTGCTGGTCAAACCCGACGACTTCGATCCGGCAAAGCAGTACCCCATGCTGGTCAATTTTTACGAAAAACTTTCCGATGGCCTGCATGTACACCGCGCGCCCGACGTGCACCGCTCTACGATCAATTACACGATGTATGCCAGCCGCGGCTACCTGGTTTTTGCGCCCGATATCCGGTATCGCACGGGTTATCCCGGCGAGAGCGCCTACGATGCCATCATGAGCGGCGTGACAGCCCTGATCCAACGCGGTTTTGTCGACCCCAAACGTATCGCACTGCAGGGGCATTCCTGGGGCGGCTATCAGATAGCCTACCTGGTTACCCGCACCAACCTGTTTGCCTGTGCCGAAGCCGGCGCTGCGGTGGTCAACATGACCTCGGCCTACGGCGGCATCCGATGGGAATCGGGGATCAACCGGCAATTCCAGTACGAACGCCAGCAAAGCCGCATCGGCGGCTCGTTGTGGGAATATCCCATGCGCTACCTGGAAAATTCCCCATTGTTTTCCCTCGATAAGGTACAAACGCCTCTGTTGATCCTGCACAACGACAAAGACAGCGCTGTACCCTGGGAGCAAGGCGTCGAGTTTTTCACGGGCCTGCGACGCCTGGGCAAGCCCGCCTGGATGCTCAATTACAACGACGAGCCGCACTGGCCCGTCAAACTTCAGAACCGGATTGACTTTCAGACCCGCATGCAGCAGTTTTTCGATCACTTTCTGCTCGCCGCGCCCATGCCCCGTTGGATGGAACGCGGGGTGCCGCCGATAGAAAAAGGGATTTTACAAGGGCTCGACAAATAAGTTGATCGGGCGAATCGCCGTGGTTTAAAATCGCCACGATTCAGCCGCCCGCATTTCAACCGATGGGCGGTTTGCGGACAAAACCGCGGATAAGTGGAGGTTTGGGTTGCTCCCGGCCGGCATTCGTCGGAAAACAGCCGGTCAACCCGCGCGCAAGGAAGGCCACGTCCTATTTTTACCGTTCTGAATCAAACTATCCTGCCATGAAGATCGCAAGCCGTTTTGCCTTCCTGTTTTACCTGATCGCCTGTCTGTCACCCCTCGCATTACCGGCGCAGAAACCAATCACGCTGGAAGATATCTGGACGAACGGTACCTTCAACACAAAGGGCGTGCCGGGCTTCCGGTTTCAAAAAGACGGCGTACACTACACCCGCCTTGCCGATCGCGCTATCGAGCAATACGACCTGCGCAACGGCGAGAAATCGGATGTGCTTTTCGACGCCAGAACGGTTGTGGCTACGGCAGAGGCGCCGGGCTGGCAGGGCAAGTTCAGCAATTATTCGTTCAGCAACGACGAGTCCAAACTTTTGCTCTCAACCGATGCCGAACAGATCTACCGCTACAGCAGCAAGGCCAATTATTTCGTGTACGACCGGAACGCCAAAACCCTCACGCGCTTGTTCGAGGGGGCCAAACAACGCTATGCCACCTTTTCGCCCGATGGGAGCAAAGTGGCCTTCGTGACCGACAATGACTTGTATTACAAAGATTTGGTTTCCGGCAAAACAACGCGCATCACCACGGACGGGAAAGTAAACGCCATTATCAATGGCGCTTCGGATTGGGTATATGAAGAAGAATTCGCCCTGGTGCGCGCCTTCGAATGGAGCCCCGACGGACAAAAAATCGCGTTTCTTCGCTTCGACGAAAGCGCTGTGCCGGAGTACACGATGGACCTGTACAACGGCGGCGATTACCCCGAACAGGTGACCTTCAAATACCCAAAAGTCGGCGAGAAAAATGCCGATGTCACGGCATACGTGTACCAATTGGCCACTGCTGCTACCCTTAGGCTCAGCATTCCGGGGCGCAGCGATTCGGCGCCCAACGACGACTACCTGCCTCGCATCGCCTGGACGCCTGCGGGCCAGCTGTGCATTACACACCTGAACCGCCACCAAAACCAGCTCCGCCTGCTGTTGGCCGACCCGGCTACAGGCATCTGCACCACTCTGCTGGAAGAGTCGAACCAATACTACCTCGACTTGCGCGAGCCGGTATTTTTGGCCGATGGTTCCGGATTCCTCTGGCAAAGTGAAAAAAGCGGGTTTAACCACCTGTATCGGTACAATATGCAGGGACAACAAACCGCAGCGCTCACCAAAGGCGACTGGGAAGTGACTGATTTCTACGGCGTCGACCAGCGCAACGGGCAGGTATTTTTTCAGGCGGCGGTTAAAAACCCCATGCAACGCGAACTTTATGCTGTAAAACTGAACGGCAAGGGCCGCTCCAAAATCAGCGGCGAAGCGGGTACACACAGCGCGCAATTCAGCAGCACGTTCGACTATTTTATCGATACCTATTCCACCCTCAACACACCGCCGCAGTACACCGTGTACAACCGCGAGGGCAAGCCTGTGCGGCAGCTGGAGCAAAACGCCGGCGTGCGCGACCAACAAGCCGAATGTGCGACCCTCCCGGTGGAATTTTTCAAAGTGCCGATCAAAAACGGCTCAACACCCAGCGGACAGCCCTGGAACGGAGAATTGAACGGCTGGATGATCAAACCCACCGCGCCACAATTCGCCGGTCAGAAACTGCCGGTGCTTATGTTCGTGTACGGCGGCCCCGGTAGCCAACAGGTGACCGATGCCTGGAAGGGCGCCAATTATTGGTGGTTTCAGATGCTGGCGCAGAAAGGCTATGTGGTGGTGTGCGTCGACAACCGCGGTACCGGTGGCCGGGGTGAAGCATTTAAAAAAATGACCTATATGGACCTCGGAAAATACGAGACCGAAGACCAGATTGCTGCTGCGAAGTACCTCGGCACCCTGCCGTTTGTCGACGCTGCCCGCATCGGTATCTTTGGCTGGAGTTACGGTGGGTATATGTCGAGCCTGTGCCTGCTCAAGGGCAACGACGTATTCGAGGCGGGCATAGCCGTGGCGCCGGTGACCAACTGGAAATGGTACGACAGCATTTACACCGAACGCTACATGCGTACCGAGCAGGAAAATCAGAAAGGCTATGCCGATAATTCACCCAGCAATTTTGCCAGCCAACTCAAAGGTAACTACCTGCTCGTGCATGGCCTGGCCGACGACAACGTACACTTCCAGCATACGGCAGAGATGGCCAATCAACTGATTGCCGCCAATAAGCAGTTCGACACCATGTTTTACCCCAATCGCCACCACTCTATCGGCGATAACAACGCCAAAATCCACCTCTACACCCTTATGACCCGCTTTTTAGACGAAAAACTGAAAGGCACGGGGTCAGAGCAACACGTGGTACGGCCGTAGGCAATCGGCAATACAAAACTTTTTCCGCAATCGGAGCGATGCTCCGGAAATCCTGCCGTTCGTTCCTTGCCATAGCGCAGGCATGGGGCTGATTTTCAATTTTGTTACACATATTGCTTTGAGTAACATCTGATCCCGCCAAAACGGTGGCCGGCCTGCTCCAACAAAAAGAGTGTCCCGGAGACTTAAAATCCGGGCCTATTTTGGGTTCATATTATCAAGATGATTTTGCTCAACCCATTTTATACTCTGTGTCATTGCCATTAATAATCCAACGCACGGCATTTAGCAATCAGCATTACTTCCTGACATGACTTATCTGGCTAAAACGGATGCTTACAATCCGTTTTTGGGTTGACGACTGACATGAAATGATAGGGGGTCTGGCCTGTAGTTTTGACCTATAAAAATTATGCGTCAAGTCAGGTCTTTAAAATTTACTATTATGAAAAATGTAAGAAGAACTACAATCATGTTTTTCCTTGTTTCGGCTGCAATACTATTGTTGTCGTATTGCCGGCGCGATGACCAGATTTTAGGGTCAACAAGCGATGAAAACGAGCTGACGGCGATCAGGGCAAGCACTGCGCCAAGTATTGACGGGACAATTGATGCAAGCTGGAACGCCGCACCGAAACTGATGGTCAAGCCGCAGGTGCCCAACCCGGGCAACGGCCTTTTTGCCGGTTACGTGGGCAAATCCTACAACGTGACCCTCCGGTCGATGTACGATGATCAAAACATTTATTTCCTGATAGAATGGGATGACCCGACCGCCAATTTCGTGGACCGGCCCTGGTACTTCAACCCCAGTACCCACCTTTGGGCCCGTGAAGCCAACAGCCCGGTATTTGACGCCAACGGCGTACAGGTGCGCGACGCATTTAACGAAGACAAGTTGGGCATGCTCTGGAATATTTCTACGTATGATTTTCCGTCCAAATCCTGCTATGCCAGCTGCCACCTCAATACGCCGTCCATCGACCCGGCAACCGGCAAAACCATCCCGGCCACAGGCGGAAACCACTTCACGAACAACGTCAATGAGCGTATCGACCAGTGGCACCTGCACCTGATGAAAGACCAGGTGTTCGGACAACTTTCCGATGAATACCAGGACTGGAACGCGGGCATGATCAACGGGAACGGCCGCCATGCGGATACGCAACTTTCCACCTCCGACGGAACGACTACGAACACCCAAAACCTGAAAATCACGGGCACCAGCACTACTGTAGCCGTACCGAAATGGGTAATTCCCGGAGCCTCCAATACCAACTACATCCTGTTCAGTGATACGCAAAATGGCACAGCAAAACTCATAACGGCCGTCGACAGCCTCGGCGTTCTCTCGTACGAAGGCGGCACGATCGACCCGAACGTGGGTACCGACTATCAACAGATTGGCAAAGGCGACGGCCCCAAGGTTATCCCCTCTTCCCTGATCGCGCCGATGACCGGCGACCGGGCGGACATCACGGCCAAAGCTACCCACAACGGATCGGGTTGGACACTCGAAATCAAACGCCTGCTCAAAACGCCGAGCGTGCTCAATCAGGATGTCGACTTTTCGAGCCTCGACGATCAGCCTTTCGGGATCGCTATTTTTAACCAGGCCAACAACCAACACGCCATCAAACCGAATTTGTTGCTGAAATTCCGGAAATAGGATACCGCTGTTCTTTTTCGTCACCTAAAATTAATGATCATGTCAAATAAAAGAATAGCAATGGTAGGGGCATTCATCGTAGCCTCGGTCCTTTTTGGGGCAGGGTGCTATAAGGTCACTACTGTCGATTTGACCTCCAATGCCATTCTGGACAGAGAGATCAGTTTTTCCAGAGACCTCCTCCCGATTTTCGAATCCAGATGTGCCCTCGGTGGATGCCACAGCCCGGGGAATCAGGTGCCCGATTTGAGCGACGCCAGGGCTTATGAGTCGCTTATACGCGAGGACCTGATCAATTTCGAGGATCCGCAAAACAGCGAGTTGTATGACTGGCTGACCGGTAAACGCATACCGGCCATGCCGCTTGGCGGGTCCGATCCGGATATCAACATCGTTGTGCTTACCTGGCTCTCTCAAGGCGCTCAAAACAACTAAAATCAGCAACATGAAAAAGTTTCACCATTATATCATATCATCCTTCCTGTCGGTCAAAGGGCTGCTACTGGTGCTGGCGTTTGCCTCAGCGGGTAGTGTGCTCGCACAGGATACCGAGCCGGTCCCCGAAGCAACGGTGACCAACAAACCCGTAAAAAATACATTCGGCAGTGTTTGGGTCATGGATAACCAAACGGTCATGGTACCCATCAAAGGAACCTTTGAAATGGACATTCAGCACCGGTTTGGTATCGTGAACAATGGCTACAAAGACTTGTGGGGCATTTATGCGCCGTCGAATATCCGACTCGGGTTTAATTACGCCCCGGTGAACAAGCTGAATCTCGGATTGGGTCTGACCAAAGAGCGGATGCAGTGGGATTTCAATGTCAAATATGCCTTGTTGCAGCAAATGAAGGATGGCGGCATGCCGGTTGGGTTGACCTATTTTGGCAACATGGTTATCGACGGCCGGGATAAGAAGTATTTCGTCAAAGGCGCCGACCGCCTGTCGTATTTTCATGAATTGATCATCGCCCGGAAGGTCACCGAAAGATTCTCCCTTCAGGTGGCGCCCAATCTTTCGTACCACAACAACGTAGAAGGCTATTTCGACAGTGACGGGAATATCCGGCCGAAGATGAAAAATGAGCATTTCGCCGTGGCGGTTTTAGGCCGGTTCAAAATTGCGAGCTCAACAGCCATCCTGGCAGGATTTGATCAGCCCATCACGCAACACCCGACCAACAACCCGTATCCGAATATCTGTTTCGGAATTGAGTTGGCTACAAGCGGACATGCCTTCCAGATTTTTGCAACCAATTTCCAGGGTATCATTCCGCAGAGCAACAATGTATTTAACCAGAATGACTACAAAAACGGCCAGTTTTTGATCGGATTCAATATTACCCGACTTTGGAACTGGTAAGGGATGGCATGCCTTTGTACTCCTTGTTTTTAAGTCATTTCGCAAAACAGATCGCGCATGGAAACGGGTAAAAAAATGCTCTCGCGGAAAACATTTGTACGCTGGAGTGCAGGGTTGCTTGGCCTTTTCGCGGTTGCCGGTATGTGGTTCGGACAGAAGCGTAAAAAGAAAAGCACCGTGAAAATGCTTACACAGGATGGGCGGCTGGTGGAAATAGACGCCTCCCTGCTGGAGAAAAAAGGACGGAAGATCACCGATGCCGAGCTTCAATCGTGGGTAAAAAAGTAATTATTAGCGTATTCCAAGCTTATTTTCCTTCATGGCAGAACAGGACACTTCCCGCAGAGCATTTCTGGGGGGCAGCTTGTTGGCGGCATTAGCGGCCGCAGGGTGCAATACCAAACCCAATCCATTTGAGCCGGAACCCGGATCGAACACCACACCTTCGGGTGAAACGGTTCAGCTCCTGTCGGTAGACGGCGAGATCATTGAGGTGGACAAGGCTTTTATCAAACCGGTGCCCGATCTGCCACCGGTGACCAATAGCGAGGCCAGAAAAGGCATGTACGGGAAGAAATTTGTGATGGTGATCGACCTGTCGAGGTGCAAGAGCCTGAAAAAATGCCAGTCGGCCTGCAACCACATGCACCATGTGCATTCGGGGCAAAGCTGGATAAAAGTGTACCCTATGCAGGATGCCGAACATACGGCCCCCTATTGGCAACCGACCACCTGCATGCATTGCGATGAGCCGCCTTGTGTAAAAGTATGTCCGGTAGATGCGACGTTCAAACGGCAGGATGGGATTGTCCTGATCGACAGCGATCGCTGCATCGGGTGCCGGTTTTGCATGGCTGCCTGCCCGTATTCCAGCCGGGTGTTCAACTGGGAAAAACCCGATATCAGCCCGGAATTGGCGGCGCAGCCGTACTCCTGTGAAAGCAGTGTGCCGCAGAAAGTCGGTACCGTAGGGAAGTGTGATTTCTGCCCCGATATGGTTAGGATGGGTGAACTGCCGCATTGCGTGTCGGCCTGCCCCAACGGGGTGTTCTTTTTCGGCGATATGCTCGAAGATTCGGTCAGCAACGGTTCCGAAACCTTCCGGTTCAGTGAACTGATCCGGGACAAAGCCGGCTACCGGCTCATGGAAGACCTGGGCACAAAACCCAGCGTGTATTACCTGCCGCCGGTCAACCGGAATTTCCCCTTTGAAGAGGGTTTGCGCAGCCAAACGGATCAAAAGAGTGAATAATCATTAATCACGAATCATGGTGGAAAACGCAACTATACTTTCCAGCGAAAAGATCACCGAAGATCTTTTTCCGCAAAAGTTCGGCCGGCGGGGGATGATCTGGACCGGAGTACTGATCGTGCTCTGCGCGGTCGGGGCCTTTGCCTACGTCCAACAGGTGCGAACCGGGTTGGGGATAACGGGTATGCGGGATTATGCATCATGGGGTATCTATATCTCCAATTTTGTGTTTTTTGTGGCAATTAGCCTGGTCGGCTCCCTGATTACGGCCGTATTCAGGCTAACCGATGTGCATTGGAGCACGCCCCTGACCCGCATCGCGGAGGTGATTGCCGTATCGGCCATTGCGTTTGCTGCGCTCATTATCATTGTAGACATGGGGCGACCCGACCGGTTCCTGAATATATTTATTTACGGACGCATCCAGTCGCCGATCATCTGGGATGTGATCGTGATCGGCACGTATTTCTTTATCAGTCTGTTGCTGTTGTATTTGCCCTTGCTGCCCGATCTGCAGATCTTGCGGAATTACAAAGAGAAGAACGGGCCTCGGCTGGATCGGATGTATCGTTTCTGGGGCGGTTTCTGGAAAGGCACGCCGGAACAATTCCGGTTGAGCAACCGGGCGATCAATATTTTGTGCATCACGATCATCCCCGTTGCTTTCTGTATCCACACCGTCACATCCTGGTTGTTTGCTACTACCTACCGGCCGGGTTGGGATAGTACCAACTTCGGCGCGTATTTCGTGTCGGGAGCATTTCTCGTGGGCGCTGGAGGGGTGGTGGTCGCCATGTATGTCTTTCGCAAGTCGTACCACCTCGAACGCTATATTACCGACGAGCATTTCGACCGCATGGGCAAATTACTGGTGTTGTTGGCGCTGTTGTACCTGTATTTCAATATCAACGAATACCTCATTCCGGCGTTCAAAATGAAGAAACCCGAAGCCGACCACCTGACGGGCCTCTTTGCCGGCACCTTTGCTCCGTTGTTCTGGTTCGCTATTGCGATCGGTATGGTGGTTCCCACCATCATGTTGTTGTTCAAATCGGGCCGAAAACCATTGCCCATGTTTATTGCAGGGGTTATGGTGGTGGTAGGCGCGTGGTGCAAGCGGTTTCTTATTGTAACCCCCACGATGTTGCACCCCTTCCTGCCCATGCAGGATGTGCCGGAAAGTTACCACCATTATTTTCCAACGTGGCAGGAGTGGGCCATTGCCATCGGTTCCTTGTCGGGCGCCTTATTGGTGATCACCTTCTTTGTCCGGGTGCTTCCAATCATTCCTATTTACGAAACGATAGCCGAACAACATGAAACGGAACACGATCAATAAAGCAGGCATCCTGGTCCTGCTCCTTTTGTTGGGACGCAGCGTTCCGCTTGCTGCGCAGGAAGCGGACAAAGGCGCGGTGACCATCACGTTGCGGTATGTATTGTACAACAACCAGCTGCCGTGTTTGAAAGCCCAGTGCAAAACCAAGGTGCAGCGAAAATTCCTGCCGGTAACCGATCTGGACCTGAGCCTGTACCTCGACACCATAGCCGAAAACCACCTCATCGGCAAGGTAAAAACCGATGAAAAAGGAGAAGCCCAAGCGTTGATCCCGCCTTCTTTGAAAGCGCTGTGGAATGCCGCCCCCAACCACAAGTTCATCGGCGTTTCGGCTGAAACCAAGGAGTTTGATGCATCGGATACCGATCTGGATATTGCCAAAGCCAGAATTACCCTGGATACGCTTTCGGATGAAGACACCAAAAGTATCCGCGTTACCGTCCAGCAATGGAAAGACTCCAGCTGGGTGGACGCACCGGAAGTAGAAGTAAAAGTGGGCGTGTCGCGACTGGGCGGATTTCTGCCCGTGGACAAAGCAGAAGATTACACTACCGATTCCCTGGGACAGGCAACAGCCGACTTTACTATTGACAGCCTGCCCGGGGATGCCAAAGGGAATGTCACGCTGGTTGCCATCGTAGAAGATAATGACCAGTTCGGCACTCTGGTTATAGAAAAAGAAGTCCCCTGGGGTGTTTCGCCTGCCGTGTCTGCCATGATCGATTTTAATCGGCGCACCCTTTGGGCTACTCGCGAGAAGGCGCCGTATTGGCTGCTTTTTATGGCCTATTCGATTACTTTTTCTGTTTGGGGAGTCCTGCTTTACCTGATTGTACAACTCCGGCGGATCAGCCGGCTCGGCAGGTGAAGAAGTAAGCATTCGTTTGCAATTGTTAACGCTTTGTTGGAGGTCATCAAACGAGATTCGATTTACCTTTAAGTGTCTTAATTACTAAACGTTTAATTGCTGGTACTAATGAAAAATTTCCTCGTTATTTTAAGCGCAAGCGCATTGCTCGCCATGCTCATGTCATTTACCCGCGCATTCGTCAGTGGCGGGCCGTGGACAGTTCCGGATAAGTTTGAGAAAATGAAAAACCCGATAAAAGCCGATGCCTCTTCCCTTGCCGACGGTAAAGCGCTGTACGGGCAACATTGTCAATCATGCCACGGGAAAAAAGGCCTGGGCGACGGTCCGAAAGCGGCTAACTTAGAAACGGAATGCGGCAATTTTAGCCTGCCTTCTTTCCACAAACAAACCGACGGCGCCCTGTTTTATAAAATTTCGGAAGGCCGCCAGGACATGCCGTCGTTCAAAAAGAAGATCAGCGATCCGGATGATATCTGGAATGTGATCAATTACGTTCGTACACTCGCTAAGTAAAAGAGGCGGACCTTCGTACACGCTGAACAAACTAAATGGGGATTTTTTGCGGGGGCTTACCTTAGGTTTAAGGGCCCTGCAAAAAAATCCCCATTTTACGTTGGCCCAGAGGGCGATTTGTCCGGTAGAGCTCAGCCGAAATCGGGGAAATCAGGCAAAAACCAAAAAGTCTGTTGCTCCAAATCCAACGCACAACTATAGGTCGACAGGCCATTCGTCACCGCCAGATACGGCGCCTGAAACTGCAAATTGTACCGTGCAACCTGCTCAAACGTCCCCTGCACGAGCGGCACTTTCGGCGATTTACACTCCACGATAAGCCAGGGATTTATCCCGGCGTCGAAAACGGCGATATCACAGCGTTTTTGCAAAGTATTGACTGTGAGGCCGATCTCCACACGGATCCGGTTTGCCGGATATTGTTTGACCTCCAGCAGGTACAACAATACCAGTTGCCGCAAGAGTTCTTCAGGTGTGAGGGTCACATCCTTGCGCCGGATGGGATCAAACACAAAACTGGCTCCGCCGCGCTGGGTAATACGAAGCGCCGGTTCGAACTGCAGGTAGTCGAGTTGAAGTTGCACCTTGCAAAGGTCCGGGTTTTTGAAAAAACCTGTGGAAAAACCCCGGTCTAGCGCCCGATTTTTTGCCTTCTTTGCAATTGTTTTTAGAGAACATGTTCTAATTCGCCTGCCCGGCGCGCTGTTTCCCGTCATGCAAAAACCGTTTTGGTATATCATTGCCAACCCTGCCGCCGGCAACGGCGCTGTCGGCCGCAAATGGCCCGGCATTGAACGGGTATTGCAGGAACTGCAGTTTTCCTACACGATAAAATTTACCGAACACCGCGGCCACGCCGTGCGCCTGGTAGAGGATGCCGTGCTGAAAGGCCACCGACATATCCTGGGTCTTGGCGGCGACGGTACCAACCACGAGCTGATCAACGGAATACTTCGCCAGACAGTAGTTCCTCCGGCAGACATCACGTATGCGCTCCTGCCAATCGGTACCGGCAATGATTGGGCACGCACCTATGGGATTTCGCGCGATCCCCGGGCACGGTTGCTGCGGCTGCTGAATCCCGAGACCGTGCTGCAAGACGCCGGGAAAGTAGTCTATCAGAGCGCAGGCAAAACGGAGGAGCGGTACTTTGGTAATGTGGCCGGTATGGCATACGATGCGTTCATTGCCCAAAAACTCGACCGGCACCGTTTTGTATCCCGCCTGCAATATCTGCTTATGGTGGGACAATACCTTTTTGCGTATCGCCTGCTGCCTGCACGGTTGTTATTCGACGGCCGCACGGTAGAGGATTTTTTCTATACGATCAATATCGGCATTTGCCGGTATTCGGGTGGCGGTATGCAACTGGTACCCCACGCAGTGCCTGATGATGGGCTGCTCGCGCTTACCTTCGCCCGACGCCTGCCCAAATGGGAGGTACTGCTTCAGACGCGCCGTTTTTACAATGGCACCTTGCTGCGCCATCCGCGGGTGGAAGGCGTACAAACCAGCCGGCTGCGGGTAGAGCAGATAGGTCCGGCGCCCACCTTGCTGGAGGCCGACGGCGAATTTTTGGGCGAAACGCCTGCTGAGTTCATTATCGTGGAAAAGGCGCTCCGGATTGCCTTGTAAGACGATCGCAGTTACCGCAAGCGATCCATCGATCGCACGAGGGCGTCGTCTTTGCGGATGGCGCGGGCGGCCAGCCAGTTGAACGCCAGGGCGAGCACCGGCAAGGCCAGGCCGAAAGCGAGTTGGGCGGAGCCGCCTTCAGGCGTTTGGTCGAGCGTGGTTTTGGTCGTAAAACCGGCCAGGGCCAGCAACAATACCCCCACGCCGGCGGCCATGCCGGCTAAGCGGGCTTGCAGGGGGCGGTTTTTAAACAAGAAAATGGCGACTAGGGAAACAGCTGCCCCCAAAATGGTGAGTCCTAAAAGCCCGATGTTATCGAGCGGGTTCAGCGCGCCGTCGGCCAGGGCGGGCAGCGTGCGGGCAGGGCTGTCAGCGGGCGCTTGCAGGTAGGGTAAAGCAAATTGGCCGCCTAATGAACCGACTGCCAAAAAGAGGAAAACGGATTGTATGCGTTGAATCATTTTTTTGCGGCAAATGTAACGCCGGTCGCCGATCGGCAAGAACGTTCGCGCAGTAAAAATAACCGGTCTGCACGAGTGTACTACACGGCAAAGCTTTCGCCGCAGCCACAGGTGCGGGTAGCATTCGGGTTGTCGAAATGGAACCCTTTGCCGTTCAGGCCGCCGGAAAACTCGAGGGTAGTATTGAACAGGTAGAGAAAACTTTTGAGATCGGTAACGACTTTTATGCCGTTGTCTTCAAAAACCTGGTCGTTCGGCTTCGACTCGTTGTCGAAATCGAGCTTGTAGGACAATCCGGAACAACCACCTGATACGACGCTCACCCGGATGAAATAATCATCGGCAATTTTCTCTGCCGCCCGAAGGTCGGCGATTTTTTGTTTGGCGTTGTCAGATACAAAGATCATGGTCAAAATTCATTTTTCCCGGTCCAACCGGGCGCGTAACGCAACACTTGCATGTTGGCTGATCAGGCAGTAGTGGCCGTTGGCGTCGCGGGCGCCGTAATCCCATTTTTCTCCTGATAATCTTTGATGGCGGCTTTGATCGCGTCTTCAGCCAGGACGGAGCAGTGGATTTTTACCGGCGGCAGGGCCAGTTCTTCCACGATATCCATATTGTCGATCGTCATTGCCTCGTCCAGCGATTTGCCTTTCAGCCATTCGGTGGCAAGGGAAGAGGAAGCGATGGCCGAGCCGCAGCCAAAGGTTTTGAACTTGGCGTCGCGGATCACGCCGGTCTCTTCATCCACTTCAATCTGCAGGCGCATCACGTCGCCGCATTCGGGGGCGCCGACGAGCCCGGTGCCCACATTTTTTTTACTTTTATCCAAAACACCGACGTTGCGCGGGTTTTTGAAGTGGTCCAGAACTTTATCGCTGTATGCCATGGTTGCGTTATTGATTTAGTGCGTTTTATGAGCAGATGGTGCATGAACCGGTAAAACTACCGGGGCGCGACGCATTAATGCGCGCTCCATTCAATTTTGGTTAGGTCGACACCGTCTTTGTACATTTCCCAGATGGGGCTGAGTTCGCGCATGTGGTTTACCCCTGCGCTGACCGCCTGAATGGCAAAATCCACGTCATCTTCGGTGGTGAACCGGCCGAGGGAGAAACGGATGGAGGAGTGGGCGAGATCGTCGCCCAAACCCATAGCCACCAGCACATAGGAAGGTTCGAGTGATGCCGAGGTGCAGGCCGAGCCGGACGACACGGCGATATTTTGGTTGAAGGTCATCATCAGCCCTTCGCCTTCCACGTGTTTGAATGAAATATTGGTGACATGCGGCATCCGGCTTTGCGGGTTGCCGTTCACTTTGGTTTCTTCCAGGGTAGTCAGTGCGCTTTCGAGTTTGTCGCGCAGTTTACTGATCCGTTCGGCGTCCTGGGCCATCTCGAGGCGGGCAATCTCGGCGGCTTTGCCAAAGCCCACAATCCCGGGTACGTTGAGCGTGCCGGAGCGCATGCCGCGTTCGTGGCCGCCGCCGTCCATCTGAGCGGTCACTTTGACCCGCGGGTTTTTCCGGCTCACATATAAACCGCCGACACCTTTGGGGCCGTACATCTTGTGACTGCTGAACGACATGAGATGAACGCCTACTTCGCGCGGATGCGTCGGTATCTTGCCGACGGCCTGAGTCGCGTCGCTGTGGAACAGGATGCCGTGTTTTTCGCAGAGCTGGGCAATCTCGCGCATCGGCTGGATGACGCCCGTCTCGTTGTTCGCCCACATGAGCGATACCAGGATGGTAGTCGGTTTCATGGCGGCTTCCAATTCGCCCAAATCGATGAGGCCGTCTCCTTTCACTTTAAGGTACGTCACTTCGGCGCCTTGTTTTTCGAGGTGCTTGCAAGTATCCAAAATCGCTTTGTGCTCGGTTTCGGCGGTAATAATATGGTTGCCTTTTTTGGCATACATCTCGAATACGCCTTTGAGTGCCAGGTTGTTGCTCTCCGTGGCTCCCGAGGTGAAAATGATCTCCTTGTCTTCCACGTCCAGCAATTGTGCAATTTGCTCGCGGGCGTAATCCACCGCTTCTTCCGCTTCCCATCCGAATTGGTGGCTGCGGCTGGCGGCATTGCCGTGTTTTTCAAAGAAATAAGGGACCATTGTCTCCACAACCCGCGGGTCGCAGGGAGTAGTAGCGTTATTATCGAGATATATCAGTCGTCTGTCCATGCAGGATGGTCTTTGTATTTAGATTGATTCTAAGCGAAATTTCGGAATGCAAATATAACAGCTTGTCCAAAAAAAGGTTTGGGAATTTATTTTCTTTTCGGCAGGATGATTCCGGCGGGCATTTTCTGCAATCGCCGCACCCGGGAGGAGTTCAAAAATGTACATTTGCCATACCTATGAATTCTCCCGCCGACTTTTTCGCCGAATTTCCTCCGGTCAGCAAGGACCAATGGCTGGCGCGTATTGCCCAGGATTTAAAAGGCAAGCCGATAGATGGATTATATTGGCAGCTTAACCATGAAACAAGGATCGACCCATTTGGCCACGCCGATGACCTGGCCGGCTTGCCCGAACCGCTTTCCCAGGCAAGCGTTGCCTGGGAGATCAATGAAGACCTGGACGTCGGCGATTGGGCAGCCATGAACCGGCAGGCGCTCGAGGCGCTTGCATTCGGCGCCGATAGTTTGTATTTCCCTTTAGTGGAAAAAAACATCTCGGCCGCGCTGGAATCCCTGCTCCACCGGATACACGTGGATTTCATCAGCCTGCATTTCGGCGGTAACGGAACGACGGCAGGCCCGGCAGCCGTCCTTTCGGAGCTGGGTGATCTGGCCCGGCAACAAGGCCTGGGGCCGGAACATCTACGGGGCTCCCTGTATTACGATCCGGCAGCAGAACCAGGCCGCATCCATGACTGGCGTTACCTGGAAGATCTTCTTCGCTATGCCAGCGAAACGCTGCCCGGATTCCGGTGCCTTACCGTGGATGGACGGGCTGATTTTAAGGGCGCCGCGGCAGCGCCGGACGAGCTTGCGGCCGTGGTGCGCAAAGGCCTTGCCTACCTGGAAAAACTGGAAACACGCGGATTGGATCTGGCGCGGGTAGCCGGGCAAATGCAGTTTGCCTTTTATATCGGAAACAGTTATTTTGTGGAAATAGCCAAGTTGAGGGCTTTCAAAATATTGTGGATCAATGCATTGAAAGCCTGGAGCCTCGAACCGGCATACCCGGTGCTGGATGTGCGTTTTGCCCCGGGCGCATATACCGATACCTTGTACTCGAACATGATCAGTGCGACCACCATGGCCATGTCGGCTGTGTTGGGCGGCGCCGACCGGCTCACCGTATTGCCGTACGATGCCGGACGGGAAGCGCAGGCCGCGTACCCGCGCGCATTTGCCCGGCGTATCGCCCGTAATGTGCAACACTTGCTAAAACTGGAAACGGGTCTGGCCGACGCGCCAGACCCCGCCTCCGGCAGTTACTACCTTGAACAGTTGACCGGCCAGTTAGCCACGGCTGCCTGGAGTATGATTAAACCCTGAATACCGTTTCTTTTCATCCTAACCATTGGTTTGTATGCGCAAATTTTACACAAATGCCTTAGCCGCTTGTTTATTCTGTCTAGGGTTGTTTTCCTCGCTTCATGCACAAACCGCCGCCGATGTAGTGGTTCCAATCACCGTTACCACGACCAGCAGCCCCGCTTCGATCACCCTCAGCTTCCCGGCTGTAGCGAATGCCACCGTCACCCTGATCGGCCGGAAACAGTTGTTTGAAACGTCCTGGAGTTTCATCGTTCTGCCGCCAACAGCTACCAGCTTTACCGACAACAGCGTGGTGGCCGGCGTGGGCTTCGAATACCTGGTTTTAAAACAAACGAGCGTGGCGCCCACCACCCGTTTCGGAATGGTGTATGCCGGCATACAGGTGCTTGCTACCGCTTACCGCGGCAAAGTGATCCTGGTGGTCGACAATGCCCTCACCGCACCGCTGGCCGCCGAATTGAATCGCTTTATGCAGGATCTGCGCGGCGACGGTTGGCAGGTCGTGCGACACGATATCGATGTGTCCACAGCAAAAGTGCCTGGCGTGAAAGACCTGCTGCGAGCAGATTATACAGCCGATCCAACCAACACCGTTGCGGCGTTTCTCATCGGCAATATTCCGGTGCCGTATTCCGGGGAGATCAATCCAGATGGCCATGATGATCATATCGGCGCCTGGCCGACGGATTATTATTACGGCGATATGGACGAAGACGCCTGGTCGGATGAGGCGGTCAACAATACATCGGCCAGCCGGCCAGCGAACCAAAATGTTCCGGGTGATGGGAAATTCGACCAGAGCCTTACCCCCACCCTGGCAGAAATCGTGGTGAGCCGCCTCGATTTTTCCAATCTGAGCGGCTGGAATGTTTCGCAGACTGAACTGTATCGACGATACCTGAATAAAAACCACGCCTTTCGTACAGGAGCCTACCGGCCGGATAACAAGACCATTGTGGACGACAATTTCGGCTTTGCTTCGGGCGAGGCCTTCGCACTCGATGGCTGGCAGAATGGCAACGCCCTGACTGGCACCAATTCGGTTGTGGCGGGCGATTTTTTCAGCAATACCAAAAACCAAAGCTTCCTTCTGGGGTATGGTTGCGGCCCGGGCACATATATTGGGGCAGGTGGCGTCGGGACCTCCGACAACTTCAAAACCGATAGTGTGAATGTCACGTTTTCGATGCTGTTCGGCAGCTATTTTGGCGATTGGGATTATGAAGTCAATCCTTTTATGCCCAGCGCGTTGGCGTCGAAAGGCGGTATTCTCACCTGCGCCTGGTCGGGCCGGCCGCACTGGCAGTTTCACCAAATGGGCCTGGGCGAACCGATCCTGACCAGCACGTACTGGATGTGGCTGAACAGCTTCCTGTCTTCGCCCGTATATCCTACCACGGGCGATTACGATGCCTCGGTGCACGTAGGTATGCTGGGCGATCCCACGCTCCGCCTGCATTCGGTGCAACCCCCGCAAAATGTGGTGGCGACTGCCTCCTGCACCGGCGTTAACCTGAGCTGGACGGTCTCGGCGGATGCCGGGTTGGGGTACCTGGTGTACCGGGCGCCTTCGCTCGACAGCATTTTTAAAATTATTACGCCCAACCTGATCACCGGTACGTCCTATACGGATACTATGCCTTTTGCCGGCCAAAACTACTATCAGGTCAAATTATTCAAACTGCAAACCGTACCCACGGGATCGTATTACAACCAAAGCATTGGCACTCCGGCGTCGGTGGTCTTTTCCGGCGGCATGCCCCTGAGCGTGTCCGCTGCCGTTATGGACGTTTCATGCCATGGCGGCTCGGATGGCTCCATCAGCGTCACCGTAACCGGCGGCAGCGGCATGCCCCCGACGTATCAATGGGCGAGTGGCGAAGAAGGACCTTTCCTCGACCAGGTAACGGCCGGTATATACACGGTCACAGTGACGGACCCCCAAGGTTGCACCGTTACGGCCAGCGCAACGGTTAAAGAACCGGCCGCGCTCATGGTCGATTTGTTTGCAGCCAATATTTATTGTTTCGGCCAACAAAACGGGAGCATAGATGCCTCGGTAATCGGCGGTACTCCGCCCTATCAGTATCTGTGGTCAAATGGCGCTATGGGGCCAACCGTCACCGGCCTTTCACCCGGCACAACCACGGTGACCATTACCGACGCAAATGGCTGCACGACAACGGCCAGTACTGCGATCACCGAACCGGCCGAACTGGCTACCAGTTTGATGGCGGCTTCTCCCTCGTGCCACGGCGGCTCAAACGGCTACATCGACCTGTCTGTCAGCGGCGGCACGCCACCGTATGCTTACATGTGGTCGAACAACAATACGACCCAGGATCTCGGCAACTTACCGGCCGGTACCTATTCGGTGACCATTACCGACAACAACGGCTGCGCCACCACAACCAGCGCCACACTGAGCGAACCAAGCGCCATTACAGCAGAAACGGTTGTGATGAATGCCGGTTGCGCCGGCGCCACCAACGGCGGGATCAGCCTGATGGTCAACGGCGGCACACCGGACTACACGTACCTTTGGTCGGACGGTTCGACCGACGAAAACCTCAGCAATGTGCCGGCGGGCACCTATACCGTGACGATCACGGATATTGCAGGTTGCACCCTCACGCTTACCCGTACCGTACAGCAAATTACCACCCTTACCCTGACGGCTGAGGCCTCGGCTGCTTCCTGTTTCGGATCGGCTGACGGCAGTGCCATGGCGATGGCCGACGGCGGCGCGCCGGGGTACAACTATGTTTGGTCGACAGGCGAAATGGCGCAGGCGATCTCCGACCTTATGGCGGGTACGTACACGGTCACGGTTACCGACGATGCCGGTTGTTCCCAAACGGCCACGGCCACGGTGGGGCAACCCACCATGCTCAATGGCCAGGCCGCTTGGCACCGATCCGACTGCACCAACACTACCGGCGACGTTACCCTGGCGGCCGGCGGCGGTACGCCCGGCTATAGCTACAATTGGTCGACGGGTGCCGCTACGCAAAACCTGACCGGTGTGCCGCCTGCCGTTTATACGGTCACGGTTACCGATGCAGCCGGATGCACTGCCGTTTTGACCAATACCGTAGTGCAAATACCACCGTTGCAGGCTACTGCAGATGTGTCCGCAGTCACGTGTTTTGGCGGTAGCGACGGTGCGCTGAACTTGTCTGTTTCAGGCGGCGATGGCCCAAACTATACTTATCTGTGGTCTGACGGCGCTACTACGCAAGACCTGCAAGGTTTGATGGCGGGTCCGTATACGGTCACCGTCACCGACGGAAGCGGTTGCAGTCTGGTTCAAATATTTGATGTGGAACAACCTACGGAAGTCGTGGCGATCGTATCGTCGATCGCTGAAATTACTTGTTTCGGCGGTACTGACGGTGGCCTGGAGGTTTTGGTAAGCGGTGGTACGCCGGGTTATACCTATCTGTGGTCGACGGGCGCTATGACCGATATGCTCGGCAATTTGAGCAGCGGCATTTATTCCCTGACGGCTACCGACGCCAATGGCTGCACCGGCGAACTGCTCAATTTGGCCCTGACCGATCCGCCTCCGGTGCAGGGAGCGCTGTTCCCCTTCGAAAACACCGTGTGTGCGGGCAACGAAACGGCGCTTATGATCGACACTATTTTGGGCGGCGCCGGCGGACCATATTTGTATAGCATAAACAATGGATCGCCGCTCAGCCCGGACTTTCCGTACCTGGCCGGCGCCGGAACGTATACGGTAACGTATTTTGACCAGGCCGGTTGTTCAACAAGCGAAATGGTGCAAATCGGTGAATACCCACCCTCCGGCGCCAGTATCGCCGGGCAGGATACCGCTTGTGTCGATATGCCCGTGATGTATTCCCTGCCGGGTAATTTCAGCGATTACAACTGGCTGGCGAGCAATAACGGCACTGTGGCGCAGGGGCAGGGCACCAATTCAATTTCGGTGCTGTGGGCTACGCCCGACGAGAATATGCTAACGGTTTATTTCACCAACAGCGATGGCTGCCCGGATTCCGCTGCCCTGAGCGTCTATGTCTATGTTTGCGTGGGCACGCACCAGCCGGTGCTGGCGGGTGTTCAGGTACAGCCCAATCCATT
This sequence comes from Saprospiraceae bacterium, assembly GCA_044230315.1. Classification (GTDB taxonomy): domain Bacteria; phylum Bacteroidota; class Bacteroidia; order Chitinophagales; family Saprospiraceae; genus M3007. The sequence continues at coordinate 190,995 of JBGARJ010000002.1, forward strand.
CGGAACCTGGCTGAGTGTGCGTTTCAGCCGGCCGATAAAACCCGGCGCCCGCCTGCGCCTGCTGGATGTTAACGGCCGCTTGATCGTGGAACAAACGCCGCTGGGTAGCCCGATGCAGATTGAAACCGCAGCACTTCCCACGGGAACGTATTTTCTGCAGATCGTGGAAAACAACAGCGTTGGGGTGTGGAAGTTGGTGAAGATGGAATGATAGGTCTGGAGGAGGAGAATATCCAATGTCCAACGATGTCGTGCGACGTTGTTGGACATTGGACATTTACGGATAGGCTCTTAAATGCTCAGGAAAACATCGCTTGTTTCAACTCATCCACTTTACCCAAGCTGAGTACCCGGATGCCGTATTTTTTGTGGTCCAGCCCTTTGGCGTTGTATTTGGAAATGTAGATCTCCTTGAACCCCAACCGGTCGGCTTCGGCGATGCGCTGCTCGATGCGGCTCACGGCCCGGATTTCGCCGCTCAAACCGACTTCTCCGGCAAAGCACACATTGGACGGCACGCTGACGTCGAGCAACGAGGAAATAAGCGCGGCCACAATGGCCAGGTCGATGGCCGGGTCTTCCACTCGGATGCCACCGGCCAGGTTGAGGAAGACGTCGTTCATGCTGAAAAAATACCCGCAGCGTTTTTCCAAAACGGCCAGCAGCATTTGCAAGCGACGCATATCGAAGCCGGTGGCCGAGCGTTGCGGCGTGCCATACACTGATTTGCTCACCAATGCCTGGGTTTCGATCAGCATCGGGCGCAGGCCTTCCATGGTGGCGGCCACGGCGCAGCCGCTGAGTTCCTCGTCTTTTTGGCTGAGCAGTAGTTCGGAGGGGTTGCTTACTTCGCGGAGCCCGGCCGAGCGCATTTCATAGATGCCCATTTCATCGGTGCTGCCGAAGCGGTTTTTGAGTGTGCGCAGGATGCGGTAGGTGTTGTGCCGGTCGCCCTCGAACTGGAGCACACAATCCACAATATGTTCGAGCAATTTCGGTCCGGCGATATCGCCTTCCTTGTTGATATGGCCGATGAGGAACACGGGTATGTTGGTTTCTTTGGCGAAGCGCAGGAGTTCGGCGGCGCACTCGCGCACCTGGGATACGCCGCCGGGGGCGCTGTCGAGGTGCGGGGTGCTCATGGTCTGGATGGAGTCGACCACCAGCAGTTGCGGCTGCATTTCCTGGGCTTGCTGGAGGATTTTGGTCGTGTTGGTTTCGGTGAGAATATAGCAATCCGATCGCCCTTCGGGCAGTCGGTCGGCCCGCATCTTGATCTGTTCTTCGCTTTCTTCCCCGCTCACGTATAGCACTTTGGCTGGAAGTTGAACGGCTACCTGGAGCAACAGCGTGCTCTTGCCGATACCGGGTTGGCCGCCAATGAGCACCAGCGAGCCCGGTACAATGCCGCCGCCCAACACGCGGTTGAGCTCGCCATCGGGTGTGGGCATGCGTTGCGTAGCACCGGATTGGATGTTCCCCAGCGGCACGGCTTTCGTGGATTCGGCCTTGCCATTGCCGGCCCAGGAGCGGCGTTTTTCCTCCGCAGCGGTTTCCTTTTGGATGATTTCCTCCTGGTAAGTGTTCCATTCGCCGCAATGGGGGCACTTGCCGAGCCATTTCGGGGAAGAAGCGCCGCAAGAGGAGCAGAAAAATATGGTGCGTGCTTTTGCCATGCAGTTCAGGACACCGCCGTTCCCGAGGGGAAAGGCGGTGTTTTTGAGTCGACAAATTTAAAACAAAAGTTTTTAAAACAACAAAGTTCTTACCTGATAAATTGGCGTTTACCCGAAACACACTTTTCGAATTCCGATAAAAATTTCGAGCGCCCCGCCTGCTGATGTGGCAATAATTTTGACAGACGCCGAAAAAATATTCAATTTATTCTGTTTTGTGTTATTAAAATATTCTGATTTATGTTATTGGTATTTATGTATTAACAGCATTTTTGTTTTGCAAATTTTGTTTTTATAAAAATATAAATTACTTTTGCTCGCTAACCAGCAATGCCCTGCCGGCTGTTTACCTGTACCAAGTCTTTCCAAATTAACAACCGGACCCCCGGAGCAGTATTCGCTCCTGCCGGGCCGGCCTGCAACAGTGTGTTGCATTCTTCAAACAAAATGAATTGTTGTCCATGGAAAGAAAACGCTTGGTTCCTTTTCTCCTGCTGGCCCTGATCTGCACGGCCGTGCTGTTTGTACCTGCGGCGGCGGCCGCGGAACCGGATTTGGCGGCCATCAATCCGGCCGATACGGCCTGGATGCTGGTGGCGGCCGGATTGGTGTTGCTGATGACACCCGGGTTGTCGTTTTTTTACGGCGGTATGGTGAGCTTTCGCAACGTAGTCTCCACGATGTTACAGAGTTTTATTTCGCTGGGCGTGGTGAGTGTGTTATGGGTCGTGGTGGGTTTTAGCCTCGCTTTTGGCGATAGCCTGGGCGGGTTGATCGGGAACCCCGGCACCTTTTTCTGTTTCCGGGGTGTGACGCTGGGGACGCATGCCGGCCTGGCCCCGAGCATCCCGTTGCTGCTCTTCGCCTTGTTTCAACTCAAATTTGCCATTATCACCCCGGCGCTGATCACCGGCAGTTTTGCCGAACGGATCAAATTTTCGGGATACCTGCTGTTTATCGTCCTGTTCACCCTGTTCATTTATGCGCCGCTGGCGCACTGGACCTGGCACCCCCAGGGTTTCCTGCACCAATGGGGGGTGCTGGATTTTGCCGGCGGCACGGTGGTGCACATGTCGGCCGGTTTTGCGGCACTCGCGGGGGCTGTTTTTCTCGGTAAGCGGGAACAGCAGCATTCGGCGCCGGCCAATATCCCCTATGTTGTGCTCGGCACCGGCCTGCTTTGGTTCGGATGGTTCGGTTTCAACGCCGGTTCGGCGCTGGCGGCCAACGCGACGGCCACGCAGGCCTTTGCCACCACCAATTTCGCCTCGGCGGCAGCCATGCTCAGCTGGGTGTTTTACGATGCCGTGCGGGGCCGCAAGATCACGGCGCTGGGCGCTTGTATCGGTGCGGTGGTTGGGCTGGTTGCCATAACGCCGGCCGCCGGTTTTGTAACGATCGGGCAAAGCTTGTTTATCGGGTTTGCCGCCGCCATCCTCAGCAACATCGCCGTGCACCTGTTCAACCGCCGCGGCACCATCGACGACACACTCGACGTATTCCCCTGCCACGGGATAGGCGGTATCGCCGGCATGGTCTTTACCGGTATTTTTGCCCAGGGCGTGGGCCTTTTCTACGGCGAAACCCGCACATTTCTTTTCCACTTGCTCGCATTGGTCATCGTGAGCGTATTCACCTTCGGCGGTTCGTACGCACTGCTGAAAGTGGCCAATTACCTGGTACCGCTCCGCGTGAGCCCGGTCGAAGAACGGCTTGGGCTCGATATTTCCCAACACGGCGAGCGCATGACCTCGCTGGAAGAGCGCATCGCCGATTACCTCGACAAGCGCCTGGCCGGCAGCAACGGCAACGGCGTACACAAACCGGAGCCGTTGGAGGCATAGTTGCCGCTTGGAATGCGTTTGGAGCCAGGCGATAAACTTCCAAACACGTGCTCTTAATCGGCCGGATCCGTCATTCCCTTTAATTGTCCTTCGACCGGCGACCCGCGTCGCCGGTTGCACAACGCTTACACCAATGCCATACGCCGCACCGCCCGCCCAACCCGGCCAAAACGGGTTGTACCTACCCGAACTCGAAACCGATGCCTGCGGCACTGGATTCGTCGCCCAATTGCAGGGTTTTCAAACGCACCAATTGGTTGAGGATGCCTTGGTGATGCTGGCCAACATGCACCACCGGGGCGCCACCGGCCGCGAAGAAAATACGGGCGACGGCGCTGGCGTGTTGGTACAGATACCTCACGCTTTTCTGCGCCGGCAAGCGCCTCAATACGGATTTCATCTCCCGGAACCCGGCCTGTACGGCGCCGGTATGGTCTTTTTCCCGCGCGATCCGGCACTGCGGGCCGCCTGCCGGCGAATGCTCGACGATTACGCCGATGAGCTGGGTTTCGACCTGCTGGGCTACCGGCCCGTGCCTACCGACAACAGCCGACTCGGCGCCACCGCCCGCTCCACCGAACCCGGCATGGAGCAGGTTTTTGTACAACCGCGGCAGCCGCTGGATCGCAAAAACCTGGAACGGCGACTCTATGTACTGCGCAAATTTGCCCATCATAATATCTACCGGGCCCTGCCGCAAGCAGCCGACGATTTTTACATCGTCTCGCTCTCGGGCGCCACGATGGTGTATAAGGGCCAACTTACGGCGACACAGGTGCGCGATTATTTCCCCGACTTGCAAGACCCCGCCTTTGTATCGGCCATCGCAATGGTGCATTCGCGCTTTTCCACCAACACCATACCCAAGTGGAAACTCGCCCAGCCCTTCCGCTACATTGCGCACAATGGCGAGATCAATACGATACAGGGCAACGTACAATGGTGGGAAGCGCGCGAATCGAGGCTGCAAAGCGAGTTTTTCACGCCCGACGAACTGGAACGGCTCCGGCCCATTTGCGGTAAAAACCTTTCCGACAGCGCCGTTTTCGACAATGTGTTGGAGTTCCTGCACCTCGCCGGCCGCTCGTTGCCGCATGCGCTGATGATGATGATCCCGGAAGCCTGGCAGCACGACGAGGCGATGGACGATTACAAACGCGCCTTTTACGAATACCACGCCCTGCTCATGGAGCCCTGGGACGGCCCGGCCTCGGTGTGCTTCACCGACGGCGTGGTGGTGGGCGCTTTACTCGACCGCAACGGCCTGCGGCCTTCGCGCTATTGCCTGCTCGACGACGGCACCCTCATCGTGGCCTCGGAAGCCGGCGCCCTGCCCGTTGCACAGCGCCATGTGGTGGCTAAAGGTCGGCTGCAACCGGGCAAAATGTTCATTGCCGACCTCGATCAGCGCCGGATTGTGGCCGACGAAGCGGTCAAACAGACGATTTGCCGGCGCTTCCCCTACCGCGACTGGCTGGACAACAACACCTGGCGCCTCGAAGAACTGCCCGACGGACAGCCGCAGCCGGCGCCCGATACCGATACCCTGGCCTGCCGGCAACGCCTGTTTGGCTATACCCGCGAAGACCTCCAAACTATCCTGTTGCCGATGGCAGAAACCGGCGCCGAACCCGTCGGGAGCATGGGCGCCGACACCCCGCTGGCCATCCTGTCGGACCGGCCACAGCACCTGGCCAATTATTTCAAGCAGCATTTTGCACAGGTTACCAATCCGCCCATCGACCCCATCCGCGAGCGGGCGGTGATGGCCTTGTTCAGCCCGCTCGGCGGCTCTAAAAATCCACTGGACCTGTACGCCGAGCACCCGCGGTGCATTCACCTCGACAGTCCGGTGCTGCTCAACACCGAATTGGCCAAACTGGCCGACCTGGAACATCCTTACTTCCGGCCGGTGCGGCTTGATATGGTTTTCCCGGCCGATGGCCAGAAAGGCCGTCTGCACGCCGCACTGGATCAGTTGTGCGCTGCTGCCGAAGATGCCGTGCGCCGCGGCCGCCACCTGATCCTCCTTTCCGACCGCGCCGCCGATGCCGAATACGCACCCATCCCGGCGTTGCTGGCCACCGGAGCGGTGCACCAGCACCTGAGCGCTGCAGGCCTGCGCAGCCACACAGCCCTCGTGGTGGAAACAGGAGACGCCCGCGAAACGCACCACCTGGCCGCCTTGCTCGGCTACGGCGCCAATGCCGTAAACCCCTACCTGGCGCTGGAAACGATTGCCCGGTTAAAACAAGCGGAAGGCGGCCCTGCCGCGGAGAAATACGGACAACAATACCGGCAGGCCTGCAACAAAGGCATATTGAAGATCATGTCGAAGATGGGCGTATCGACCGTGCAGTCGTATATCGGCGCGCAGTTGTTTGAGGCCCTGGGTATAGGCGAGGAAGTGATCCTGCGTTGCTTTGCCGGCACCATTTCGCGACTGGGCGGGTTGCATTTTGACGACATTGCCGACGAAAGCCTCGCGTGGCATCGCGCAGCGTTCCAAACGGCACCCGAGTTGCTGCCACACGGCGGCGTATATCAATGGCAGCGCGATGGCGAGGCGCATTTGTTCGACCCGCAAACCATTCATTTACTACAGCATGCCGTGCGCACAGGCCAATTTTCTGTTTACCAAAAATATACCCGCCGGATCGATGAACAAGCCTATAACCTGCTCACCCTGCGCGGCCTGCTTCACTTCCGGAAGGGCCACCCGGTCCCGTTGAACGAGGTGGAGCCCGTGGAATCCATCCTGCGGCGTTTTTCCACCGGCGCCATGTCGTTCGGCTCCCTGTCGCACGAGGCGCACGCTACGCTGGCCATCGCTATGAACCGCATTGGCGCCAAAAGCAACAGCGGTGAAGGGGGCGAGGACGAACGCCGGTACGAACCCCTGCCGAATGGCGACCAATCGCGCAGCGCCATCAAGCAGGTGGCTTCGGGGCGTTTCGGGGTGACGAGCTGGTATTTGGCGAATGCCGATGAATTGCAAATCAAAATGGCGCAAGGCGCCAAACCCGGCGAGGGCGGGCAGTTGCCCGGCTACAAGGTGGACCCCTGGATCGCCCGGGTGCGGCACTCCACGCCGGGCGTCGGGTTGATCTCGCCGCCGCCGCACCACGATATTTATTCGATCGAAGACCTCGCCCAGTTGATCTACGACCTGAAGGGCGCCAACCCGCAGGCGCGTATCAGCGTGAAACTTGTATCGAAGGCCGGCGTCGGCATTATTGCCGCCGGGGTGGCCAAGGCCAAAGCCGACGCCCTGCTGATATCCGGGCACGACGGCGGCACCGGCGCTTCGCCCCTCAGCAGCGTCCGGCACGCTGGCTTGCCCTGGGAACTGGGCCTGGCCGAAACCCACCAAACGCTCGTGCGCAACGGCCTGCGCGAGCGGGTCGTACTCCAAACCGACGGTCAGATCCGCACCGGCCGTGACCTGGCCATTGCCACCCTGCTCGGAGCCGAAGAATGGAGCGTGGCAACCGCCGCCCTGGTAGCCGAAGGCTGCATCATGATGCGCAAATGCCATATGAATACCTGCCCGGTGGGCATCGCTACGCAGGACCCCGTACTCCGGCAGCGTTTTGCCGGGAAACCCGGACATATTATCCACTTTTTTACATTTCTGGCTGAAGACCTCCGGCAAATCATGGCTGAGCTCGGCTTCCGCACCGTCGCCGAAATGGTGGGTCGCGTGGAGATGCTGCGCGAACGCCGCGACCTGCCTCCCGGAAAAGCGAGGCGGATCGACTTGCAACCGCTCTTGTTCAAGCAAACGGCCCCCGCCGCCCCCCCGGCAATGGACCGCCCTTTGGCCGGGCAGCGGGCTTCCGATCAACTCCTGACCGACCGTTTGGATGCAAAAATCAGCGCCCTGGCCGCGCGTTCACTCAGCCTGGCCGTACCATACGAAACCGCGCTGCCCATCCGGAATACCGACCGCGCGGTGGGCGCCCTGCTCTCCAACCGGATCAGCCGGCAATGGCGTTCGGCGGGCTTGCCGGCGGGCTGCTTGCGTTTACATTTTCGCGGGTCGGCGGGACAAAGTTTTGGCGCGTTTGCCGCCAAGGGGCTCGACCTGGCCCTGGAAGGCGAAGCCAACGACTACTTTGGTAAAGGACTGTCGGGCGCGCGCCTGGCCGTTTGGCCCGACCGCCAGGCGCGGTTCAAACCCTCCGAGCAGATCATTGTCGGAAATGTGGCGCTGTTTGGCGCCACCGGCGGCGAAGCCTATATCTGCGGCCAGGCCGGCGAACGGTTTGCCGTGCGCAACAGCGGCGCGGTGGCTGTGGTGGAAGGCATCGGCGATCACGGGTGCGAGTATATGACCGGCGGTCTGGTCGTGGTTTTGGGACCGACCGGGCGCAATTTTGCAGCCGGCATGACCGGCGGCGTGGCGTATATCCACGACCCGGAAGGCCGTTTTCCGCAGCGTTGCAACCTCGAGCATATCGACCTCGATCCGCCGTCGGAGCAAGAATTGCTGCAGCTGCGCCAACTCGTGCGCAATCATTTTAATTGCACCGGGAGCCGCTGCGCCCTCGACCTGTTGCACGACTGGGCGCAGGCCAGCGCGCATTTCCTCAAAGTGATCCCGGTGGAGTATAAACTGGCTTTGCAACAAGCGACAATCCCGGCAACGATAATGTAAACAGCACACCGATGCAGGGTTTGACGCCGGGAATACCCATGCCGCATCCTGCAATTCTGTCCATCCCGTCAAATTTCAAATGCATGTCTGACCCGAAAGGTTTTCTTAAATACCCCCGCCAAACCCCGCCGTATCGTCCCGTACCCGAGCGCCTGGGCGATTTTCGCGATGTGGTGCACGTAGCGGCTTTCCCGCCCGAACGGTACCGGGAGCAGGCGGCGCGCTGCATGGGTTGCGGCGTGCCGTTTTGCCACCAGGGCTGTCCGCTGGGCAATCTGATCCCCGATTTCAACGCCGCCGTGTACCGCGAAGACTGGGCCATGGCTTACCGGCTGCTGGCCCAAACGAATAATTTTCCGGAGTTCACCGGCCGTATTTGCCCGGCGCCCTGCGAGCACGCCTGCGTATTGGGCATCAACCAGGACCCCGTGGCCATCGAACACCTCGAACAGGCGATCGTGGAGACGGCTTTTTCCAGGGGGTGGGTACAACCGCGGCCACCGGCGCAACGGACGGGCCGGCAAGTAGCCGTCATCGGTTCGGGGCCGGCCGGCCTGGCTGCGGCCGCCGAATTGAACGCCCTGGGGCACCGGGTCACGGTGTTTGAAAAAGATGCGCACCCGGGCGGACTGCTCCGCTATGGCATTCCCGATTTTAAACTCGAAAAATGGGTGGTGGAACGCCGCATCCGCCTGCTGGAAGCCGAAGGCGTCCGGTTTTGCTGCAACGTCGAAATCGGGTTGGATTGTACCGCCGATCAGTTGCTGGCGCAGTACGACGCCTTGTTGCTCTGCGTAGGCGCGGCGCGGCCGCGGCCGTTGCCGATCCCCGGCAATTCCTTGCCCGGGGTGCATTTTGCCATGGACTACCTCGCTCAAAGCAACCGCCGGGTAACGGGCGAGCCGTTTCAGCAGTGCGATATTCATGCAGCCGGCAAGCACGTGGTGGTCATCGGTGGGGGCGATACGGGTTCCGACTGCGTAGGCACGGCCAACCGGCAGGGCGCCCGTTCGGTGGCGCAATTGCAGTACCGCCCGCGCCCGTCGGAAACCCGCAGCGAGGAGGACCCCTGGCCCTTGCCGCCGATGACCCTGACGACCTCCTCCTCGCACGAGGAAGGTTGCGAACGCGCATGGGAAGTGCAAACCCAGGCTTTTGTGGCCGGTCCGGACGGCCGGGTGAAGGGTTTGCAGCTGGTTGATCTCGTGTGGGAAAAAGACCCGACCAACGGCAAGTACCAGTTCCAGGAAAAACCCGGCAGCGCCCGCGAGATCCCCTGCGATCTGGCGCTGCTGGCGATTGGCTACAAAGGCGTAGCGCCGGGCGCTATTTGGGAGCAACTGGAATTGCTGCCCGACGATAGCGGCCTCATCCCCACCCAGCAATACCGCACTGCCCGCGACCGTGTATTTGCCGCCGGCGATGCCCGGCGCGGTCAATCACTGGTGGTGTGGGCCATTGCCGAGGGCCGCGAAGCGGCGGCAGCGGTGCATGCGCGAATGCGGAATACGGAATGCGGAATGCGGAATTTATAGATACCGGGTTGGGAAGGCGTTACTCTCCAATCCGGCATCTACAAATTCCGCATTCCGTATTCCGTATTCCGTATTCCGTATGACTTGGCCTAAAATAAGCTGACAGTTTTTGGTGAACAAAAATTAAGGGAACATCAGCCTAAGTTGTTGGTCATCAGGGGAGAATAATAACAATTTGTTTTTTTTAGATTTATCGGTGAAGATCGGTAAAAGCGTTCTTTGACAGATCGGAATGTTAAGGATGTAACATTCAAATTGGACAGGCGTCATGAGGTTCAAGCAGCCATGAGGTCTTTCGGTGTTATACAGGTTAATATCTTGGTCAAGATATTTAATCAGGTCATTTAAGGAGTGAATAGGTCGGTGATGGAGGTATTCATTTTTGATGATGTTATTGGCACTTTCCAAAAAGGCGTTGTCAAAACAGGAGTAACCCATGCTGATGCGGATTTCAAGTTCCTGGAGTTTTTGTGTGTAGATCAGGCTTCTGTACTGGGCGCCGCGATCGGAATGATGGATGAGTTTGAAGTCGAATTGTGTGTTTGCTCTGAGGGTTATAGCCATTTGCAGGGCGTCCAGATTGGCTTGGGCAAAGAGGTTTTGTGCGGCCTTCCAACCGATAATTCGCCGGGAGTACAGATCCTCGATCAAGACAATGTAGTGCCACTTGCCTTTGATTTTAAAATAGGTGATATCGCTGGCCCACACTTGGTTGACATCCACTAGTTTAAGGTCGTGCAGCAAGTTGGAATAGGCTCTGAGGTCGCCGGAACGGGTTATTTGAGGCTTTTTGAAGGCAAAAACAGGTTCAAACCCGTTTTCCATGCCAAAATCCACAAAAGCATCGCGGCCAATGAAATCAGGCCTAAGCCGATGATACAACTTTTTAAGGGACATCGAGGGGTGCTTTTGTCGCTGCTCCACAAGCATGGCGGCGAGCAACAAAAAACGATCCTCCTGTTGTGCATGGCGCCGGCGCAGCACCCCATGGGCTTGCCGCGTGGTTTGCGCAGCGGCGTATAACTTGCTCATGACCCAGGGGTGTTCTTGGTGGTGCCTTCGGAACCATTCGAGGCAGGCGAAGCGAAATTTTTTTTAAGATCGATTTGTAAGGCCTCCCCGGCGATGGCAATCAACCGCTCCAGGTATTCCAACTGGACTTGCTTCTGCCCAATGACCCGCTCCAAACGAGCCAATTCTTGAAGCAATTCCTTCGTGCGCTGCTCTTCGCTTTCCATTTGAACAACTTGAATCGTTCCTTTGGCGTGATGCGGCGAATAGCGGTACAACCACCGATATACCGTCATCGAATTGACGCCATACAACTCCGATACATCCTTGACGCTGATCTTTTTTTCAACAATAAGTTGTACCTTTTGTCGCTTAAACGCCTCACTAAAGATACGACGCTGTTTAATCTGCAAACCATTTCTTTTCGAACCTGACATGTTAAAAGTGATTTTTTCTGTCAGCTTTTTTCAGGCTAGGTCAACATTCCGCATTCCGCATTCCGCATTCCGCATTCGCTACCGCTTATGGAGTTCCATCGTTTGCACATTCGCCTGGTTGGTGGATTTCCAGATTTGGGTGGACTTCTTGTTTTTCACCACGATCCAGGATTTGGCCAGGTAGGTATTTCGGCTGATGATCGTGACCTGGTCGATGGTATTGTTCCAGGAAAAACTGTTGGTATCGGGCGTGCGTGCGCTGCGGGTCATGACGGAGACATCGTTGTCGCCGCTGCCGTTGCGTTTGAAGGTGACGGTGCCCAGGTCGCTCGACACCTGGGTTTCGCCGTTGGCAAAACGCTGCTCGTACCGAACCACGTCCCAGGTGCCGACCAGCCGGCGGTGAAAGCGTTTTTCAGCGCTGCAGCCACTGAGCAGGCTGACCAGGGATAGAAAAAGAAAGGTGCGAAAAAGCCATTTTATGGTCATAGCAAGTTGATTTTGTTGTGTATAAACGCCCGAACGGGTAGGGAGATTTTGATCCTGCCCCGAAGATACGGCAATCCGGTCTTCCCCTGGCAAAAGTGCGGCGCAGCGTTCAGTTGACCGCAAGACCCGTTCACCCTTAAAACAGCGGTATTCACTCGACCGGATGAAAAAAAACGCATCCGTTTTGTGGATAATATTGCTGGCTTGCATCTGCTCCCACTGTTCACACGGGGCACTAGTGCCGTAATCAATAGGCCCCAATTTCCAACTTCAAACATACACAAGCATGAAAATCTACGCATTGCTCTTGTCCGGCCTGATTGCCGCAGCTTCCTATTTTCCACCAACAGACACCGTGCTCGCCGGGAAAATCACCGACTCCGGCGGCCAGGCGCTTATAGGCGTTTCCGTCAGGGTGATGAAGGACAAAGATTTCATCCGGGGCGCGATAACCGATTACAACGGCGACTATCGCGTCACCGTTGAGCCGGGCACGTACCGGATCGAAGTCAGTTTTACCGGGTACGCTACAAAGCAGGTGGAAAAGGTGCAGGTGCTGGCCGGCCAGATCAACACGCTAAACGTCACGATGGCCGAACCGGCGGCTTTGGAAGAAGTCGTGGTAAGGGCCTACAAAGTGCCCCTCATCGAACAGGATAAAACCGTCAGCGGGCAGACGCTCTCGCTGGGTACTGCACGCCCGACGCCTTCCCGGGCGGCTAAACGCGAAAAAAAGGCTTCGGGCGCGCCTCCCGCCAAACCGGCTTACAATGCATGGGGGGCGCCTCCGGCTCCGAAAGCGGCTGATCGATCCCAAAAAGAACGCGGCTCCATCGCCCGCGACACCACCCAACCGCCGTCAGATTACAGCGCCGAAAACTACGCCGCCATTGTGGAGAACCCCTTCCTTGCCGTGCAGTCCAATGCCGTTTCCACGTTTTCCATCGATGTGGACGCCGCCTCGTACAGCAATACGCGGCGTTTTCTGCAATCGGGGCAGTTGCCGCCGGCCGACGCCGTGCGCATCGAGGAATTTGTCAACTACTTCGATTACCGCTACCCGGCGCCCAGCGGCGCCGATCCCTTCTCGGTCAACACCGAACTGGCCGAATGCCCCTGGGCGCCGCAACACCGGCTGTTGCTCGTGGGCTTGCAGGGCCGCCAGATCGAAACCGGCCAGTTGCCGCCCAGCAATTTCGTGTTCCTCGTCGACGTGTCGGGCAGCATGAGCGAGCCCAACAAATTGCCCCTCGTACAGCAATCGCTGGCCATGCTCACCGACTACCTGCGCCCGCAAGACCGCGTGGCGCTGGTGGTGTACGCCGGCGCGGCGGGCACGGTGCTGCCGTCTACGCCGGGTTCCGACAAGGTGGCGATCAAAGCCGCTATCGAACGCCTCTCCGCCGGCGGCAGCACGGCCGGCGCGGCGGGCATCCAACTGGCATACGACGTGGCGCGCAAAAACTTCATTCGGGGCGGCAACAACCGCGTCGTGCTCTGCACCGACGGCGACTTCAACGTCGGCGTCAGCAGCGACGGCGAATTGGTCAAACTCATTGAAAACGAACGCGAAAGTGGAGTATTCCTCACGGTGCTGGGCTTCGGGATGGGCAATTACCAGGACAACAAAATGCAGCAACTGGCCGACAAGGGCAACGGCAACCACGCCTATATCGACCAGATCGGGGAAGCCAAAAAAGTGCTCATCAGCGAATTTGGCGGCACCCTGTTCGCCATCGCCAAGGACGTGAAGATACAGATCGAATTCAACCCCGCCCGCGTGGCCGGATACCGCCTGATCGGCTACGAAAACCGCCTGCTTGCCCGCGAAGACTTCGACGACGACACCAAGGACGCCGGCGAACTCGGCGCCGGGCACCGCGTCACGGCCCTTTACGAAATCGTGCCGGCCGGCCAGCCGCTTCCCCTTGGCGTGAAAAACGGCGAAATGCGCTACCAGGAGACCAAACTTTCCGCGGCTGCCGGCAGCGGCGAGCTGTTGTCGCTCAAACTCCGCTACAAACAACCCAAAGCCGCCGCGGCCAGCCAGCTGATCGAAACTACCGTGGCCGATCGGCTGGCCGGCGCCCCGAGTGACAACTTCCAACTGGCCGCCGCCACCGCCGAGTTTGGCTTGCTGCTGCGCCATTCGTCGTACAAAGGCAAGGCCACCTATGAAAACGCCCTCGCGCTGGCGCAACAAGCCGCCAAAACCGACGCCAGCGGCTACCGGAAAGAACTGTGCACCCTGATCGAAAAGGCGGGGCTGCTGGATACGGCAGACACCGCCCATAAATGAAACCAGGATGCCAATTTTGATGGCGGGACAACGCTCCGGTTCAGAATTTTAGAAAGGATACCGCAACCTGGCGACCGTTTTCCAGCAACACCGAGAGCCAGTACACCCCCGTGGGCAACGCGGCGGTATCGACCCATTCCGGCAGCCCGTTTTCGGAATGCAGCAGCTTGCCCTGTGCGTTGAATACCTTCGTTTGGCGCACGGCGGCGGGCAAATCCGCGGCTTGCACCAACAGCCGGTCGGTTGCCGGGTTGGGGTGGAGCGAAAGGGCGGGGTGATACGAAAGCGATATGTCGGAGCTGACAGTGACGGTGCAGCCGGGGCCGTATGACGAATACGACCCGCCGGATGCGGTAAAACAGATGAATTTCAGGTCGAACCCATCGACGACGCTCGCACAAATTTCCTGGTCGAGGAAGAAATAGCTGCAATCGGGCAGGTTGCTCTGCGAGGGCCGGCCAACCATACCGATGCCTTCGATGATCTCGAAGTGCAAATTGCCCGGACTACCCGTCAGCAATTGGACCACGTTTTGCCGGCGCCGCAGCTGACCGGCCGCCAGTACGGTATCGACCGATTCGATGCGGTAGGTAAAAGATCCGTTGGTTGGATACAAAGGCGGTACGTAGACGATGCTGTCGGGGCCCAGATCGAAATCATACAGCTTGGCAAAAGTATTGGCAGCTTCCTGGTAGGCGTACACCTGATTGCCGCTGGCATAGGCGAAGCGCAGCGGCGGGTACAAAAAACCGCCGGCGCCGGTAGCCACGATTTTTTTGCAGGCCTGGCCGTTGACCACCGTATCGCTGGCGACGGCCAGGTTAAAATTCAGGTTGACGCCGGCAAAACCGCCGGTCAGTTTGAAGGTCCACACATGGTCGGGGGCGAGCCAGGTTTGGGCGCGGGTTGCTGCGGCCGGCGCCAGGAACAGGAGGAAGCAAACGAATCGTTTCATTGTGTTCATTTTTCGGTCCAATTTGGATAAATATACCAGGCAAGACCGAAAGAAGCAACCCGCGGGTTGGGTCGGGGCAAAAAACAAGGGGCGTCCCGAATGGAGTCGGGACGCCCCTTGCAACAAGGTGGTGGGTGGTACGGCTGCGTCAGGCGGTCTGTGTTTTGAGGGTATAAACTTTGCGCATCAGGTAGATGGCGCCCAACAGCAGGGTGTACGAGAGCGTAGCGGTCATGGTAGACAGATTGGTTCGATTAGTTATGGTTGTGTTGCTTAAGAACATGTTTGGAATTTCATTGCTGGCCTGCAAATAGAAAATTTAATTTCATGCTGCGTTAAATTTTTCGGCGGATTGCCCGCATACGCCTGCAAAATTTGCCTTGCCTGAAATTAAATTTTTCCATTTTCGCCTCAGCATGAAAATCCAAACATGTTCTAAACGGTTCCGGGCTTTTTGACGTGCGGCGCCTGGTAACAGGCTGCACGGCAGGGGTAACATCGTTCGTAGAACGACACGCGTTTTTAAAACGCTGCCGGCGCGCCGCCTTTTTTGAAAAAAAATTTCGACGGCTCAAAGACAACCGGCGCGGCGTTTTCCCCTATGGGTGTGAAATGCTTACTTTTACCCGCCATAAAAACGTGAAAACCCGATCCGCCTTGGAACCGCTCGAACTGCTCAAAGAAAAAATTGCCGCCCGCCGGATACTCGTCGTAGCGGGCACGGGCGTATCGATGGCCTGCACGGGCGACCGGCGCTCGACCTGGAAAGGGCTCCTCGAAGACGGCCTGGCCTACGCCCGGCAATACGGCGACAAAGCCGTGACGCTCGACGGCCTCGAAGCCGACATCGCCGGCGGCGATACCGACCGGTTGATCCTGGCGGCCAAAAAAATTACCAAAGCCCTGGGCGGGCAGCAAGGCGGCCTGTTCGCCGAATGGCTGCGCCAGTCCGTCGGCGAACTGCGTATCGCCCCCGGGCGAAGCGCCCTGGCGGATGCGCTCCATGCGCTGGACGCGCCGCTGGCCACCACCAATTACGACGATATCCTGCGGGAAGGCGCCGGCCGCGATCCCATTACCTGGAAGCAGCACCCGGCCGTCCACCGCTTTTTGCTGGGCCATGAAAACGCCATACTGCACCTGCACGGCCACTGGAAGACCCCCGAATCGGTCATCTTCGACGACCGGAGTTATTCCAACATGGTGGGTAACCAAACGGCCCAGGCCCTGCAGCAGCTCGCCGCGGGCAGCCGCTCCCTCTTGTTCGTCGGCTACGGCGCCGGCTTCGAGGACCCCAACTTCGAACAGTGGCTAGATTTTCTGCGCCAAGTGCTGGCGGCTACCGGCCACCAGCATTTCCGGCTGGTGCGCAGCGCCGAATACGAAGCCGCCCGGAAATTTCATGCGAAGGATAATATCGTCCCCATCGCCTACGGCGACGACCACGAGGACCTGCCCGGTTTCCTGCAGCGCCTCGCCCCCGCCCCGGCGCCTGCCGCGATAAGCATACCGGCGCCGGCTGCCCCGCCCCCGCCCGGCGGCAAGCGCCTGCGCGCGCCGGGGCCCTGCATCGGCCGCGACGAACAGGTGGAGGCGATGGTACAGACCTTGCTGGCCGCGCGCCCGGCCTGCCTGCTCGGCCCCGGCGGCGTGGGCAAAAGCACGGTGAGCCTCAGGGCCCTGCACGACGAGCGGGTGGTGGAGAAATTCGGCGAACGCCGTTACTTCGTGTACTGCGAGGCAGCCAACAGCCGCAACGAACTGATGCAGGCCATCGCGCGCGACACGGGCGTGACGCCCGGCGAACACCTGGAGGCCCGCTTGTGGCAACACCTCGAACGGGCCCCGGCTGCGCTCACGCTCGACAATTTTGAAACGCCCTGGGAGCAGGACGCCGGCGCCGTGGAAGAACTCCTGGCCCAACTGGCCGCCCTGCCCCGGCTGGCGCTGGTAGCCAGCATCCGCGGACGCAAACGCCCGCAGGACCTCGATTGGGGCCTGCATACCGAAATAGCGCCCCTCGACGCCGCTGCGGCCCGCGCCGTTTTTTTGCAGTACGCCGGCGCGGCGCTGGCCGGCGACCCCGACCTGGACGCCCTGGTGGCCGAACAGGACGGCCTGCCCCTGGCCCTGCGCTTGCTGGGCGCCCAGGCCCAAGGCGCGCCCAACCTGAACCTGCTGCGCCGCGCCTGGGAGGCCAAGCGCAGCGAATTGCTGCAGGCCGGCGCGGCCGACCACAAGAACCTGAGCCTGGCCGTGTCCGCCGAGCTCTCGGTGGCCAAACTGACCCCGGCCGCCCTGCGCCTGCTCAGCCTGCTGGCGCTGCTACCCGGAGGCGCAGCCGAAGCGCAGCTCCCGGCCCTGCTGCCCGACGATACCTTTGCCGCCGCGCGCGACTTGCGCCAGAGCGGCCTGGCCTACGACGCAGACGGTCGCCTGCGCCTGTTGCGGCCCGTGCGCGACCACGTGCTGCGCCGCCACCCGCCCGAGGTGGAAGACCGCCTGCGGGCGATCGAATTTTACTGCGGCTACGCCGCCGAAGCGGGCGCTCCGATAGGCGGTGAAGGCGGAGCCGAAGCCGCGACCGCCCTGGCGGCCGAACTGGACAACCTGGAAACGCTGTTGCCCGAAGCGCTCGCCGGCGCATCAGTGGAGCCTGGTATCCGGGCAGCGCTCGCCATAGCGGATTTGTTGCGCTATACCGGCCTGGGGTGGAAGGGCTGGCTGGAACAGGCGTCTGGAGTAGCGCCCACGGATGAATTGCGGGCGAAATGCTTGAAGAAACTCGGTGATGTGGCATGGACACAATCGGACAACGAAGGGGCGCGTGGCTATTTTGATCAGGCGCTTCCCTTGTACGAACGGATCGGCGACTTGCTGGGCAAAGCCAATTGCCTGAGCAGTTTGGGCGACATCGCGTTTCGAGAATCGGACAACGAAGGGGCGCGTGGCTATTTTGATCAGGCGCTTCCCTTGTACGAACGGATCGGCTCCTTGCTGGGCAAAGCCAATTGCCTTCGCAGTTTGGGCGACCTCCTGAAATCGGAAAACGACCTGCCGGGCGCGATCGAACAATGGCAAACAGCGCTCGGGCTCTACCGCCGGATCGGCGACCGCTACTCCATCGGCTGGACGCTCCGCCGCCTCGCCCTGGCCCACGAGGGCGAGGCCCGGCAGCAATACCTCGACCAGGCCCGCGAGGCCTGGCGCGATATGCCGTACCTCTGGGAGAACCTGGAGCTGTAGCCCCGCCTGCGCTTACAATTTTTTCATGTTATCTTCCGGATTCCGGTCGACCAGCAGCGAGAAGGGGTCGATTCCGGCCTTGTCGGGTTTTTCGCCGACTGTGAACGTAAAAGTGTTGTGCGTCCGGTCGATCTTCATCCGCTGGCGGTAGAGCGTCTTGCCGTATTTCTTGCCGGCGGGCGGTTTGGCGAAGGCGCCCACCTCGATGTAGTCGTTCAGCGGCGCCTCGGTTTCCTTGCCCAGTTCGTCGGCTTTCAACTTGTGGCAATCCACCGCGATCGTGACTTCCCATTTGCCGTTGCCCAGGTCCCTGGCGCCGGCCTCCGTGCAGCGGTTCTCAAACAGGGTGATGTCTTCAAAGAGATCTTTCACCACATAGCGCAGCGAGTCGGGCGTCTGTGCATAAAAAGCGTCGATGGCGTCGAGGCTGACCGGGTAGGGCGGATCGGCGTAGCGGTAGCGCTCCAGGAAGGCGCGCAGGGCGGCGTTGACCTGTTCTTCGCCGATCATTTCCTTGAGGTAGTACATCACCACGCTGCCCTTGTTGTAGTGGATATAGCCCTGGTTTTCGCATTTTTCGATGGGCAGTTCCCGGAGCGCTTCGCGGCCGCGGCCGCGAAGGTATTTGTCCATTTCGTAGGCCAGGAATTTGCGCATCTGATCGCGGCCGTACTCGTGTTCCATCACCATGAGCGCGCTCCATTGGGCGAAGGTTTCCACCAGCATTTCGCCGCCCTGCATCTGGGCGCCGCATTCCTGGTGGCCCCAGTACTGGTGCCCGATCTCGTGGGCCGCCACGTAGAACATCAAATCGAGGTCGTCGTCGGGGTCCTTGAAATCCTGGATAAACCCGATGCCTTCGGCGTAGGGCATGGTGCCGGGGAACGACTGTGCGAAACTGGCGTAGCGCGGAAACTCGATGATCCGGCACTGCTTGTGGTAGTAGGGGCCGAAGTGGGCAGTGTAGTACTCCAGCGACTTTTGCATGGCCCTGAGCATGCGCTCGACGTTGAAATCATGCCCCGGCTGGTAGTACACTTCGAGGCTGACGCCGTTCCAGTCGCGTTTGGCCACGGCGTAGCGGGCGCTGAGGAAGGAGTAGAAATTGAACGACGCATGGTCGAGTTTATACTGGAAACAGCGGCGGCCGTTTTCGGTCCATTCGCGCTGGAGCGAGCCGGGGCCGATGGCGATCTGGTCGGGCGCCGTGCGGATGACGGTTTCCACATTCACCCAATCGCTGTTGAGGCCGATGTAGGCGTCCATGCGGTGCAGGGTATCGCTGCGGTCGAGTGCGGGCTGGCGACTTTTTTCCGGCAGATCGAACTTTTTCCGGCGGTTTTTGTCGGTCAGTTCGCCGCCTTCCTGGTAGCCGAACAAAGGCATCACGTCGGTATTGTCGAAGAACGTGCCGTTTTGCACGATGCGCTCCCAACTCAGCTGGTTTTCAAAGCCCCTGGGGTCGAAGTGGGTGGAAAACTCCAGGAGGAGCGAATCGCCGGGGGCAAGCGCCGGCTCGAAGCGGTACATGCGGCAGTGCAGGGTGGAGTCGTTCAGCAGCAGGCGGAGCCGCTCGTTGCGGAGCTCGAAGCGGCCGTGGGTGGGCACGACGACAAATAGCGTGTCGATCGGCCGGTCGGATTTGTTGCGGGCAAAAAACTGGCCTTCCACGTGCAGGGCGCGTGTTTCGGGGTGGAGGTCGATGTCGTATTTCACCTTGTACACGCGGGGTTGCGGGCGGCCCTGGTATTGCTTGTATTTTTTCTCGTATTCGGCCATCAGGCGTTCCTGCGCCTGACCGGTCACGTAGTGGTTTTTGACTTTGGTATTGTAAAACGTCCACGCCGCGACGCCCAGCCAGGCCGCCAGGGCGAGGTAGCCGAAGCGGCGGTAGTTGCGCCATTCGAGGCCGGCGGTCTGGAGCCGGTTTTTCCAGTACATCCCGTTGCCGCGCGGCCAGAACAGGATGGCGACCAGCGCCAGCAGCGCGCTGAACAACAGCCAGTAGCCGTGAAACCAGAACAAGCCTGCCAGGTAGGGCTGGTAGCCGTAGAAGTCGGACAAGGTATATTCAGGCGTGCTGCCGAAACTCACCATGTTGCTCTCGATGTCGAGCGCGCTCCAGACAAAACTGTTGACCGCGATAAACATGATGGTGATGAAAAAGCCGAGGTACATGTTGGGCGACAAAGCCTGCACCAAAAAACTCAGCGCCAGCAGCACGGCAAAGCCGAGGAGATCCATGAGCAACAGTTCGCGGAGGTACACGCCGAGCTCGTAGCGGTGAAAACCCATCGACCACTGCGCCACGACCGCCATGCCTATGGCCATCAGTTGCAGGAGGGCGACCGTGCCAAGTATGGCGCCGTATTTGCCCAGCCAGGCCGTCCAGTTTTTGGTCGGCAAGGCATCGATGATCTCGTTGACGCGGGCATTGCGTTCCTTCCAGACGACTGCCCCGCTGAAATACACCATGATGATGATCATGTACAGATAGAACGCTCCGCGGATGCCGTCCACCATTGTATAGGTGACCGGCAGCTCATGCGTGCCGTAGGCTTCATTGGCGCTAAACAGGGCGGGAATGCAGTTGAGCAGGCCCAGGATACCCAGCAGAATAAAAGCCGTGCTGCGCACGATGCCGAGGCCTTCCGTTTTGAACTGGCTGCCCAACTGGCTCATTACGGTGCCGAAACCGCTGCCGGGGGGCACGGCCGGCAGGGCGCCCAGGGTACGGATGCCGGGGGTTTCTTCGGCTTCGACGCGTTTTTGTTTGCGGCCGCCGCGGGTTTTTTCGGCAAAATGAAACAGGCGGTAGCCCAGCAGCAGGGCCGCCATGCCTACGGCCGACCACAGGAGCCGGTTGAGCAGCAGCTGGCCGGCCAACATGGCGGCCCGGGCGTTCTTTTCATCCACCGTCCAGTATTTGGTGGCGATGCCGAAGGCCCGGTACCCGAAGGGATCGAGCAGCGCCGCGAGTTGCTCGTTCTCGAGATTGCGGAGCAGGTTGCCCGCCACGATATAGCCTACCAGCAGGGCCGTGGCGGCCACGAAGGAGTAGAGCGTGGAGCGGGTGTTGATCGCCACGGCGTACAGTACGCCGCCGACAAAAAGCGTATTGGGGATGGCGAAAACGAGCATGCCCATCAGGTGGCCGTTCAGTTCGAAGGGGCCGAGGCGGCTGTCGGGCAGCCATTCGAAGACCGCGTTGAGGGCGGTGCCGCTCCACATGCCCAGTGAAATACCGGTCATGGGAATCAGCGCGATGAGCACAGCGCCCCAGAAGTGGCCGAAATAGTACTGGGCTTTGCCGATAGGTTTGGAAAAAACGATCTGGCTGGTTTGGCGCTCGAAGTCCCGGATGGCAGCCGTGTTGAGAAAGGCCGTGGTGAGCAGGATGCTGAGGATGGAAAAAACGCCGTACCAGTTTTGCGCCACGAAGGGGGCGTTTTTCCAGACGTTGCCATAGCTGCCGCCGATGCTCACATGGTCGGAGATGGTGCCGAAAAAGGCCAGCAGCGCCAGGATAAGGAGGAAGATCCAGGGCATCGGCGAGCGCAACCAGGATTTTATTTCGAAGGAGAAAAAGGTCTTGAACATGATGACGCGGGTTAGCCAATGGAAAAGGCGGGTGCGTGGAATTCCGGCGACGGGCGCGGGTCAGTGCGCTTCCGTCGGGGTACTGCCGTTGATTTTGGCAAAAAACACGTCTTCCAGTCCCGATTCGGCGGGGTGGAAACCGTTGCCGGGATCGGTTTGGCTAAGGATATGGATGATCGGTTTGCCAGCCACCAGTTTGCTGGAGATTACCCGGTATTGCTGCTGATAATCGTCCATTTCGGTTTTGGCAATGGCTTTTTCCCACACGTTGCCCGTGAGTTCCTGCAGGGAGGCTTCGGGCGTGCCGGCGTACAGCACTTCGCCATTGTGAATGATGGCCATGTTGGAGCACAATTCCTTGACGTCATCTACGATATGGGTGCTGAGGATCACAATCACGTTTTCGCCGATTTCGGAGAGCAGGTTGTAGAAGCGGTTGCGTTCGCCGGGGTCGAGTCCGGCCGTAGGCTCGTCGACGATAATGAGTTTGGGGTCGCCGAGCAGCGCCTGGGCGATGCCGAAGCGCTGGCGCATGCCGCCGGAGTACGACGACACGGCTTTTTTGCGGTGGTCCCAGAGGTTGACGCGCTGCAGGAGGGCGCCCACCACTTCTTTGCGGCGCACGCCGGGAATGCCTTTGAGGACGGCCAGGTGGTCGAGCATTTCGTAGGCGCTGATGCGGGGGTACACGCCGAATTCCTGCGGCAAGTAGCCGAGCACGCGGCGCACGGCGTCTTTGTCTTTGAGAATATCGATATCGCCAAGCGTGGCCGTACCGGAGTCGGCGTCCTGGAGGGTGGCCAGCGTGCGCATGAGCGTACTTTTACCGGCGCCGTTGGGGCCCAGGAGGCCGTACATGCCGGTGGGGATGTCGAGTGATACGTCGTGCAGGGCGCGGACGCCGTTGGGGTATGTTTTATTCAGGTGGCGGATGGTTAGTTGCATGCCTACGCTTTTAGTTTTGAATGACAGGCCGGTAATGGGGCGAACAAAGGTTGAAATTGACGAGTAAAGGCTATATGAAGTTGCAAACATTCGAGTAACGGTCCAAAACGCGGGATGAATGCATTACTTTTACCGGTATGAAAACGGCAATGTGGTTCCTGCTGACGCTCTTGTTGTACGCCGCATGCGACCTGGCGTTTATCAACGGATTCGCCAAAAACTTTATCCGGCAGCAGGTCGGCTGGCTGCTGGCGCCGTCGCCCGACCTGGTGGCGGCCGGTTTATTTTACCTGGTCTTTACCGCCGGGCTGCTGTATTTCTGTGCGGCGCCGGCGCAAAGCGGCGGCCGGGCGGCCCTGAACGGCGCGTTTTTCGGCCTGGTGACCTACGCAACGTACGAACTGGTGAACAAATCGCTGCTCGACCGCTGGCCCATGGCCCTGGTGCTGGTCGATCTGGCCTGGGGCGTCATCGTCGGGGCGGTGGTGAGTTGGGGCAGTTGGAAAATGGCGCAACTTATTTTTCAGGGCGGGGAAATTCCGTTCCGTTGAACCCTTGTTTTCAAAAAGTCGTTTACCTTTGCACCATGTTATTTACGCAAATTATTACCAGCAGCATTATTATTCGCAACGGGCTTCGCACCTGACGCGCCGAATGCTGTTTTGGAAACAGAAACCCCGGCAGGTGTGTAAAACTTGCCGGGGTTTTTGTTTGTCGTATTTTTGCGCGCGTTTTCTAAACCGCCCACCCTTTTCCAACCCCTCAATCCCTTAAACCCCGCAACCCTTGAACCCTTGAACCCTTGTCGTCGGACCTTAAGATTACCTGAGAAAAAGCGGCATAAAAGATTGCCGGAAGTTCATTGACTTATTGATAAATCACGGATGTTCTGCTCATTGAGATTGGTAGCGGTTTTAGTATTGAGGACCAGACCTCTTTCATTTTTAAAAACCCAAGCTAAGTTGATTGGATCAAAAGTTACGCTCACGATTTGGGAATGGTATCGATATCCCACCTGGTAGGTTTTACCGAACATGTCGGTTGCCCCCTCCCGGCTGACTTTTCGTTGCCAAGTTCCTTTTGCAAGTAGATCGAACACAAATTGCATATTTAGTCCCTCCAAATGGAGTCGTTTGGGGTTTTGAAAAAGTTGGGGGAAACATTCGGCGCGGGTTTTGTTTTTGCAAACTCTTGTTTGGAAATGTTCTCTTTGGTCTTCTACCACTTGATTGAGTCGTTGCTGAAGTTCCAGATAGTTTTTGCATTGGGCCGGATCAGCCCAACGGGCGGTTGTGCCTTGATTACGCTCAACCTTAGCGTTTTTCTGCGGCGAACGAGGTGGATTAAGTTTGATCCGGATACCCAGGGCACACAAGCAAAGGTTCAGCACACTCAGGGACTGTCGTGTGGGTTCGCCAAATGGTGCACCATTATCAGCTCTGAATACTCCTATAAAGCCCCACCGGAACATCAGGTAGCGGAGTGCATCAAAAATCAGCGGTAGCGGAACTTGGCTGATCCTGCCCCAGGGGGAAAACAAAAGCATCCAGTTCGGCGCCTGAAAACTCATCTGTAAAGTTCAAGTAACAACACTCGACGCCATCTTGAGTCAACAAGCGCTCTTTGGCATCAACTTGCACGCGCTCCAAAGGGCCGGATGCCCACTCCACCTTTACCGGTGGAAGTTTGGTTCTTTTGGGCCGTATACCTGCTTGGGATACCCAGCGCTGCAATTGGCGAACCTGAACAACTTTGTGGCCCGGAAACTCCCGTTGTAACTGCACGCGCAAATAGCCCGCTCCCCACTCCCGATGTTGCTGCATCAACTCCAAGGCGCGCTTACGAAGCGCATCTTCCGCTTTCGTCTTGCGACCACATTGACAATATCTAAGTGCCAGCCCCGAATCCCCCAATTGTTCGTATCGTTTGATCCAGCCCAGAAGGGTATCATAATCAACCCCAAGTTGGCGTGAAATTGAAAGCTTCTTTTGACCTGATTGCCATAACTCGATCGCTTGACGGCGAACTTCTGAATTGTGTGCCCTCATACATCCTTGATTTATTCTACAAAGTCAATGAACTTCCGGCAATCTTTTATGCCGCTTTTTCAGGTAATCTTAAGGTCCGACGACAAACCCTGAAACCCTGACGACTGGAACCTGAAACCTTGAAACCTCCTGAAACCCTGAAACAGATCAACCTTTTTTCAGCATGGCTTTCACATCTTCGGTTTTATCGTATTTGGGGTCGGCGTACAACATACCGGAGGCGCTGCCTTTGTCGAATACATATTCGAAGCCTTTGTCTTCGGCAAATTTTTGGATGGCGGCGTATACCTTATCCTGGATCGGTTTGACCAGTTCTTCGCGCTTTTTGAACAAGGCGCCCTCCGGGCCGAATTTCTGGCGCTGGAGTTCACGCACCTCTTTTTCCTTGTTCATGATCTCGTCTTCCCGTTGTTTTTTCATTTCCTCGCTCAGCATCACTTGTTCAGCCTGGTATTTGCTGTACATACCTTTGATCTTATCCTGTTCCTGCGCGATTTCCTGGCGCCACTGGGTAGCCAAACGGTCGAGTTGTTCCTGCGCCTTTTGATAATCGGGCAAACTTTCCAATACAGCGGTGACATCGACATAAGCGATGCGTTGCGCAAGCGCCATCGTCGCCAGAAACACAGTAATAAGGGCGGTTGAAAAGAACTTCTTCATCATAAATTTGAATGCATTTTGAGTTTTGAATTGCCGGATTTGTGGTGTATTGAATTCCGGGCACAAAAGTACTTGATTTCACGGGTTAGACGGTTTCCTGACGTGAAGCAGGCACACAGAGTTGCACCGGTGATTTAAAAAAATTTACCAAATAAAAACTAACAGCCTGATTCTCTTATGGTTTAGATAAAATTCATTCTCATTTTGGCGACACCGTTAACGGGCGTTTAACGGTGTTTTAAATGAATTTAACGCTGCATAGTACCTTTGCCCGGCACAAACCAAATTGTCCAATCTGACCACCCGCCCAACTGTATGCATCTGATCAGCCCTGACCATCTTTCCCTCCACACCATCGAATTTATACGTACGCAAAACCTGCCCATCGGACTTTCGGATGAAGCACGCCGCCGCATCCGGCATTGCCGGACGTATCTCGATGAAAAGTTAAAAGCGGTCAACAACGAACCTTTTTATGGCATAAATACCGGATTTGGTTCGCTTTGTAATGTGTCTATCCCTCCGGAAGACATCGGCCAATTGCAGCACAACCTGGTCATGTCGCATGCCGCTGGCACAGGCGACCCCGTTCCGCCCGAGGTGGTTCGACTCATGTTGCTGCTCAAAGCCCAAAGCCTGAGTTACGGCTATTCCGGTGTGCGCGAGGAAGTAGTGGAACGCCTGATCGATTTTTACAATGCCGACGTTTTGCCCGTGGTTTTCGAACTGGGTTCGCTTGGGGCCTCCGGCGATCTGGCGCCCCTGGCGCACTTGAGTCTGCCCATGATCGGCCTGGGCGAGGTGTGGTACGAAGGACGCCGGCAACGCGCCGATGTAGTGCTCCAATTGCGCTGATGGGCGCCCCTGACCTTTCAGGCGAAAGAAGCGCTGGCTCTGCTGAATGGAACCCAGTTTTCGGCCGCTTATGCGGTTTGGTGCCTGCTGGAAGGACAGCGGCTGGCTGCACAAGCCGACCTGAACGCTGCCATCGGTTATGATGCCTACCATTGCCGCCTGTCGCCGCTGGATGCCCGTATTCACCAGATCCGGCCACACGCCGGACAAATCGCCGTCGCGAAAGCCTTGCGCAATCTATTGGAAGACAGCGCAATTGCGAAGTTGGAAAAGACCGATGTGCAGGACCCCTATGCATTCCGTTGCGTGCCGCAGGTGCACGGCGCCAGTCGAGACGCCATGAACCATGTTATCCAAATGGTGCATACGGAGATCAACAGCGTGACCGACAACCCCAATATTTTCCCCGACGATGATCTGGTGCTTTCCGGTGGGAATTTTCACGCGCAGCCGCTGGCCTTGCCCCTGGATTACCTCGCCCTGGCACTGGCGGAATTGGGGCATTGCTGAGCGGCGGATTTATCAGTTGATTGGCGGAAAGCGCGGCCTGCCGGAGTTTCTGACCGACCACCCGGGTCTGCATTCCGGAATGATGATCGCCCAATACACCGCTGCGGCTATTGTCAACCAGAACAAAACGCTTTGCATGCCGGCCTCGGCCGACAGTATCGTGAGTTGCAACGGGCAGGAAGACCACGTCAGCATGGCGGCCAACGCAGCGACGAAGGCTTACCGGATCGTGCTCAACCTCGAACGTTTGCTGGCGATTGAATTTATGGTGGCCATGCAGGCCCTCGAATACCGGCGGGAAATGCGGTCATCGCCTCAAATTGAAGCAATCGCCGAGCGGTATCGGGAGACGGTGCCGCGTTTGTCGGAAGACCGGGTGCTGAGCGTGGACATCGAACATACGATCGCGTTTTTGCGGACGATCTGAGCGCTCAGCCTTTCTTTTTTTGTTTTTTCAAAATGACCGTCTGGTCGCCAAAGTAAGCTTCCAACGCAGTCAGCTCCTGCTGCACCTGCTTGGTCCAGTGCTCCAATACGGCTTCAGCATTGGCGCTTCCGGCGGCCAATTCCTGCTCCAGCGCCGAGGATTGCGCTTGATATTCAGCCACTTGCTGCGCGAGCAAGGGCCGGTATCGGGCCGTGATCGCCGGCAAGTCGGGGCCCATTGCCACGAGCGCGGCTTTTAACCGGCGCGCATGCAACTCAGCCAGGTTGAAATGGAGCTGGGCACGGCGCAAAGTAAACCCGGCTTGGTCGGGGCTGGAAGCTTTAGCCGCACTATCGGCCCAAAAAATGGTCTCGCTGCGCAGGATCACTGATTTGAAAAAATCGCCGCCCAATCGGAACGTGAAGCTGCAATGCAGCGGTGGCAAGGCGTTCCCCGCTACTGGTTGCCCGCGCAGATCACCGGGCAGAAGCGGACGTTTGGGGTGCCAGTGGATTTCGCTCTCCACGCCTTCCAGCGACGGCACCGCGTAGATATCGGCTTTTATACGGTGACACTTCGACTTCTCGTGGTATTGTTTGTGTTCGGTGATCACCAGCAGATTCCCGCCGATCCCCCGACTCACATCTTTGGCGTAATTCAGTGCATCGGGGTAGGTGCAATCAAGAGTGACCCCTAAATCACCGACTTTAACTTTGGCTAGGAAACGGGCGTTGCGCAAATCAACCTGATGCGCGCCTTCCACCACGCCGGCATAGAAAACAGAATCCAGTCCGGTTTTTACACGGCTAGGGATGAGTCGGATCGGTGGGGCACAGGCGTTCAATAAGACACAGCAGACGGCGGCGGTTGCGGCAAAACGAAACATAGCGGTTGGGTTGAATTGAAGCGGCAAAAATATCCTTTTTACCTTGGCTCCCCGAAATTTACCTGCTCTTGCTACTGCGCGCGCTAAAACTGACCAATTTCAAAAATTACGCCGATCAATCGCTCGACTTCTCGGCGCGACTCAACTGTTTTGTTGGGCTCAACGGCATGGGCAAAACAAACTTGCTCGACGCAGTGTATTACCCAGTTCACCCGGAGCACTCGCACTTTGCCCGACAAAGGGTTTGATCCGTATGGCGCTCTTTTTTTCGCCTGGAAGGGGTGTTTGAAAACGGGGAGAACGAGCGCACCAGGATTGTGGCCAAATTTGCCGCGGGCCAACGCAAAGAGATCGAGCGTAACGGCACGGCGTACAACCGGCTGACCGACTATCCTGACAAGCCCTGCGGTGGCGATCGCACTGGATGATATCTCGTTGGTGCAGGCGCTATAGCACGGCGGCGTTTTCTCGACAATACGCTTTCTCAAATCTATCCCGATTATTTGTACAATCTGCTGATTTACAATAATTTGCTCAAGCAGCGCAATGCACTGCTCAAATCGTTTGCCGAACAGCGTCGCTTCGACCCGGCGCTGCTGGAGGGCATTGACCGGCAAATGCCCGCGCCAGCGGAAGTGCTCGCCAGGAAACGCGAAACTTTTGGCGCCGCATTTGTTCCTTTGTTTCAGGAGATGTATACCGCTATCGCCGGGAGCCATGAACAGGTGGCGGTGCGCTTTGAGTCGGATTGCGCGGAAACCGGTTTGGCTGCATTGCTGATCGCCAATCTGGAAAAAGACCGGGTGCTGGAGCGCACCGCTGCCGGTCCGCACCGCGACGACCTGAGCCTCTCGCTCAACGGCCAGGCGGTGAAAAAGTATGCCTCGCAGGGTCAACTGAAATCGTTCCTGCTGGCCATGCGGCTGGCACAATACGAGGTGTTGCGTCGGGAAAGCGGGCGGGCGCCGCTTTTGCTGCTGGACGATATTTTTGACAAACTCGACGCGCAACGCGTTCATCAGTTTCATAGCCCTGTTGCTGCACCGTGATTTTGGTCAGATTTTCATTACGGATACACAACGCAACCGAATTGAAGCCGTAGTATCGTCTTTTTCAGGCGCTTATCAAATATTTGAAGTGCAAAACGGACAGATTGCAGCAGTTGGATAAGAACATGTTTGGATTTTCATGCTGAGGCGAAAATGGAAAAATTTAATTTCAGGCAAGGCAAATTTTGCAGGCGTATGCGGGCAATCCGCCGAAAATTTGCAGATTGAAATTAAATTTTCTATTTGCAGCGATGAAATTCCAAACATGTTCTTTCTTTAGCCATTTAGGATGAGCATAGCTGTTTACCAATAGTTTGATTTTTGGCAGCTCTATTTTTGAACATCGCTGTTTTTTACCGACATTCAAAAATTCCAAACATGATTTTTAAATCTTTGATCATTGGCACTGATATGCCAAATGGCTAAAGTCGAACTAAGGGGTCTTGCCGGGCGAAAAGACCCTTTTAACAAACAGGCGGGAAGTCACCGGATATCACGGAGCCACCACATCACCGGTTATCCACAGAACCTCGGGTTTGCGTTGTTTGTCAAAAAATACGGTGATTTTTTTGCGGAAGGCGCCACCCCGGTCGGCATCAAACTCGATGGTGACGGAGCCGTTGGCGCCTGCGGCGATCGGCTCTTCCGTCCATTCGGCGGCCGTACAACCGCATGTGGTACGGACCGTTTGCAATACGATGGTCTCCGACCGGGCATTTTGAAACTTGAATACAAACCGGGCGCTTGAGCCGGCGCGGATTTCGCCAAAGTCGTGGTTGGTTTCAGTAAGCCAGGTGACAACCGGCGGGTTACCGGTGTGCGGTATAGGCGACATCAGTGCTGCCAGCGGCCAGGCGAGGGTCAATAATATCCAGTTCATTCCAATATTTTTTCAGGAATTTTGTAACGTTTCAACCCAAACAGGTTTCGAAGCGACAGCTCCGGATGGTGGTGTATTGATCATTCCATGACACAAGGCTGCCAGAGGATGCCCAAGCGCCACAAATCCGGCGTAAATTTCTGCAAGAAATCCGGTTTGTTTTCATTCCAACTAAAAAAGCCCTTTTGCTATGCGTTATTTGATTCTTTTCATGTTTTTGGTCGGCATTTTCGTTTTAGGGAGCCGCTCTTGTGACAACTTCTCCATTTTCGGCTTTGGAGGCGTTCGCGGCGAAGGCCCGCTCAAAACCGAAACCCGCGACGTGCGCGATTTCCACGCTGTTGATGTGGCACTGCCCGGTCAAATTGAAATAAGCGTTTCAGATCACTTTTCCGTTGATGTACAAGCCCAGGAGAACTTGCTGCCGCTGTTGAAAACGGAGGTGGAGAATGGCGAATTAAAAATCTATTTCGATCAGAATGTATCGGAAGTTAAGGATTTGAAAGTGCGGATCTCCGCCCCGGCATTTGACGGTTTATCGCTGGCTGGCAGTGGCACTATGAAAGTGCTGACCCCGCTGCACAGTGAGCAGCTGGAACTTTCAATCGGCGGTTCCGGCACTATCGATTTGCCGCAGGCGGACGTCAACAACCTCAAATGTTCGATTGCCGGCAGCGGCGATCTGCATGTAGGCGGCAAGGCCGAAGCGGTGGAGTATAGCATTGCCGGCAGCGGCGACATTGCCGCCAAAGCCTTACTGGCGAATACCGGCAAAGCCGCTATATCCGGCTCCGGAACAGTGACGTGCAATGTTGCGCAGACCCTGAAGGCCGAAATAGCCGGCAGTGGAGATATTTACTACACGGGTTCGCCAGCCGTGGATACGGATATTGCCGGCTCGGGCAAGGTGAAGCGCGTCGATTAACATTCATTCCACCCGCACTTCTATCGGCCGCTCGTACGCCGTTCGCAACCAGCCGCCTGCCTGGCGTTGAAAAAATGCTTGTAATAAAGCCGTGGGGATAGCGCGGCTCAGCCCCCATTCGTACACCGGCGCCGGCAGAAAACGGCGCAGGATGTTGTATTGGCGGATTTCAGCGCTGAGCCGGCGGTAGATCTCCCGGTCATACCCGTCAAAAACCGCCGCATCAGTCCGCTTCAAACGAAGCGCCTTTTGCAAAAAATGTGCGGCGATATAACCTGACATCATGCCCGTCCCGATACCCTCCCCCGTGGTGGGGCAAATTAGCGAGGCGGCGTCGCCCACCAACAAATACCCGTTGCCGGAAGCGCGGCGTCGCAGGGAGGCGAGCGGTAACCCCCATGCTACGGGCGATTCAAGGGGTATTGCCCCTTCGAATCGCGGAGCCAGCACCGGGTCTTCGTGCAGCAAACGCTGAAAGATCGCGCGCAGGCGGTGATTTCCCCGCGCTGCAACCGAACTGACCATGCCGTACCCCACGTTGGCCTGACCGTCCGGCAGGGGAAAGATGTACAGGTATGACATGGGCAAACCGGCTGGAAAATACACTTCGATCAAATTTTGCGGATGGATGCCCGACACGCCTTGCCAGTACTGCCGCAGCGTACCGGCATAATGTTGTCGGTCAATTTTGCGCATGCCGAGACTCCTTAGCACCACCGAACGGTCGCCGTCGGCGCCGACGAGCAATGGTGCCCTGATGTCCAACTCGCCTTCGGCACTTTGGGCCAAAATGCGCCAGCCCCGGCCATCCCGGATCACCTGGTCGACGCGCGCGCCGGGCTGGAAATTCGTGAATCGCGGGTCAAATTTTTGAACCAGGTAATGGTCAAAATCCCACCGCCGGGCCACCCCGAACAGTGGATAGGGCGGCTCCCCGGGACGCGGAAGGTAGGGGTAGTCACAGGCTTGACCTGCGGGTGTGATAAACCGCGCGCCCCAGGCGGGCAGGGCTGCCGCGGTTGTAAAAAATTCGGCCGGATCAAAGTCGGGGTCCAGGTGCCGCAGTACCCGGAACACCTTGAGATCCAGGCCGTCCCCGCATATTTTATCGCGAGGAAACTTTTCAGCATCCACGATCAGGTTCGGAATACCCATTAGCGCCAACGTGCGGGCTGTAGTGGCGCCGGCCGGCCCGGCGCCGATGATGCATATTTCAGATTCGATGGTTCGGACGGGCATCGGTTAGTTGGCCTGGCTGACGCTTGCGATCTTATCCGGGTAGTCGGTGATAATACCATCCACACCAAGCCGGATCAGGCGGCGCATGGCGGGTACGTCGTTCACCGTCCAGGGGATGACCTGAATGCCTCGTTTGTGGCAACGCTGTACCAGTTTTCGATCGACCAGCAAGTAATACGGACTGTAAACAGCCGGCTGGAAGCTCAGTTTGTTCAAATTGTATTCCAGGCTGAGCGCGTTTTCCGCCAGTAAGGCCAGGCGTTGCTGCGGGGCGATTTGCCGGACGGCCTGCAGGGCGCGCACGTCGAAAGATTGCACGGTGGTGTTGTCGGTCAATTGCAGTTCCTGAAGGATCTGAACAACCAGTTGGGCAAAAGCGGCGATGTGCGGCGTGCGCACGCCATCCCATTCGGGCTGACTTTTAATTTCCATATTCCAGCGCACCGATCTGCCGGGGTAGCGGGCGCGCACTTCCGCCACCACTTCGCGCAGGGCAGGCTTGTAGGTCGGCATTTTTTGTTGACCGGGGAAGCGCGGGTTGCCCTGGCTGCCGCAATCGAAGGCCCGCACTTCATCGACCGTCATTTGGTGGATCAGGAACCGGACCGAATCGGCGGCGGCAATCGGCTGGCCGCCGGGTTGGCGGCAGATATTGGGATTAAACCAGGGTTCATGGCTGACAATCAGTTGGTTGTCTTTCGTAACTGCCAAATCGAGTTCGAGGGTGACTACTTCGGGAAATTCCAGGGCTTTTAAAAAGGCGGGAATGGAATTTTCGGGCAACAAGCCCCGGCAGCCGCGGTGGCCTTGCCAATCGAACCCGGCCGGAACGGTTACCGGGTTCCGCTCCGTTAGTTTGCAAGTAAGAAAAGGAAGAACGGACAGCATAAGCCAAAGGAATTGTATAAATCTTTTTTGATCCGTCATTTTACCCGGCACATTTACCTTTGGGGCAAAAGTAGATATGATCGACGTTAAAAAATTTCTTTTTGACCTGCCGGCAAAAGCCAATCCCGACGCCCTGGAAGGGCAGAACAGCCTGTTTCATTTTGACGTATCGGAAGCCGGACAATTTACCGTGAATCTGACCGATGGAAAGTTGACGGTTTCGGAAGGATTGAGCGGCGAACCAACCTGCAAAGTGACCACCTCGGCACAGCATTTCTCCGACCTGATCTCCGGCAAACTGAACCCGATGATGGCCATGATGACCGGCAAGATTAAAATCAGCAATCCGGGCGAAATGCTCAAATATGCCAAGATGTTTGGGCTGATGTAGACTTGTTGCGACGAGTGCCCAAGCCGGCGTAAGAAGGACTGTATTTTGCCATTTCGTCGTCCTGCCGTAAGGAGTCTAATGTTTACTTCTTGAATTTTTCAATCTCCCGGCGTTCTTTCTTGGTGGGCCGCCCGGCGCCTTTTTCGCGTTTTTCGGCGCTGGTCTGACCATTCAGGAACCAGGCGTTGTATTTGTTCTTCTCCTCCGCCGGCGTAATATCTTCGTAGCAGGTGACCGCGATGGGGGCGCCGACGCGTTTTTCGATCAATTGAATGGCGCGAAATTGAAAATTAAATCCTTCCTTTTTTACGGTGATCAACTCATTCACGGCCATTTGGTAGGATGCCTTTACCGGCTCACCGCCAATACGGATGCGGCCTTGTTTGCAGGCGTCGGTGGCGAGCGTGCGGCTTTTGAAAATACGGACGCTCCAGAGCCATTTGTCGATGCGTACTTTGTCCAAGATAAATTGGGTAGTAGTGGTCGGTGATCTGTTGCCCTTAATAACGGCGGCCAGCCGAACCTGGTTCAACTGGCCGCCGCGCGCTTCGGTTGGTGCGCTCTGGATTTACCTGGTAAGGGTTAGGGAAACACCTCATTCCTTGGCCAGCGGCGGCATGTGCATGTGCAGTTTTTCCAGGTAATCCACCAGGGTTTTGGCGATAAAATAATCGCGGTACCAGCGGTTATCCACCGGGCAAATGTACCAGGGGATCGTGCTGCTGTTGATCGCGTATTCATAGGCTTCCATGTACTGGTCCCAAAGTTCGCGTTCTTTCCAGTCACCGGGGTTGTGTTTCCAGTATTTTTCGGGGTCCTCCATGCGCTGGCGCAGTTGTTTTTCCTGCTCGTCTTTCGAAATGTGGAGGTAGAATTTGAAGAGGTGTGTGCTGTTGTCAAATGTGATCAGTTCTTCGAAGGCGTTGATGGCTTGCATCCGTTGTTCCACCCGTTTTTCGTCGATCCATTTGTGTACCCGCTGGATCAGGATGTCTTCATAGTGGCTGCGGTTAAATATAGCGATCATGCCTTTGGCGGGGGCTACTTTGTGGACGCGCCAAAGAAAATCGTGGGCAAATTCTTCTTCTGTGGGTTTTTTAAATGCGGTAAGCGTCAGGCCGGTGATCCGGCAGGCATCGAATACGTTGTGCACGGCGCCGTCTTTGCCGCTGCCGTCCATTCCTTGCAGCACGACGAGAAGGGCATGTTTGCCTTCGGCATATAGCAATTGTTGCAGATCCCCCAGTCGTTTAACCAGTTTTTCGGTTTTTTCTTCTGTCTCTTTTTCTTTCCAGCCTTCCGGCGCTTCGGTGGAAATATCAGCGAGGCGAATCGATTTTTCCTTTGTCATGTTCAACAGATGTAAAGGGTGGTTGGCATAAGAACATGTTTGGATTTTCATGCTGAGGCGAAAATGGAAAAATTTAATTTCAGGCAAGGCAAATTTTGCAGGCGTATGCGGGCAATCCGCCGAAAAATTTAACGCAGTATGAAATTAAATTTTCTATTTGCAGCCCAGCGATGAAATTCCAAACATGTTCTTAGCCCATTTTAGCGCGTTTTACCATCCAGGTTTGCAAAATGGGCAGGAATCCGCGGTTAATATCGGCTTCAACAAAGTCGATTTTATATTGCAGGCAGCGCAGTTTGAGCTGTTCGGTAAAGGCGGCCACCTGTTTGGTGTAAAACTCCTTCACCTGGTTGGGCTGCAGCCGCACTTGTTCGCCGTTTTCCATGTCCACAAAAATATACGGCCGGTTCTCGAATTCAAAATCGAGTTCTTTGGCTTTATCGGTTACGTGAAAAAGGATAACCTCGTGTTTGTTGTGTTTTAAGTGCTGCAGCGCAGAAAACAATTGGTCGGCCTCGGCGGCGCGCTCCACCACATCAGAAAATATGATGACCAATGAACGCCGGTGAGTGGCGTCGGCTACCTGGTGCAGGCTGCGCGCCAGGTCGGTCGGCCGGTTCAATTCCGGGTTTTCGATGCGTTGGCTGAGCAAGCCGAGCAGTTGCTGGTAGTGTTGGGTCGTGGATTTGCAGTTGGTGCTCACCCGTATATCGTCGTCGAACAACGTGAGTCCGAACGCGTCGCGTTGCCGTTTCAGGGCGTACATCAGGACGGCTGCCGATTGGGCGGCAAAACAGAATTTGTTCAGGTACTTGAATTTCTGCGGGTTTTTCTCATCCCAGGGATAATACATCGTGGAGGAAGCGTCTACCACGAGTTGGCAGCGCAGGTTGGTTTCTTCCTCGAAGCGTTTGATAAACAGCTTGTCGGTGCGGGCATATACCTTCCAGTCGATGTTTCGGGTGCTTTCACCAGTATTATACAGCCGGTGTTCGGCAAATTCGACGGAGAAACCATGGAACGGGCTGCGGTGCAGCCCCACAATAAATCCTTCCACCACCTGCCGGGCCAGCAACTCGAGGTTGCTGCCTAAGGCGCGGATTTCCTGACTTTCGAGCAAATTGGGCATCTTGTATGACGTGCGGTAAGGGCTTGTACGGGGCAACCTGAAGCCGGGCAAATGTAGGCTTTGTACCGGTAACGGCAAAAATAACCGCCGGCGTATGTGCCCGTTTCAGCAAAGGACGTCTTCGCGCACAAATTCGAGCACGGTTTCGATGGCTTCCGGCGCTGTGAGGCCGTGCCCGTATCCTTCCGTGAGGAGCAAACGCGCCCCTGGCCAGGCCTGGTGCAGGATTTCGCTTTCGCGAAATGGCGTCACGCGGTCGTGCCGGTCGTGAAGGAGCAGTGTGTCGATAGTACCCAGTTTTTCGGCCATGCGGGCCAGCGAATAATGGGCGATGCGCGCGCCGGTCACGCGTTCGATATGGGTGTCGAGGGCGGCCATCAGCCGTTGGCTGGCGCCGGTGGAATCACGGGCGTTGTCCATGATTGTCTGCAGCGCGCTGAAGGAGGCCAGGATAACCGCCCGTTTGGGTCGCAGCGCCGGGCTGATGGTTCCCATAGCCCAGATACTGGATGCGCCACCTACGGAATGGCCGATGATCGTTTCAACAGGGCCAAAGCGCTGGAGCAAAGCCCGCAGGACATCGGCGTATTTCAGCATGGTGAACCGCCGCCCGGCCGAACGCCCGTGCGCGGGGGCGTCTACGGCAATCACCTGGTAACCGGCCTGAACCAGGGGCGGCGCGATTTTGCGCCAACGACCGGCCTGGCTTTCCCAGCCGTGAGCCAGCAGTATCACAGGACCTCGAAAGCCCCAGTGATAAACGGCAACCTTCATTCCGTTCACCGTTTCATAGTGCAGATCAGCCGTAGCCAGGAATCCTTCCTCCTCGACTTTCGGGTGTTTACGGCGGGGAAGGCCAAACAAATAAAAGGCAATGTGTGCAGCAAGTTTAGGCGCCACAAGGGCTAGACCATTGAGTACAGCGCCAAGCAGGCGGGCGGGGGACAGGGACTTAGTTCTCTTGCTCATGAAATGATTAGACCGCTACCGGGGTGAGAAGGTTGTTAATCGTGCGTTGAATGAAAGACTCCAGGTGGTGTTCCTCCCCGGTTATTTTGTAAAACAACACAGCGCCTTCATACTCCATGATCAGGCGCTGGGCTTCGGTTTTGGCCTGTTCGGCGGGAATTCGTTCGGCGAGGATGCGTTCGACCACGGTCGCCCAGTCGCGCATAGCCGTTTGCAGCACTTCGTTGAATAAACCCTCCCGGCTGGTTTCCAGCGCGATGTTGGCAAAGAAACAGCCCCGGCGGTGCAGCGTGGCGAGTTTTTTATGCCGGCGCAGTAATTTCTCGAGGCGCTGCTCGGGGGGCAGATCGGTTTCGTCGCCGACCGCCAGCACGTACTGATGGAATTGCTCCAGGGCAAACTCCATTACCCGGCGCATCAGGTCTTCCTTGGTGGGGTAGTGGTGGTAAAGCCCGGCCTTCTGCAAACCCGTGGCCGTAGCCAGGTTCTGCATACTGGTGTTGTAGTACCCGTTGAGGTGAAATTCTTCCCAACAGCGCAGGAGAAAATCGGTTTTTTCAATTTTTTGTACGGGCATATGCTAAGGTAGCGTTTATAAAAATAAGAAAATCAGCCTTTTAGAATATTTTACCTACCGAATGGTCGGTAAAATTACGATGTTTTTAGAACAGTGCAAATTTTTTGTTTCTGCCCGAGCGAATATGTTAATTGAGGGTAGGGGACAGGCGCCTACCCTGTCGGCGGTATTTTTGGGTGCGACCGCAGAATTGTCAGTCAAATGTCATTTTGATTTTGCTATTTTAGGACAGATTCTCCTACCTTTGCTTTCAACCAATTTCCGATTTAATCATGTCACCCGCAACGCATCGAATTTACGTTTCGACGCTGGTAAGCATTGTCGTTTTGACGACGGTATTCCTGTCCTATATCGGAATGTCGTATTATTCTACCAGCCTTGAAGAACGGTTTTACCACCCTGATCATGCATTTTTTAAGCCAAGTGGCCCGTTCGGCCACGGGTTGGGTATTATCGGCACCTTGCTGATCCTGATCGGGGTATTTTCCTACATCGCCCGGAAAAGATATAAGTCCCTAGCCCGTTTCGGCCGCTTGAAGTACTGGCTGGAGTTCCACATTTTTTTGTGCACGCTGGGACCGGTGATGATTTTGTTCCACACGGCATTCAAATTTGGCGGCATCGTTTCGGTCAGTTTTTGGAGCATGGTAGCGGTGGTGGCCAGCGGGGTCATTGGCCGGTTCATTTACATCCAGATACCCCGAACCATTGAAGGAAGAGAAATGAGCCTGCAAGAAATCGATGCCTTAAAAAGCAATTTGAGTGAAATATTGAAGGGTACTTACGGGTTGGATGACGCCAGTTATCATAATATCCTGGCGGCCACACGGGTGATTCCCAGGGCAGCGGGAGGGGGAATGCTCGCACGGATGGTGCAAAAATATTTTGCCGACCGGAATACGGTCAAAGGTGTTAAATATATGCTCCGCGGCAACAACTTATCCAGTGCCGACGTGAAGAAAGTCTCCCAACTCATCCGAAACGAAATCTCCTTAAACAACCGGATCGAACGGTTGCAGACCATGCAGAATCTGTTCAAATATTGGCACGTGGCCCATTTGCCTTTTGCCATTATCATGCTGATCATCATGGTCGTTCATGTGGGGGTTACGCTTGCTCTTGGGTACCGATGGATTTTTTAATCTTAACAAATGTTGTCAGAACAAATTGTAATCTACGCAATTGTTCTTCTTGTCTGCGCCGCCATCGTTTTTATCTACCTTCGAAAGCTGAGCAAAGCCTCGAAGGTGGTCGAAGCAAAAATTGAAAAAGCAAAACAGGAAGGACTGCACGAGCCGGTATCGTTGCATCCGGTTATCGATCTGAATACCTGCATTAAAAGCGGGGCCTGCG
Source organism: Saprospiraceae bacterium (assembly GCA_044230315.1). Taxonomy (GTDB): domain Bacteria; phylum Bacteroidota; class Bacteroidia; order Chitinophagales; family Saprospiraceae; genus M3007. The sequence goes on from JBGARJ010000002.1 coordinate 229,829, forward strand.
TGGCGGTCTGCCCGGAAAAAGATATTCTGGGGATCATTCATGGCCGGGCTACGCTGATCAATGCGTCCCATTGCGTCGGTCACGGCGCGTGTTTCCACAACTGTCCCGTGGAAGCCATTTCCCTGGTCATAGGCACCGAAAAAAGAGGCGTGGACCTGCCACACGTCAACCAGGAATTCGAAACCAACGTGCCCGGTATTTACATTGCCGGCGAGCTCGGCGGCATGGGGCTGATCAAAAACAGCGTGGAGCAAGGCCAGGCTGCCGTAGAGAACATCGTGCGCACGGGCTTTAAGAAAGATGCCTCCACCTACGATCTGGTCATCATCGGCGCCGGGCCGGCCGGCATTTCTGCCACGCTTACCGCTAAAAAATACGGCTTAAATTTTCTTACCCTCGAACAGGATACCCTGGGCGGCACGGTATATTCCTTCCCCCGGTCCAAGATCGTTATGACGGCCCCCATGGACCTGCCTTTGCACGGCAGGGTAAAACTATACGATACCAGCAAGACCGAGTTGCTCCAACTCTGGCAAACCGTTTTGGCCGAAAATAACATTACCATTACGGAAAACACCAAAGTTGATAGCATCGAACCGGAAGGCGATCATTTTCTGCTGCATACCAACCGCGGCGACACCGTAAAGGCTAAAAAAGTACTGCTGGCCATCGGCCGGCGCGGAACACCGCGAAAATTGGGCGTGCCGGGCGAAGCGCTCGAAAAGGTAGCCTACCGGTTGTTGGAACCCGAGCGGATCCAGCAAAAAAATGTAATGGTGGTAGGCGGCGGCGATTCGGCGATCGAAGCGGCGCTTTCGCTGGCCGAGCAGAATAACGTGGTGCTGTCGTACCGGAGTGAAGCCTTTAGCCGCCTGAAACCCAAAAACCGGGACAACCTGAATGCGGCGCTTCAACACGGTTCGCTACAGGTCAAATACAAATCCAATCTGGTTAAAATAGAACAGGATAAAGCTGTCCTGGCTTCGGAAGAAGAAGGACAGCTAGTCCTGGATAACGACCTGGTTTACATTTTCGCCGGTGGGGAATTGCCTACCGAATTTCTAAAGAAAGCAGGGGTAGAGATCACTAAACGATTTGGATATACCATGAAGAAACACCGATAATCACTGTATTCTAAACGCGCTCCAGTTGAAATTTACGATCCTCCATATAGCAGTACTGCTGGTCTTCTGTTCTCTGAAGGCGGCGGCGCAACTGTCGCCCGGTGATTTGGCGAAGCCGCACGCCGACCTGGAGGGGGTTTTCAACTGTACCAAATGCCACGACCTGGGCAATAAAGTCACCAACGATAAATGCCTGTCGTGCCATAAAGAGATCAAAACCCGGCTCGACCGCGGCAACGGTTTTCACGCCTCGCGCGAGGCCAAAGGCAAAGACTGTACGGCCTGCCACAGCGACCACCACGGCCGGAATTTCCAGATGGTCCATTTTGACCAGAAGAAATTTAACCATACGCTGACCGGCTACGAACTGAAAGGCGCGCATGCGGCGGCAGATTGCCGGAAATGCCATAAACCCGATTACATAGACGACGCCGGCCTGAAAAAAAGAAGCGATACCTTTTTGGGCCTTACGCAGGAATGTAAAACCTGCCACAAGGATGCCCACCAGGGCACGCTCTCCAACGATTGCGCCCGGTGCCATACTACCGATGCGTTTGCGCCGGCCCGGAATTTTGACCACAATAAAACCGATTTTGCCCTGCTGGGTCAGCACAAAACCGTGGGGTGCGCCGAGTGCCACAAAAAAGAACCGCGCAATGGGGCTGTCTTCCAGAAGTTTGCGGGGGTGTCCTTTAAGAATTGCAACAGTTGCCATACTGATCCGCACAATTCCAACCTCGGCAACAACTGCAAAACCTGCCACGTCGAGACCTCCTTCACCGCGCTGAGCGGCTTGTCGAGGTTCAACCACAACGAAACGCACTTCCCGTTAAAAGGCAAACACCTGCAACTCGACTGCGCCCGCTGCCACACCATGAACGCCACTCCCGTCGCAATTTTTCAGGACCGGCCCGGCACCCGGCCCAGCGACTGCGCCAGCTGCCACCGGGACGTGCACGACAATAAATTCGGACCCTACTGTGCCGAATGCCACAATGAAAAATCGTTCGGGATGCAGGGGCAGAACACCCTGGAAAAATTCAACCACAATCTGACCGGTTTTGAATTGACCGGGAAACACGAGGGCCTGGATTGCAAGAAATGCCACAAAAGCGGCAATTTTCTCGATCCCCTGCCGCACTTCACCTGCGATGCCTGCCACCAGGATTACCACGAAGGCCAAATGGCCTCCATCCTGGGCATCAGCCCCGATTGCAACAGGTGCCACACGGTGTATGGTTTTGAAAATAGCTCGTACTCTATTGCCGAGCACAACAAGACCAAATTCAAACTGGAAGGCGCGCACATGGCTACGCCGTGTTTTGCCTGCCACAAAAAGGAAGCGGAAAAGTGGAAATTCAAAAATATCGGCGAACGCTGCGTGGATTGCCACACGGATGTGCACATTGGGTTTATCGATCCCAAATTCTACCCGGAGCGTTCGTGCGACCGCTGTCACGTCACGGAAAGTTGGGTAGAGAACCGCTTTGACCACAACCAGACCAAGTTCAAATTACTGGGCGCTCATGCCGCGCAAAATTGCATGGCCTGCCACGGGAAAGACGACGGCGGCAAACTGCCGCAGCGCTACCAAAAATTCGCCGGCATGGAAACAGCCTGTACTGCATGCCATAAAAACGTACACGACAATCAATTTGAAAAAGACGGGATCACGGATTGCCTGCGCTGCCACGCTTTTGAAAACTGGAAGGCCGGCAAATTCAACCACAATAAAGCCGCGTTCAAACTGGAAGGCAAACACGCCTCCGTTGCCTGCGCCGCCTGTCATAAACAAGTGGAAATGCACGGCGAATTGGTTGTTCAATATAAGTTAAAACGCTTTGAATGTATAGACTGCCACCAGTGATCGGGTTTTTAGTGCTGGCGGTCGGAGCGTTTGCTCAATCGCCGCATGGGGCCAACTTTAAGGTCAATTGCGCCGCCTGCCATACCTCGGCGGGGTGGGAGATCCCGTACGACGCCTGGGACCGGAACGGCCCGGTGTTTTCGCGTGTTACGGGCTGGCGTATCGGCTGGGATACGATGGGGTTTGATCACAATAAAACCAATTTTCCGCTCCAGGGGCAGCACACCCGGGTCGATTGCCGGAGCTGCCACGAAACCCTGGTGTTCTCCGATGCCAAAACCGGCTGTATTTCCTGTCATACGGACATGCACAAGGGAACGGTCGGGACGGATTGCGCCCGCTGCCACACGACGAACAACTGGCTGGTGGACAACATTGCCGAATTGCACCAGGACAACGGCTTCCCGCTGCTGGGCGCACACGCCCTGGCCAATTGCACCGATTGTCATAAATCGGAATCGGCGCTTCAGTTTAACCGGATCGGGAATGCCTGCATCAATTGCCATGCGAGCGATTACGCAACCACAGCCAATCCGGACCACAAAAACGCCGGATTTTCCACCAACTGCGTGGATTGCCACGACGTCACCCGCTTCGATTGGAACACCAGTAAAATAAACCACGACTTTTTCCCGCTTACCAAAGGGCATGAAATTGCCGATTGCGCTAAATGCCATACCGGGGGGAATTATGCGAACACGAGCCCGGAATGTATTTCCTGCCATAAAACCGATTACGACGCCTCGGTCAATCCCAGCCATACGGTATTACATTTTTCTCAAAATTGCGTGGATTGCCATACAACGGATCTGAACTGGATGCCGGCAAAATTCGCCCAACATGATGCGGCGTATTTCCCGATCTATAGCGGCACGCACCAGGGAACCTGGAACCAGTGCGCCGACTGCCACAACAATCCATCCGACTTTGGGGAATTCACCTGTACCAGTTGCCATACCAACCCCACCACAGACAACCAGCACAACGGCGTAAACGGCTATACGTACAACAGTCCGGCTTGCCTGGCGTGTCACCCGAGCGGAAGTGCGACCGATGTGTTTGACCACAGCAAAACGAATTTTCCCCTGACGGGCGCGCACGTTGCCGTGAATTGCACCCAGTGCCATACCACGGGTTATGCCGGCACGCCAACGGATTGCGCGAGTTGCCATACGACTGATTTCAACCAATCTTCCAATCCCAACCACGTCGCACTCGGCATTCCGAAAGATTGCGCAAGTTGTCATACGACCGCTGGCTGGTCGCCGGCCAGTTTTGCCATCCACAACAATTATTATCCACTCAACGGTGCGCATGCGACCATTGCCAATGAGTGCGCCACCTGCCATAAAGGCAATTACACCAACACGCCGAACACCTGTGCGGGCTGTCATACGCCGGACTACAACCAAACGACCAATCCGAACCACGCGGCGGCGAAATTCCCGACCGATTGCAAGACTTGTCACAACGAGACTACCTGGGTGCCGTCGACATTTGACCACAACAGTTTTTATCCACTGAATGGCGCGCACGCTGCGATTGCAAAGGATTGCAACACCTGCCACAACGGCAACTACACCAACACACCGAATACCTGTGCGGGCTGTCATACGCCGGATTACAACCAGACGACCAATCCGAACCATGCGGCGGCGAAATTCCCCACCGATTGCAAGAGTTGCCACAGTGAAACGGCCTGGACGCCGGCCACGTTTGACCATGACGGGCAATATTTCCCCATTTACAGCGGGGCGCACAAAGGCGAATGGAACCAGTGTGCGGATTGCCATACCAATCCGTCCAATTACGCCGAGTTCACCTGCACCACTTGTCACGCCAATCCGCAAACGAACAATCAGCACACAGGCGTAAACGGGTACACCTACAACAGTTCCGCCTGCCTGGCCTGCCACCCCACTGGCAGCGCCGCCAATGTGTTTGATCACAACAGCACTAAGTTTCCGCTGACCGGCGCCCACAAAACCACCGGCTGCATGGAGTGCCATACTACGGGATTTGCCGGTACCCCGACGGAATGTGCGGCCTGCCATACCCCGGATTTCAACCTGAGCACCAACCCCAACCACGTAGCCCTGGCGATCCCGAAAGATTGCGCCGGTTGCCATACGACCAATGCCTGGGCGCCGGCTACGTTTGCCATCCACAGCAACTACTATGCGCTCAACGGCGCCCATGCACTCATAGCCAACGAATGCGCTACGTGCCACAAAGGCAATTACAACAATACGCCGAACACGTGTGCGGGCTGTCATATCGACGACTACAACCAGACGACCAACCCCAACCACGTTACGGCGAAGTTCCCGACCGATTGCAAAACCTGTCACAGCGAGACGGCCTGGGTGCCATCCACCTTTAATCATAGCACGGTGTACCCCCTGAATGGGGCGCATGCGACTATCGCCTGCAGTGCCTGCCACAAAAACGGAAACTACAACACTCCGCCTCCGACAACCTGCGTCGGTTGCCACCAGGCGGAATACAACCAAACGACCAACCCCAACCACGCGGCAGCGGGGTTCCCGACGACTTGTAAGGATTGTCACAGCGAAACGGCCTGGACGCCAGCCACGTTCAACCATGACGGCATGTATTTCCCCATTTATAGCGGCAAACACAAAGGGAAATGGGACCAGTGTACCGACTGCCATACCACGGCCGGGAATTACGCCCAGTTCAGTTGTACCGTTTGTCATACCAATCCGCAGACCAACAACAATCACCAGGGCGTGTCAGGCTATTCCTATTCGAGTCCGGCCTGCTATTCCTGTCACCCAAAAGGAAATTGAAAATGACAGAATTTTATTGATTTTTTCTATCTTTAATCGAAAACGAAAATACATGGTATTGTAATTACTCATTCAAGATTATACGCTTCGAATGTATAGACTGCCAACAATACTGGTTTTCCTTGGACTGGCGGTTCGGGTATTCTCCCAATCGCCGCACGGCGCTGATTTCAAGGTCAATTGCGCTGCCTGTCACACATCGGCCGGGTGGGAGATCCCGTTTGATGCCTGGAACCGCACGGGGCCGGTATTTTCGAGGGTTACCGGCTGGCAGATCGGCTGGGATACCGCGGCGTTTAACCACAACAAAACCAATTTTCAGCTCAAAGGTCAGCATGCCCAGGCGGATTGCCGGGCCTGCCATGAATCGCTCGTTTTTTCGCAAGCCCAAACAGGTTGTATTTCCTGCCATAAGGATATGCACAGCGGCACCGTAGGTTCGGATTGCGCCCGCTGCCATACCACCAACAATTGGCTGGTGGATAATATAAATGAGTTGCACCAGGACAATGGATTCCCGTTAGTGGGGGTGCATGCTTCGACGAATTGTATTGATTGCCATAAATCAGAAACAGGCTTGCGGTTCGACCGCATTGGAAATGCCTGCGTGAATTGCCACCTCGTGGATTATACCGCTACTACCAACCCGGATCACAAAGGCGCCGGGTTCTCGACCAATTGCGTGGAGTGCCACGACATGACGCACCAGGATTGGACGACGGACAAGGTCAAACACGATTTTTTCCCGCTTACTAAAGGGCATGCTATATCCGATTGCGCCAAATGCCATGCGGGCGGCGATTACGCCAATACCAGCCCCGATTGTATTTCGTGCCACCAACCGGATTATGCGGCTTCCACCGACCCGAACCACACGCAGGCGCAATTTTCCAAAAATTGCACGGATTGCCATACCACCGACGCCAACTGGATGCCGGCGAAATACAGTCAGCATGATGTGGATTATTTCCCGATCTACAGCGGGGCGCACCAGGGGACCTGGAATAAATGCGCCGATTGCCACAGCAACACCAGCGACTATACTCAATTTACTTGCACCAGTTGCCATGCCAACCCGACCACTGACAATCAGCACGGCGGGGTCAATGGTTATTCGTATAACAGCCCGGCTTGCCTGGCCTGCCACCCGAACGGCAACGCAACGGATGTTTTCGACCATAGCAAAACGAATTTCCCGTTGACGGGTGCGCACCTGACGGTAAATTGTACGCAGTGCCATACAACGGGATATGCGGGCACGCCGACCAATTGTTCGGGTTGCCATACGCCCGATTACAACCAAAGCGCCAACCCCGGCCACACAGTATTGGGGCTCCCGACGGATTGTGCGAGCTGCCATACGACGGCCGGCTGGTCGCCGGCAACCTTTGCCATCCACAACAATTATTACCCGCTGAATGGCGCACACGCAGCGATTGCGACCGATTGTGCCACTTGTCACCACGGCAATTATACCAACACGCCGAACACCTGTGCGGGTTGTCACACCTCTGATTACAACCAAACGACCGATCCGAACCACGTAGCGGCCAAACTGTCAACCGATTGTAAGAGTTGCCACAATGAAACGGCGTGGGTTCCGTCGACCTTTGACCACAACAGTTTTTACCCGCTGACCGGCGCACACGCGGCGATTGCCAAGGATTGCAACGCCTGCCACAACGGAAATTATACCAACACGCCGAACACCTGCGCGGGTTGCCATACAACCGATTACAACCAAACAACCGATCCGAATCACCTGGCGGCAAAATTCCCGACGGATTGCAAGAATTGCCACAACGAAACGGCGTGGGTTCCGTCGACCTTTGACCACAACAGTTTTTACCCGCTAACCGGGGCACACGCGGCGATTGCCAAGGATTGCAACGCCTGCCACCACGGCGATTACACCAATACACCGAATACCTGCGCGGGTTGCCATACGCCGGACTATAACCAAACAGCGAACCCGAGCCACACAGCCCTGACCCTGCCGACTGACTGCGCGGGTTGCCACACCACCGGCGGCTGGGCGCCGGCTACTTTTACCATTCACAACAACTTCTACCCGCTCAACGGCGCCCATGCAGCCATCGCCAACGACTGCGCCACTTGCCACAAGGGCAATTATACGAATACGCCGAACACCTGCGCCGGCTGCCACACGCCGGATTACAATCAAACCACCAACCCGAACCACGTGACCGCAACGTTCCCGACCGATTGCAAAACCTGCCACAGCGAAACGGCCTGGGTGCCTTCAACCTTCGATCACAATAATTTTTATCCCCTCACGGGTATGCATGCCACCATCGCGATGGATTGCAACGCCTGTCACCACGGCAATTACACCAACACACCGAATACATGTGCCGGCTGCCACACGCCGGATTACAACCAAACGACGAATCCGAGCCATACGACGCTGGCGTTGCCGATGGATTGTGCGGGTTGTCACACGACTGGCGGCTGGTCGCCGGCCACGTTTACGATCCACAGCAATTATTACCCGCTTAACGGCGCGCATGCGGCCATTGCCAATGATTGCGCTACCTGCCACAAGGGCAATTACACCAACACGCCGAATACCTGCGCGGGTTGCCACACACCGGATTACAACCAGACGACCAACCCCAATCACGCGGCTGCCCAATTCCCGACGGATTGCGCGGCGTGCCACAATGAAACCACCTGGGCGCCGGCGACGTTTGATCACGACGGGCAGTATTTCCCCATTTACAGCGGTGCGCACAACGGCGAGTGGAACCAGTGCGCGGATTGCCATACCAATCCGTCCAATTTTGCCGAATTTACCTGCACCACTTGTCATGCCAACCCACAAACCAACAATCAGCACGCGGGCGTAAACGGATATACGTACACCAACTCCGCTTGTCTCGCTTGCCATCCGACGGGCAATGCCACCAATATATTTGACCACAATACCACAGCATTCCCGCTCACGGGCGCACACCTGACGACCAATTGTATCGACTGCCATGCGTCGGGCTTTGCTGGTACGCCGACGGCTTGCGCGAGTTGCCATACACCGGATTATAATCAATCCACCAACCCCAATCATGCAGCGCTGGCCATCCCGACGGATTGTGCGGAATGCCATACTACCAATGGCTGGCAGCCAGCGACGTTTGCCATTCACAACCACTATTATCCGCTCAATGGGGCGCATGCCGCTGTGGCGAATGATTGCGCCACCTGTCACCAGGGTAATTACAACAATACTCCGAACACTTGCGCGGGCTGCCATATCGGTGATTACAATAAGACCACCAATCCGAATCACGTTACAGGCCAGTTTTCCACAGATTGCAAGATGTGCCATGGGGAGACCGCCTGGAGTCCGTCGACGTTTGATCACAACAGCGTATATCCGCTAACAGGCGCGCATGCCACCATTGCAAGCGATTGTAACGCGTGTCACCAGGGGAATTATACCAATACCCCGAATACTTGTGCGGGTTGTCACACACCGGATTACAACCAGACGACCAATCCGAACCACGTGGCGCTGGCCATCCCGACGGATTGTGCGAGTTGCCACACGAATGTATCCTGGCAACCGGCCACCTTTGCCATTCACAACAACTATTATCCGCTCAACGGCGCGCATGCAGCCATTGCCACGGATTGCGCCACCTGCCACAACGGCAACTACAACAATACGCCCAACACTTGCGCGGGTTGCCATATCGGCGATTACAACAAGACATCCAATCCAAATCACGTATCCGGACAATTTCCGACCGATTGCGCGACATGCCACGGCGAGACAACGTGGGTGCCATCGACGTTAGACCACAATAGTTTTTATCCGTTGACCGGGGCGCATGCTGCGATTGCCAACGATTGCAATACCTGTCACCAGGGGAATTATACCTCCACGCCGAATACGTGTGCAGGTTGCCACACGCCGAATTACAACCAGACGACCAATCCGAACCACGTGGCGCTGGCCATCCCGACGGATTGCGCGAGTTGCCACACGAATGTATCCTGGCAACCGGCAACGTTTGCCATTCACAACAATTATTACCCGCTCAACGGCGCCCATGCGGCCATTGCCAGCGACTGCGCCACCTGCCACAACGGGAATTACAACAACACACCCAACACATGTGTAGGTTGCCACCAGACCAATTACAACCAGACGACCAACCCCAACCACGCGGCAGAACAATTCCCCACCGATTGCGCCAGTTGCCACAGCGAAACGGCCTGGGCGCCGTCGACTTTCAACCACAACAACTATTATCCGCTCAACGGGGCGCACGCGACTATTGCCAACGATTGCAACGCCTGCCACAACGGGAACTATACCACTACGCCGAATACCTGCGTGGGTTGCCACCAGACCAATTACAACCAGACCACCAACCCGAATCACGCTGCTGCGCAATTCCCTACCGATTGTGCCAGTTGTCACAATGAAACGGCCTGGGTGCCGTCGACCTTCGACCACAACAATTTCTATCCGTTGACCGGGGCGCATGCGGCCATAGCCAATGATTGCAATGCCTGCCACCAGGGGAATTACACCTCCACACCGAATACGTGTGCGGGTTGCCACACGCCGAATTACAACCAGACCACCAATCCGAATCACGTGGCGCTGGCCATCCCGACGGATTGTGCGAGTTGCCACACCAATGTATCCTGGCAACCGGCAACGTTCGCCATTCACAACAATTATTACCCGCTCAACGGCGCGCATGCAACCATTGCCAGTGACTGCACCACCTGCCACAACGGCAATTACAACAACACACCCAACACTTGCGTGGGTTGCCACCAGACCAATTACAATCAAACGACCAACCCGAGCCACGCGGCGGCGCAATTCCCCACCGATTGTGCGACTTGCCACAGCGAGACTGCGTGGGTACCGTCGACGTTAGACCACAATAGTTTTTATCCCTTGACCGGGGCGCATGCTGCGATTGCCAACGATTGCAATACCTGTCACCAGGGGAATTATACCTCCACGCCGAATACGTGTGCGGGTTGCCACACGCCGAATTACAACCAAACCACGAATCCGAACCACCTGGCGCTGGCCATCCCGACGGATTGCGCCAGTTGCCATACCAATGCAGCCTGGCAACCGGCTACTTTCGCGATCCACAATAATTACTATGCCTTGAATGGGGCGCATGCGGCTATCGCTACCGACTGTGCGGCCTGCCACAACGGCAATTACAACAATACGCCGAACACTTGCGTGGGCTGCCACCAGGCCAATTACAACCAGACGACCAATCCGAACCACGTGGCAGAACAATTCCCCACCGATTGCGCCACTTGTCACAGCGAGACGGCCTGGGTACCGTCGACTTTCGACCACAATAGTTTTTATCCGCTCAACGGGGCGCATGCGACTATTGCCAACGATTGTAACGCCTGCCACAACGGCAATTACAACAACACGCCCAACACTTGCGTGGGTTGCCACCAGACCAATTACAATCAGACGACCAACCCCAATCACGGTGCTGCGCAACTCCCCACCGATTGTGCCAGTTGTCACAATGAAACGGCGTGGGTGCCATCGACCTTCGACCACAACAGTTTTTACCCGCTGACCGGGGCGCATGCCGCCATTGCCAATGATTGCAATGCCTGTCACCAGGGGAATTACACCACTACGCCGAATACCTGTGCGGGTTGTCACACGCCGAATTACAACCAAACCACGAATCCGAACCACGTGGCGCTGGGTATTCCGACGGATTGCGCGAGTTGCCATACCAATGCGGCCTGGCAACCGGCTACTTTCGCGATCCACAATAATTACTACGCCTTGAATGGGGCGCATGCGGCTATTGCCAATGATTGCGCGGCCTGCCACAACGGCAATTACAACAACACACCAAATACCTGCGCTGGATGCCATATCGGGGATTATAACCAAACCACAAGTCCGAACCACGTTCAGCAACAATTCCCAACCAATTGCGCGAGTTGCCACGACGAAACGGCTTGGATTCCGTCGACCTTTGACCACAACACCGTGTATCCGCTGACCGGCGCGCATGCGGCCATTGCCAACGACTGCAACGATTGCCACCACGGGAATTACACCAATACACCGAACACCTGTGCAGCTTGCCATACCACGAATTACAATCAGACCACCAACCCCAACCACGTTTCACTGACTATCCCGACTGATTGTGCCCAATGCCATACCACCAATGGCTGGGCGCCGGCAACTTTCCCCATTCACAACAATTATTATCAACTCAATGGCGCGCACGCGGCCATTGCCAACAACTGTGCGGCCTGCCATAACGGCAATTATAACAATACACCGAATACCTGTTATGGGTGTCACCAGGCTAATTACACGCAGGCTACCAATCCCAACCACGTCTCTGCGGGCTTCCCGGTAGCCTGCCAAAATTGTCACACCGAAACAGCCTGGACGCCGTCCACCTTCAATCACGACGGGATGTATTTCCCCATTTATCACGGCAAACACAAGGACAAGTGGAATCTGTGTGCCGACTGCCATACAAATGCATCAAATTTTGCGCAATTTACCTGTATCACCTGCCACACCAATCCGGAGACCAATAACCACCATCAGGGCGTATCGGGCTATTCCTATAACAGTGCTGCTTGTTTGTCGTGCCATCCCAACGGATCAGCCAATTAATAATCCCGGAGGTTTATCCGGACACTATAAAACACCGAGGAGTTATGCGAAATTTCGTCTGCTTGCTTGCCCTTTTTCTGTTTGTGCAACGTGCACAAGTATTGGCTCAGGTTGTATTGGAGAAGGGGACTGTGTCTTTCGTTTCCTCGCAGAATGTATACGTGAAATTCGAGTCCACGAAGGGGATAAACATCGGCGATACCTTGTTTTTCAAAAAGGCCGAAAACCCGTTGCCTGCATTGCTGGTGTCGAATAAGTCGTCAGTCTCTTGTGTTTGCTCCAAACTGATACCGGATACCATCCGGGTTGGCGATGAAATAACGGCTCGAACCATTCAGGCGGAACCAAAGAAGAAAGACAAAGCGAAAGACATTGGCGACAACAAGGAAAAAGATGCGCTCCCGCCGGGCCATCCCGATAAAAGCCCCGAGCAAGCGGCCAAAGCAGAAGACGGTGTAGCGCAAAACAAAAAAATACCCAAACAAAAAATCCGGGCCCGCTTGTCTGCTTCCTCCTACACCAACCTTTCCGACCGGGGGGGAGACAGGACCCAGATGCGGTATTCCTTTACAATGCAGGGCGATCACATTAAGAATTCCAGATTTTCTACCGACAACTATATCACCTTCCGCCACACGCTGGGTGAGTGGGACCAGGTGAAGGCGAATTTCAACGACGCCCTCAAGATTTATTCGCTCTCGGTCAAATATGATTTTACGGAAAACACGAATCTGGTATTGGGCAGGAGGATCAACCCGAAGATGGCCAGCATGGGGGCAATAGACGGTGCACAGTTTGAAAAGGGCTTTGGCAGTTTTTTCTTCGGCGCCATTGCCGGCTCGCGGCCGGATATGTTGGACTATAGCGTCAATTTTCACCTGATGCAGGGCGGCGCCTACATTGGGCATGAAGCAAAAAACCCGAACAATTATCAGCTCACTACGCTGGGCGTGATCGAGCAACGGAACAAATCAGCCGTTGACCGTCGGTTCATGTATTTTCAACACACCGGCGACCTGGCAAAAAACCTGAACCTGTTTGGCTCCTGCGAGGTGGATCTGTACGAAAAAATCAACAATGAATCGAAAACCAAACCCAGCCTGACCAACCTCTTTCTCTCGCTGCAATACCGGTTTTCGAGGAAGCTGAGTGCGAACATTTCGTATGACAGCCGGAAAAACATCATTTACTATGAGTCCTATAAAAGTTATATCGACAAGCTAATTGAAGATGAAACCCGGCAAGGCTTGCGTTTTGGCCTCAACTACCGGCCGTTCAAACTTATTTCCTGGGGCATGAATGCCAGTTGGCGTTTTCAAAAAACCAATATCAACGATTCAAAAAACCTGAACACTTACCTGAATGTTAACCGTGTTCCCTTCCTGAAGGCCTCCGTATCGGTTACGGCAAATTTTCTGCAGACGAGTTATATCAACAGTAAGATTTACGGCGTAAAATTGCTCAAGGATTTCTTCGGTGGCAAAGTTAATGGCGAACTTTACTACCGCCGGGTCGATTATGATTTTCCGGTGTATCAGTACAAAACCAACCAAAATATCATAGGCGGCAGCCTTTCCTGGCAGATTCTCAAAAAACTGGGTTTCTACTTTTTTGTGGAGGAGACGCTCGACAGTCAAAACAATAATTATATGCTGATCAATACAAAATTAATACAGCGGTTCTGAACAAATACTTATGCTACTGGAATTAGAGAGGGCGTCTTTATCTTGCAACCAAAGTATATTGCACCCGCAGCCGGATGACCGCACACACAATAATTAAAACGGATAAAATGAAAGTCTTGGTTTTCGAAACGATTTTACTGTTAATATTATCCTTATTTGCCTGCAATTCCCAACCAAAGGTCATTGAAAGTGAATCCGCAACGAGTACAGCCGGAAGTGCCGTGGATCAAGCGTTACCCGGCGTGCAGGTTTCTATGGATGCGGAACACAAGGTCGTGGCAGAAGAAACGTTGAACACGGAGCGGTACACGTATGTGCGCGTAAAGGAGAATGATTCCGATTTTTGGATTGCTATCCCCAAAACGGCTGTTGAGATTGGCGCAACCTATTACTATAAGGGCGGATTATTAAAAAAGAACTTCCAAAGCCAGGAATATAACCGGGTCTTTGAAACGATCTATCTGGTTTCCGGCATTTCAAAAGAACAGATAGATGGAGGCGGAGGAGGCTCTGCCGTCGATCAGGCCCTGACGCAAACGCCCAGCCCGGAAGCCACCGCGCCCCCTAAATCGGTCAAATCGGCGCCAGGTGCAATAAAAATCGCCGAACTGGTGGGCCATTTGAGCAAATATGAAGGCAAAGTGATCCGGGTGACCGGAAAATGCGTGAAAATCAACCCCATGATCATGGGCCGCAACTGGATCCATATCCAGGACGGCACGGCAAACAACTTCGATCTTACCATTACGACCACTGAAAATGTACCGCTGGGTGAAGTGGTTACCCTGGAAGGTACTATTGCCTTGAACAAAGATTTTGGCGCCGGTTACCGGTACAATGTGATCATGGAAGGGGCAGCCTTGAAATGATTGCATGCCACATTTTCCCCGGAAGCAGAAAGGCACGGACGGTCTGGCGATCATCCGTGCCTTTCTGCTTCCGGGCGGGGCAAATACCTTTGATCTTGCACAGGGGGCTTACCCCGGCGTTGCCTCCAATGCCCCCGTTTTAGCGGAGCGCCCCGAACGCAGGTACCAGCGATGCCGCCAGAATGCCAGCAGGCTAATGGTTATTAACGTCATAACGGAATAGTAAACGAAGGGCGGCACCGGCACCGGATCGCCGGCCGCATAGGAATGCAAACCGGAGAGATAGTAGTTTACGCCAAAATAGGTCATCATTACAGTAGCCCATCCGAATAAGGTGGCTACATTAAAGGCGTAGAAACCGCGCAACCCCGGAATAAAACGCATGTGCAGGATGAACGAATAGACCAGTATGGTGACCAGCGCCCAGGTTTCTTTGGCATCCCAACCCCAATAGCGCCCCCAGGATTCGTTGGCCCACACCCCGCCCAGGTACGTCCCGATACTGATCATAAACAGCCCGCCGATAAGTGTCATTTCGCTGGTGTAGCTCAATTCTTTGATGATGCGGTAGACATTCTCCTTGTTCCTGTTATTGGCGAAGATCATAAAGATCAGGTTCAATACGCCGATAATAGCGCCCAACACCAGGAATCCATAACTTCCCGCTTCGAGCGAAACGTGAATTGTCAGCCAATACGATTTCAACACCGGCACCAGGGGTGTGATTTCGGGGTCGAGCCAGCTCATGCCGGATACCATCAGAATAGTGGCCGACAACACGGAGGTGGCCGCGAGTCCGCCCATCGATTTTCTGGAGAAAATAAGTCCCGCCAGAACGGTCGTCCAGCCGATATAGATCATAGACTCGTAACCGTTGCTCCATGGCGCCCGCTCGGAAACATACCAGCGCAGGCCCAGGCCCAGGGTGTGCATCAAAAATCCGAATGCCAGGGCGCCAAAGGCGATCTTAAACGCCAGGTTGAGCCGGAGTTTGGGCTTGAAAACCGAGGTGAACAGCAAACCCAGGAATACCAATCCCAGGAGCCCGTAGACCATACTCAGGCGGTTGAAAATATTGAGTTTGTTGAGCAGCAATTCCGCATTCAATTGTGAAGCCGACGGTAAAATAGAGCCGCCGTATTGTTTTTGATAATGGTCCAATTCATCAACCAGCCGGTTGGCCAGGCTCCAGTCGTTATCGTGGAGGGCCTTTTGAAGGGTCATGATATAGGCCGGGTAAAATTTTTCATAAAAAGGGTTTGCTGCGGTTATTTCATGTTGGTGGCCGACTTCCGGCGGCGATTGCCAGGTATTGGTCGCGTCGCCGGGCACGGGGAAGGCTTTCATGAACTTGCCCGAAAAAACCATGCTGCAGATGTTCACTTTTTCATCCAGCTTCATGATCTCTTTTTCGAAAACACCCCTGTCCCGCGGCTGAATATTATAAGCATTTCGCGCTTGCTCCTTCAGTTTGTATTGGCCGGTTTCATCAAAAAAATCATTGTAGGAAGCAAGGTCGCCGTTGATTTGAATGAGTTTCCGGATTTCTTCGTGTTTGCCCAGTTTAATGATCGGAACGTTGTACCAATCTTCCGGATAGGTAGACATGCCGAGGATGATTTGGTCGGCTGTTTGCCCGTACAAATCTTCTTTCCGGGCGAGTTTCCGGAGGATCTCATTGGTGAAAGTGTTCATTGGTTTTAGCCTCCCCTTGTAATCCTGGACCAGCACACGACCGAAGCGGGCGGCGTGTTCTTTATTGATCACATGCCCGGGCATAGTATGGGGTTCGGCCATCGCGGCAGGCGAATTTAATATCCAACCGCCGGTGAGCAGCAGGATAAGCACTTTTGTGGACAGGCGCATGCGTTTTATATTGTTGGATAATTGAAGGAAGCGGCTTTTGGGGTCAAAGAAGGTCAGCAACATGCCGATAGTCAGCAGGATATAACCCAGATAGGAGATCCGGGTCCCCCACATGTCGTGGTTGACGCTCAGGTAGGTGCCTAACTCGTCCTGATCATACGACGATTGAAAGAACCGGTAACCGCCATAGTTCAGAATATGGTTCATATAAATGCGTTGGTTTCGTTTGAGGTTGCTTCCCGGATCGATCAGCGTCACTTCGCTTGCATAGGAAGAAGCATTTTCAGTGCCGGGGTATTTTTCCATGATAAAATCATTCAACTGGATGGCGAAGGGCAGTTTCACCTGTTTGGCGCCATACGCAATTGCCATACTGGTGTTGCCCAGGTTGACCACCTGCGGCTGGCCCTCCACGCCCTGGCTGCCGACGACAAATACTTGTTTTTCTGTACCATTGGAGCGGATTTTTAGGTCCAGACCTGCCTTGCTGGAATTGGCCATTTTGGCCGAGGATGAAATCAGATCGACTCTTGCTTTGGGTTTGAAATCGCCGAAAACGAACCGCTCCTGTCCGTTGGTATACAGGCTGCGCAGCATGAGAGGGTGTTCAATCCCCGGCGCGAGGGTGTCCGTTTTTTGCGTGGCCATTACGGTTTGAGTAAAAGCAGTGTTGGATTTGAAGGTCAAATTCTTGTTTTCGTATCGAATATTGAAAGCAGCAGGGTCTTCGGCGTTGCCAAAATTGAATATCGTGCCATAGATATTCGTCTTTACGCCATACGGCACAGGGAATTCCTCCCGGCCATTCGCGCCGCCGATCACCACTTTGACCACCGGAACGCCATTCGCGTCGTCTTCCACAATAGTTTCTTTTGGGTTGGGCATAAAGTTGGTCACTTCGACTTCAATATCCTCGGCGCCCAGGCGATAGCGTTTTTTCAGGTGGTTGTTGCCCAATGTAGCGAAAAGAACGGGCTCGTCGAAGCGATAACGCTTGCCTTGCTGGATGGCTTCAAACTGTAAATAGGTCTCCGACGACAAGAACGAATTAGAGGCCTCGCCTTCACGAATGCCCATCATGCCTTCGCTACCAAAGTAGCGCGTAGCCCCGGCGCCCAGAAGAATGACGAGCATGGCCGCGTGGAACGTGAGTATCGTCCATTTTTTCTGCTGGAACATCCGGTACCGTAAAATATTGGCAATGAGGGTGATGCCGAATAACGCCAGCAGTAATTCAAACCATCCCGTTTTGAAGATTATTTTCTGTGCTGAACTCGTACCGAAATCGTTTTCAATAAAGGTGGCGGTGCCAATGGACGCCGCCAGCAAAATCAGGTAAAGCCCGGCGGCAGAAGTGGAGAACAGCGTGTTGTAAATTTTTTTCAGGATGCGCATACAGAAATTCACTTGAACTAAAAAAATTGAAGCATCAATTGAGGACAATTGAACGCTTCATACAGGGAGTACTTCCTTACCATCTAATTTTTTAGGAAAATGGCGGGAACCATTGAAGATTATTAGAACATGTTTGGATTTTCGTGCTGAGGCGAAAATGGAAAAATTTAATTTCAGGCAAGGCAAATTTTGCAGGCATACGCGGGCAATCCGCCGAAAAATTTAATGCAGCATGAAATTAAATTTTCTATTTACAGCCCAGCGATGAAATTCCAAGCATGTTCTTAACCAGATTGTTTTACGCTTTCAATGCGCCAGCACAAATTTACTCAATTCCATGAATGTCCGGCCCAAAACGGCGAATTATTGCGGTTAAATATGGGGCATTAACCGAAACGATGTTTATTGAAAAATAATACAGCGCCCGCCTCATTTTCATAGGAAATTTTTCACTATACAAACGGGCTGCATTGAGATAGTTTTAAAAAATCCATGGGATAGATACATTTTACAACCTGATGGCCCGAAGCTCCATTTTACGAGGATGAAAGTCACTGAAATAATGTGCTCGTAGCCGCATAATCCACTGACTTTTTGATCAAGATTATCTTTCGAAGCATTAATGCAGGCCAGTTTATAGCCTTTGCCGGGTGAACGTGCTCATACCCGACCGTTTTTTACCTTTGCTTTTAGGAGATCAACCATGCCAATCGCATCTACGCATACCTATCACCTTCACGTTGCCGGCCAGGTACAGGGAGTGGGCTTCCGGCCCTTTGTCTGGCGTTTGGCGCGGGCGCACGGCCTGCTGGGTTGGGTCAACAACACGACCGACGGGGTACATGTGGTGTTCAATGCAACAGCGAGCCAGGCTACTGCATTTACAGATGCTTTGCTCCGGGAAGCGCCCGAATTGGCGCGCATAACGGCCCATGAGTTGGAAACAATTGAATGGCAGGAGTTTACAGATTTTAGTATCGTTCACAGCACGGCCGATGCACCGCCGAATTTGCTTCTT
Organism: Saprospiraceae bacterium; assembly: GCA_044230315.1. Classification (GTDB taxonomy): domain Bacteria; phylum Bacteroidota; class Bacteroidia; order Chitinophagales; family Saprospiraceae; genus M3007. The sequence goes on from JBGARJ010000002.1 coordinate 249,145, forward strand.
TCACCCGATTTCGGCTTGTGTGCCGACTGTCGCCGGGAGCTCCACGATCCTTCCAACCGCCGTTGGGGGTATCCGTTTATCACCTGCACGAACTGCGGACCGCGGTTCTCAATCGTTACCGGCCTGCCGTACGACCGGGAGCGCACCACCATGCATCCCTTCGTTCAATGCCCCGAGTGTCAGGCTGAATATGACGACCCGGCCAACCGGCGCTATTTTTCCCAAACCAACTCCTGCTCAGTCTGCGGCCTGCAACTCCAATTGCTGGATGCCGCTGGGACAGAGATTTCGGCGCCGCTCCAGACGGCCCTGGCCTGGATGCTCGAGGGTAAAATCCTGGCAGTTAAGGGTATCGGCGGCTATCTGTTGCTTTGTGATGCTACGAATTCGATGGCGATTGCCTTGCTACGCCAACGCAAACGGCGGCCCACCAAACCGTTTGCATTGTTGTATGCTTCAATAGAACAGGTAGAAGGGGATGCTGAACTGCATGCCGATGAACTGGCGCAACTGCAAAGCCCGGCTGCGCCCATTGTACTCCTGCACCGCCGCGGGGTGCCGGTTTCGGGGTTGTGCAGCGAAGCGGTAGCCCCCGGGCTCGACCAAATTGGGGTCATGCTGCCATATGCCCCGCTTTTGGAGGTCCTGGCGCATGGCATGGGACGCCCATTGGTGGCCACCAGCGGCAACATCAGCGGCTCGCCGATCATTTTTGAAGACAAAAAAGCCTTGCAGGCACTCGTTCCAATAGCCGACGGCATCCTTCGGCACAACCGCGATATTGCTGTCCCCCAGGATGATAGCGTGGTGCGCAGGAGCCCTGGCCATCGCCAGCAAATTGTATTGCGGCGTTCGCGGGGCTTTGCTCCAACCTTTCTCTTTGATGCACCGCCCGGCACAAATAACCCTTCTCCTGCGCAAGCACAGACTCCATCCGGGCCCCTGAGGCAAGCGCCAAACTTCAAACTTCGGGATTCGAACTCCATTCTTGCCCTCGGCGCCACCATGAAGAGCTCGTTCGCCTGGCAACACCGGCGCAATTTATATGTCAGCCAGTACCTTGGCGATTTAGAGAGCTACGATACCCAGGAAGCATTTGAACATACCTTGCGGCACTTCCTGGCCTTGTTCCGGGAGCGACCGGAGGCTATAGCGGTGGACAAACACCCGGATTATTTTTCCACCCAACTCGGAAAGCGTCTGGCAGCCGAGTGGGGGGTGCCGTTTCGGGAGGTGCAGCACCATGCGGCACACTTCGGTGCGGTGTTGGCTGAAAATGGCCGCTTCCTGGGCGAATCGCCGGCCACCCTTCCCGTGCTGGGGGTCATCTGGGACGGCACCGGCTACGGAGACGACGGACAGGTATGGGGTGGCGAGTTTTTCCGTTTCGACGGCAATTCGATCCGGCGGGTTGGGCATTTTGAACCGTTCGCGTTTCTGCTAGGGGACAAGATGCCCCGGGAGCCGCGGATTTCGGCCCTGAGCCTTGCTTATGCGCTGGACGGAAGCGGGCCCTTACTCGAGCCAAAATTTTCGGCACAGGAATGGGCGCTTTACCCGAAAATACTCCAAAAAGGCGACCTTTTGCAGACCAGCTCGGTGGGGCGCCTGTTCGATGGGGTGGCTTCCATGCTCGGTATGGCCGACCGTGTGTATTACGAAGGGGAAGCGGCTATGCAGCTGGAGCAGGCTGCCGCCCGGTATTTCCGGCGGGAAGGGCTGCGCCGGCCTGCTGCCGGTGACAATATAATTTCCGAAAACACGCTGATTCCCACGCAAGCCATTGTAAAACAAATACTTGTCGAAATACAGAATGGGCTTGAAGTGGACAAAATCGCTGCCTGGTTCCACCTCCGGCTGATCGAAGCGATCCGGTTTCAGGCACGGCAGCACGATTGTCGGATTCTGGCCTTTAGTGGCGGTGTTTGGCAGAATGCCCTGCTGGTGGATTTGGCGCTGGAATTGCTGCGACCGGAGTTTGAACTGTGGTTTCACCGCCAGCTTTCCCCGAACGACGAAGGGATTTCGTTCGGTCAGCTGATGGTAGCCCTGGAGGCGGATTAACAAATACGCGGCAATTGTTCGCCGGTGAGCATGTTTACCACGCGGCGCCCGCCTACCTGGCTGTGGAGGATAACCTGGCGGGGATGCGCCTCGACTACGGCGCCTATAATTTGGGCAGCTGCACCGTGTTCAAGCGCGCGCAGTACTTCCAGCACCGATTCGGCAGCCCGGTCTTCCACCACGGCGAGGAACACCCCTTCGTTCGCCACATACAGTGGGTCGAAGCCAAGGAGTTCACAGGCGCCGGCAACTTCTTCGAGGACGGGCACCCGGTCTTGCTGCATTTCCACCCCAAGCCGGGCATCGCGGGCAATTTCATTGAGCACAGTTGCCACGCCGCCGCGCGTCGGGTCGCGGAGTAAGTGAATATCGGGCCCGAAGGTCTCGAGCAAGTGCAGCACCGTGTGGTTAAGATTGGCAGTGTCGCTTTGCAGGGTAGTTTCGAACTCCAGTCCTTCCCGCACGCTCATGATGGCGATGCCGTGGGTGGCGATCGGGCCGCTGACGATGATCCGGTCGCCCGGTTTTACCCGGTTCATCGATATGTCGGCCCGGGGGTGGATGGTCCCGATACCGGTCGTGTTGATAAAAACTTTGTCTCCTTTGCCGCGTTCCACCACTTTGGTGTCGCCGGTAATGATTTGAACGCCGGCGCGCTGGGCCGCCGTTTTGATACTCACCAGAATTTCCCAAAACTCCGGCATCGTGAGGCCCTCTTCAAGGATAAAAGCCAGGGAAAGGTAGCGGGCCGAGGCGCCGCACATGGCCAGGTCGTTCACCGTGCCGTTGATCGCCAGCTCGCCGATATTGCCCCCCGGGAAGAACACCGGCGAGATGACATAACTGTCGGTGGAAAATGCAATACGGCCTGTCAGTTCGATCATTGCCCCGTCGTGGTGGGTGTCGAGCAGGGGGTTTTTCAGCACTTCAAAGACGCCTGCTTCCAACAGCTTGTTGGTGAGCAAACCGCCGCTGCCGTGACCCAGGGTGATCACGTCGAAATCGAGTTTGGGCATCGGACATTGCAGTTGCATGGCATATTTTTTTAGACGAGGATCGACAAGGTGTTCAGGATTCAAAGCGGGTTGTTTTGTTCAGAACAACGGTGCTACACCATCTCCTCCATGGCTTTTGAAAAGTGGTAGTAGGCTGCGCAAGCGCCCTCCGACGACACCATAGGGGCGCCGAGCGGCATAGACGGGGTGCATCCTTTGCCGAATTGCGGGCATTCGTGCGGTTTTTTGATCCCTTTGAGTACCAGGCCGGCGATGCAATCGGGGCTTTCGGGCGCTTTTTCCAATTGAACATTGAACTTCCGGTTGGCATCGAACTCGGCGAGCCCGGGCTGCACTTCCCAACCGCTGTTGGGAATGGTACCGATGCCGCGCCATTCCCGATCGTCAACCGTGAACACTTGACTGATGATTTGCCGGGCAGCTGGATTTCCTTCGGGGCGTACTACGCGACTGTATTGATTTTCAACCCGGTGTTCGCCGTTTTCGAGTTGGCGAACCGTCATCAGGATGCCCTGGAGCAGGTCGACGGGTTCAAACCCCGTGACCACGATCGGGATCCGGTATTTTTCTGCCAGCGGGTAATATTCATTGATACCCATGACAGTGCACACGTGACCCGCGGCCAGAAAGCCGTGTATCCGGGTCTCGGGGTCGTTCATCACGGCTTCGATGGCCGGCGGAACCAATACGTGGGAAGCCAGGATGGAGTAATTCCGGACCCCCAACTGGAGGGCATGAACCACCGACATAGCATTGGCCGGCGCGGTCGTTTCGAACCCCACCGCAAAAAACACCACTTCACGCCCGGGGTTATCCTGCGCTACTTTTACCGCTTCGAGAGGTGAATACAAGATCCGCACATCGGCGCCGCCCGCCTTGGCTTCGAGCAAACTTTTTTTCGAACCCGGCACACGCAACATATCACCGTATGAACACAATATGACGCCTTGTTCCTCCGCCAGCCAAACGGCTTTGTCGATCAGGTGCAGCGGCGTCACACATACCGGGCAACCGGGACCATGCACCATGGTCACTTCCTGCGGCAGCATATTGAGCAGGCCGTTCTTGACCAGGCTGTGCGTCTGGCCACCGCACACTTCCATGATCGACCAGGGCCGGGTGACGGTCTGGTGGATTTCCCGGACGTATTGTTGCACCAATTCCGGATCGCGGTACTCGTTGATGTATTTCATACTAAATTGGTTTTCAGGTCTTTTATTCAGGACAAGATTGGCGACGTCAGCCGATCAGGTTTTCAAACACCACATGCAGGCCATAGCCTACGCACAGCAGAGATGAAAGGAGCGTCAAACCGGTTTGCAACGTGGTGTTGGCCGACAGTTTTTTCGAAAAAGGCAAACTGAACAGTCCGCTGGCGAGCAACATCCCACCGATCGAACCGATCCCGAATACCAACAAATACGCCATGGCTACGGGGGCGCTGCGGATCTGGCTCATGACCAGCAAGACCAAAGCGCCGCTGCCTGCGAGGCCGTGTATCAACCCGACCAGGTAGGCCAGCCGGTGGCTGTCGGGGTGCGGAGCGTAGCGGAGTACGTACTGGTTGATCGGGTGGGAGAAGGCAGTGGGTTTGACGGGAGCAAAGTGCAACGGCTTCCCGGGCTGTTTTTTCCAGAACGCCAGGTCTTCGAGGTGAAAGTGTCCGTGAAACCCGCTTCCCGATTGCCACAGGTAGCGCAGGCGAAAAGCGCCCAGGCTGATCAGTACGACGCCTACTGCGGCTTCAAAGTAGTGGAAGGTCTGATTGGTGATGGCAATTTTGCCGATAATGATGATAAACCCGATGGCAAAAATGGTGGATGTGTGGCCAAGCCCCCAGGCGATGCCGTCTTTTACAGCAAGCCAGATGGAATCGCGTTTGGTCACGATATTGCTTACTGCGAGCAGATGATCTGCTTCAAATGCATGCGCAAACCCGAACGATATCGCGAATAACAGTGGAAAGGCGCCGTCCATGGTTAAGTAGTTGTGGGCTGGCGTTCCGGCCCGATTTCGTCCAATTCACCGATCTGCTTCAGGTACTCGAAGGTGATAAGCGCTTCGGCCTCGTCCACCATACTAATAGCGGCGCCCACGTGCACCAGCACATAGTCGCCTTCACGGGCGTCGGGAACCATACTCAGGTTCACCTCGCGGATGATGCCGCCAAAACTGACCTTTCCGCTGCGAAACGGATTGTCGGCCTCAGTGGTTATGGCGGTTACTTTTCCAGGAATTGCCAGGCACATACGTTTAAATTTGATGATCCAACCAGGAATACCAACCCTCCATGCCTTGCCCGGTTGTGGCCGAAACCTCCAGGAATTCGAGCGCCGGGTTCACCTGGAGAGCGTAGCGTTTGAGCGCCTCCAGGTCGAATTGCAGGTAGGGGAGCAGGTCAATTTTATTGATCACGCACAGTTGCGCCGTGCGGAACATATCGGGATATTTGATCGGTTTGTCTTCGCCTTCGGTAATGCTGATCACCACCACACGCCGGGCTTCCCCCAGGTCGAACATCGAGGGGCAAACCAGGTTGCCTACGTTTTCGATAAACACCGTACTGTTGAATTCCGGTTGTAATTGCCGGATCGCCTGGTTGACCATTTCGGCTTCCAGGTGACAGCCTTTGCCGGTGTTGATCTGAACCACTGGCGTTCCGCTGGCGGCGATGCGTTCGGCATCACGGGCCGTCTGTTGGTCGCCTTCGATCACGTAAAACTGCTTTTGGGCCGCGCGGTCGGCCAATGTGCGCTCGAGAAGCGCTGTTTTGCCCGATCCCGGCGAACTCACCAGGTTGAGTGCCAGGATGTTGCGGCCCTCGAAAAAGCCGCGGTTCCGCTCGGCCAGACGGTTGTTTTTGTCGAGGATATCGCGCTCGAGTTCCACCACAGTTTTTGTGGGCGGCGGCGTTTCGAGTCTGGCCGTGTCGCCGGGCAATTCCACTGCATCCAGGGCTCTTTTTTCGAGGGTAAGACCGGCAAGCGATTGCGGTTTTCTGGCTGCCGGGAAGGCTGTCAGTTTATGTCCGTTGCCGCTGCATCCGCAAGTTGTACACATGACATGGAGTGGTTAAGTCATTCAAAAAGGCGGTTAATTCCAGTTCTGTTGTTTTAGGGGGAAAGGCTTGGGGTGCTCGCTGACCAGCGTCAGCGATTTGATCCGCAACTCTTCTCCCTGGGTGATCTGGATCATGTGCGACCCACACCTGGGGCATGGATCGTAAAATTGCCGGATTGGGAAGTCGGAATCGCAATCGCTGCAATGGGCCTGGCCAGGCACCCGGTGGATTTGACAAGCTGCGTGTTCCAGCAGGGTATTTTCGACCGCTGCAGGCCATAAAAACTCCAGAGTGCTCACCTCCACGCCTGCCAGGGCGCCAATTTCGAGTTCAATCGCGGCAACACATCCTGCGTCGGAGTGTAATTGCACCTCCGCTTCTGCGGCTTCCAGAATGCTATAGATGATGGATAACTCGTGCATCTGCAGGGTTGTTGAGTTTGCAGGTTCAAAATTCTGCCGACACCCATGCTTGCCGGATGATTAGTATCATAATATACCTTGATCTTTCTCAGGCGCCGTTTCCTATATGGTAAAATACCTTTATCGCCGAATTCGATCATCTTCCTTTTTGTCTAAATCCTTATTGCTATGTCGCTACGACCGACTCGTTCGAGCTATTATGAGGAACTCCGGGAACGCGGATACTCCCGACGCGACTTCATGAAATTTTGTGCCACCATTGCTGCTTACCTGGGGCTGGAAAGCGCCGGGGTAGGGCAGGTTGTGCGCGCATTGGAAACGAAGCCGCGGATTCCGGTTATTTGGCTGCACTTTCAGGAATGCACCTGTTGCAGTGAGAGCTTCATCCGGTCCTCACACCCCATCGTTGCCGATATCCTGCTGGACAAACTGTCGCTGGATTACACCGAAACCCTGATGGCTGCCTCCGGACACCAGGCGGAAAAGTGCATGCGTGATACCATGGAGAAATACAAAGGCGAATACGTGCTTTGTATCGAAGGGTCGGTACCTACCGAAGCGGAGGGGGTGTACTGCATGATCGGCGGTCGCACCTCGCTCGACATTTTAAAGGAAGTAGGGTCGGGCGCCAAGGCCGTCATCGCCTGGGGAAGCTGCGCTTCAAACGGCTGCGTGCAAGCGGCCAAGCCCAATCCGACCGGCGCAACGCCTATTCACAAATTGATTAAAGGCGTGCCGATCATCAAAGTGCCCGGCTGCCCGCCTATTGGCGAGGTGATGGCCGGCGTGTTGGTTCACCTGATCACGTTCGGCACCATACCCGAACTCGACGGAATCGGCCGGCCCAAAGCGTTCTATTCCAAACGGGTACACGACACCTGCTACCGCCGGCCATTCTACGACGCCGGGCTGTATGTGGAAACGTTCGACGACGCCAACGCCAAGAAAGGGTATTGCCTGTACAAGGTGGGCTGTAAAGGGCCCTCAACCTACAATGCCTGTGGGGTCACCAAATGGAACAACGGCACCAGCTTCCCGATCCAATCGGGGCACGGCTGTTTCGGTTGTTCCGAAGAAAATTATTGGGACGCCAGCGCGCTGTACCTCCGCAACCAACCTTTCCCGGGATTTGGGATCGAGTCCGACGCAGATAAAATCGGTACCGGAGCCGCCATCCTGACCGGCGCCGGCATTGCCGCCCACGCCATCATGACCAATGTGCGGAAGTCGAAACTGATCCAGAACCTGGTAGAGGAAGGCAAAGAAGCCGAAAAAGAGCTTTGACCGGCTTACCCCCAGCACCGTGAATCAATTATATGGTTAAACATCAGGCCGGTTTCCGACACCGGAACCGGTTAAAATAAAAAATATGAGCGAGCGCATTGTTGTCGATCCGATTACCCGTATTGAAGGCCACCTCCGGGTAGAGGCCGATATCAAAGACGGGAAAATTGTCGATGCTTTTTCATCGGGTACGATGGTACGCGGCATCGAAAAAATCCTGCGCGGCCGCGATCCGCGCGACGCCTGGGCTTTCGTCGGCCGTGTCTGCGGAGTGTGCACAACGGTGCACTCCCTGGCATCCGTACGCGCCGTGGAAGATGCTCTGGATATCATCATACCGCCCAACGCCGAGCTGGTGCGCAACATCATGTTCGGCACGCAGTACATGCACGATCACGTCGTGCACTTTTATCATCTGCACGCGTTGGATTGGGTGGATGTGATCAGCGCGCTCAAAGCCGATCCGAAAAAGACCTCGGAGATCGCACAGAGCATTTCCAACTGGCCCAAAAGTTCGCCCGGCTATTTTTCCGATTTGCAAAAACGGCTGACCAAATTCGCGGAAAGCGGCCAACTCGGCATTTTTTCCAACGGTTACTGGGGGCACAGTGCCTACAAATTGCCGCCGGAGGTCAACCTGATCGGCGTGGCGCACTACCTCGAAGCGCTGGAATGGCAAAAGGAGATCGTAAAGGTGCACACCATCTTTGGCGGTAAAAACCCGCACCCCAACTACCTGGTAGGCGGCATGGCCTGCAGCATCGGGCTCGACGATGTAAGCGTGCTTAATGCCGAACGGCTGGCCTACGTTGGCCAACTGATCGCCGACGCCAGGGAATTCATCAACCAGGTTTACATCCCCGACTTGTTGGCTATCGCCCCGTACTACCTCGATTGGGGCGCCATCGGCGGCGGCCTGGGCAACTACCTGGTGTACGGCGACCTGGGAACCAACGGCTACCGCGACCCTTCGACCTACAAATTCCCTGCCGGCGCTATCCTCAACAAAGACCTCAGTAAAGTACACGAGGTCAATATGCGCGACGACGCTGAAATACAGGAATTTATCGACCACTCCTGGTATGAATATCCGGGTGATTCGAAAGGTCTGCACCCCTGGAAAGGCGAAACGGACATCAAATACACCGGTCCGAAACCGCCGTTCGAGCACCTGGATACCACCCAGAAGTACAGTTACCTGAAAACGCCGCGCTGGAAAGGCAACGCCATGGAAGTGGGCCCCTTGGCTCGTGTACTGGTCGGTTATGCAAGCGGCCGTGAAGATTACAAATCTGTGGTGGACAGCACTTTGCAGAAACTCAATGTGCCGGCTGCCGCGCTGTTCTCCACCCTTGGCCGCACTGCAGCCCGTGGACTGGAGTCGATCCTGGTGGCCGACTGGACTTTGGAGTTTTATGAAAAACTGCTCGACAACATCCGCCACGGCGACACCCGCATGGCCAATATGGAGAAGTTCAATCCGGAAAAATGGCCGGCCAAGGCCCAGGGTGTCGGGCACACCGAAGCGCCCCGTGGCGCCCTCGGCCACTGGGTTGTCATCGAAGACAAAAAGATCGCCAATTATCAACTGGTAGTGCCGACCACCTGGAATGCTTCCCCGCGCGACGGCGAAGGGAAACAGTCGGCCTACGAGTCGGCGCTGATGAATACGCCGATTGCCGACGACCATCAGCCGCTGGAAATCCTGCGCACCATTCACTCGTTCGACCCCTGCCTCGCTTGCGCCGTGCACGTGTACGACGAAGAGGGCAAACAGGTGAGTCGCGCGCGGGTAGTGTAGGAACACTAAGTTAGCCGGTTTGCCGGGTGGAAGATGTTCCATTCGGCAAACCGAATTGGTCCCTTAGCTCCGGAGGCCTTTTTCTTGACCAACTGATCTTAGAAATTATGTCCACGCATAAACTTCGCCGTGTATTTGTTTGGCAACTGCCCGTGCGGTTTTTCCACTGGGTCAATATGCTGGCTATTGTTGCGCTGTGTGTCACCGGCTACATGATCGGCAAACCGCCGGCCATGCAGTTTAGCGGGGAGGCGCATGAGCGTTATTTTTTCGGCTGGATACGCTTCATTCACTTTGCCTCGGCGTATATATTTTTGTTCAATTTTATCTTCCGGGTCTACTGGGGCTTTGCCGGGAACAAGTATGCCAATTGGCGAAACTTTGTGCCCACCAGCCGCAAGTATTTCCAGGAGATGTGGTATGTGCTCAAGATCGATATTCTGCAATTGAAGGGTAAAGAGCACCTGTCGGTCGGGCACAATGCACTGGCGGGGTTTATTTATTTCCTCATCTTTATCATGTTCGTCGTGCAATGCCTCACCGGCTTTGGCCTGTATGCGGCCATGAGCCACTCTTGGATTGCAGGGATGTTCACTTGGGTTTCGCCGTTGTTTGGCGGCGACTTCGCGCTTCGGCAAATCCACCACATTACCATGTGGCTGTTCATCCTGTTTGCCATGGTGCATATTTACCTGGTCTTTTACCACGATTATGTGGAAGGGCGCGGTGAAATATCTTCGATGGGCGGCGGCTGGAAATTTATTGAAGAAGAGGTTTTTGACGAAACGCCCCAGGAGAAAACACCTGCCTGACCGACAAAACGATAAAACTATTCTGTATGATCTTTCCTGATTGCGATGATAAATGCATCCTGCTCCTCGGTGTGGGCAACTACCTGATGGGCGACGAAGGGGTGGGCGTACATGTTGCCCAGCACCTGAGCGAATCACATCTGCCCTTGGGGGTAGATGTACTCGACGGCGGCACCGGGGGATTTCACCTCATGGGTATTATGGAGCAGTACAAAGTGGTTGTACTGATCGATGCCACCCTCGACGGGCAGGCAGCGGGCACTATCCGGCTGCTGGAACCTCGTTTTGCTTCGGAATTTCCCCGTTCGATGAGTACCCACGACGTTGGGCTGCGCGACGTGCTCGAAGCACTGCAAATTACGGGGCATTTGCCCAAGATCTATGTAATTACAGTTTCGGCGGAGGAACTGCAACCGATGTCGGTCCGCTTGTCGCCCGCTGTGCAGGCAGCCGCCCTGCAGGTAGCCACCAAACTGGAAACGTTGATGTGGGACTGGTGGCGCGAACGGCATTTGCATGCGCCGGAGCCGGACGAGGTGGATTTAATCTTTTCGTGAGCATTTTTTTGATGGATCACCAACGAAGCCTGTTGCCGTGTTGATCTACATTTGTCGATATCTTACACTGTTTAATTTTGATTTATGGTACCTGACTGGCTAGTCCAACTCCGCGAATTCATCAGCCAACCCTGGCCTTGGTGGGTCGGTGGTTTGATGATCGCGATGATTATGTTTTTGCTGTTGTGGTTTGGCAAAAACTTCGGCATGTCGGAGAATTTCCGCGTGATGTGCGCCGCCGATGGCGCCGATGAAATGAATGAATTTTTCAAAATAAATTGGCGCGACCAGGAGTGGAACCTGCTGGTGGCACTGGGCGCCGTATTCGGCGGGTATATGGCTGCACATTACTTTGCAGCCCCCGATGGAACGGTGGCACACGTGTCGGCCGCAACGGTCGAAAGCCTGCGCCAACTTGGTCTTCAGTTTGAAGGCGACAAGGTGCCGCTGGTGCCCGATTGGTACAGCTGGACGGCTATTTTTACCTGGCGCGGCCTGCTGATGATCATCGGTGGCGGCTTCCTGGTGGGCTTCGGCGCCCGGTATGCCGGCGGCTGCACCTCGGGCCACGCCATCAGCGGCCTTTCGGCGCTCGAATTGCCCTCACTGGTATCGGTGATCGGGTTTTTTCTGGGCGGGATGACCATGACCTACTTTCTTTTCCCGTTGATTTTCAGATAAATACACCTCCAAACGTCGAACTTAAAATTCGCTGGCATTATGCGCATGTCGAGATATATTTTCGTTGGAATCCTGCTTGGTTTCACGCTGTACAAAACAGAGGCCGTGTCGTGGTTCCGGATTTTTGAAATGTTTCATTTTCAGGCGTTTCATATGTATGGCATTATAGGCACGGCCGTCGTTGCGGGTGTGCTGATCGTCCAAGTGATCAAACGCTATCACGTGAAATCGGTGGAAGGTCAGGAAATCGTGATCCCGCCGAAGAACAAAACCTATCCGCGCTATATCATCGGCGGGTTCATCTTCGGATTGGGTTGGGCGCTGGCAGGCATTTGCCCGGCGCCCATGTTTATCCTGCTGGGCAGCGGTTATACTGTGCTGATCCTGTTCCTGGTTTCGGCTATGACCGGAACGTTTTTTTACGGAAAAATCCGGAACAAGCTGCCGCACTGAATTTTGATGTCAAGGGGCGTGTGAAAATCCCCTTGTTCCCCGCGAAGGCACGGAGTTGCCTTTTTTTCGGAAGGCTCAACTCCGTGCCTTCGTAGTAATAGGCCGGAATTAAGTCTCCCATTGGGCCACGAACGCACCGGCTACCAGCAAATCTTCTCTCGTTTTCACCAGATCCTGCAAGTTCAGATGGCCAATCAGCTGCAGCCCGTCAGCTGATTGACGCTCCCACTCCGCTACAAATCCAGGGATCAACCGGCGTAGTGCCGGCTCGGGTAACCGCAGGTAAACCCGGAGCTGGAAGGTTTGATCAGGAGTAGTTGCCTGTGCCCGGTGTAGACTCGCGTATCCGGATGTGCCCGCCTGCGTGGATGCGATCAGATCGCTCCATACAGCAAAACCGGTTGGATAACCGCCGGCCCCTTTGCCGGTAAGCAGTTGGGTGTCCATGTACCTGGATTCAATGAGCACACCGTTGTACTCATTGCCGAGGGCAAAAAACGGGTTTCCCGCCGGCACCGCCGAAGGGATCACAAACGCGCGCACGGCACCGTTTGGCAGCCGCTGCGCTTTGGCCAGCAGCCGGATTTTGCGGTGTTGCGCCGTTGCAAAACCCACATCGGTGCTGGTGACGGTGCGGATACCGAAACGGAAAATCTGTTCCGGATCAAAAAAATGACCAAGCGCATGTGCGGTGAGCAAGGCCAGCTTGGCGGCGGGATCGTGTGCATCAATGTCGAGTGATGGATCGGTTTCCGCAAATCCGCATGCCTGGGCTTGCGCCAATGCTTCGGTAAAACCCAAACCGGATTCCGTCATTTGCGTCAGCACAAAATTGGTAGAGCCGTTGAAAATACCCTGAATGCCCTCCACCTCGTCGTGTGCGTAAAAATGTTCGAGGTTTCGAAAAATAGGAATACTTCCACAAGCCGAAGCTTCGTACAAAAGTGTTCCGGAGGTGCCGCGTTGCAGCGCCGAGAGCTCGGCGATCCGTTCCGAAAGCATTTTTTTATTCGCTGAAATAACAATTTTACCGCGCTGAAGCGCCGTTCGGACGATGTGGTACGCCGCCTCCGGTTGGTCGGTCAGTTCAACCACATGGGTGATCTCCGGGTCGTCGAGAATGTCGGCTGCATCGAAAGTAAAATGTTGCGGCGGCAGTGAGCGGATCTTTGTGCGGTCGCGGACACAGATCCGGGCGATTTGCCCGGGCGCCGTCCCGTTTTTTTGCGCGAGGATGTGGTAAAACCCCTGGCCGACTACGCCGAATCCGAAGAGACCGATTTTGGCTTTCATAGAAATATCAGTTGGAAATGGATGGTATGGCGCGGGTCTAAATGGTTTGCGTTTCCGTGCGGGGAGTAACCCGCGGCGGTGCTTTCGCATGCGGCGGTGCCAGGAAATCGCCTAAAATTTTGCTCAGGGCTGCTGTTTCCGTCAGGAAGCCGTCGTGCCCGTAATGGGAGTCGATGCTGGCATATACGGCCCGCGGGATGTGCCGGGCCAGCAATTGCTGTTCGGCGGGCGGGAAGAGCATGTCGCTGGAAATGGAAACCGCTATTGTTCGGGCCTGAATGCCGCCCAATACAGTTTCGATTTTGCCACGCTTTCGGCCGATGTGGTGCGTATCCATGGCTTTGGACAGCGCCCAATAGGAAAATGCGTTGAACCGCCGGGCCAGTTTCTCGCCTTGGTAGCGCTGGTAGGAGGAGGCCGGATAATGATCCAGCTGGTCGTCTGATTTCGGCAACTGCGAATGTCCATAGGTGTGGTAATGCCGGTAACTCAGCAGGGCGATGCTGCGGGCGGTTTTCAGGCCCTGAAGGCCGGCGCTCACCGAGTATTCGCGCCAGCTGGGATCGGTGGCGATCGCAAGCCGCTGGCTTTCGTTAAAAGCTACGCCCCACGGCGAGTGTACGGCATTGGTCGCGATAAGGGCCAGGTTTTCCGCAAGTCCGGGTTCCTGTACGGCCCACTCCAAAGCCTGCTGCCCGCCTTGCGAACCGCCGATGAGCAAGTGAATTTTCCGGATACCGAGGCGCCGGCGGAGTGCATCCTGCACTTGTACCATATCGCGGATCGTAATGGCCGGGAAATCGTGAAAATAGGGGGCGCCCCGATCCGGGTGGAGGCTCAGCGGCCCGGTCGTGCCGTAGCAGGAGCCGAGGTTGTTGGCGCAAACGATGAAGTAGCGGTCGGGGTCGAACGTGATAGGCAATTTCGAGGTTGGGCAGTTGCTGCCCGTTTTCGAGTTTGAAAGGATGGGGGAGGGTTACTGTTTGTAGCGCGGCCATAGTGTTTGAACTGGTTGAAGAACAGGAAACGGAGGGAAAAAGCAGAAGCCCTTTCACACGCGGCGTGTGAAAGGGCTTCCGGATCCAAGTTTTACAAACTGAAAACTTTATGTCGTATGGAAGAATAGCTCGCTCTCACATCGCGTGGCGGGACCACACATGTTCATCATACGGCACATCATAATTCGAGAGCGGAATACCATTCGGGTTGTGCTTTTAGCGGGTGCAAGGATAGGTGGCTTTCATCGATGATTCCAAGCCCAGCCGCGATATTTAAAATTTACTTAACGTTTGCCAGCAAGGTCTGCGCCAGGGCGGTCCAGGAAAACCGCTGTTTCTCTTGTTGAACGCCCGCCTGTAGCTCGGCGGCGCGCCGGTGGTCAAAAAAATCGCGGATGGCTGCCGCGATAGCGTTCGGCTCCGGTTCGACCACATACCCCGATACGCCATCGGTCACGATCTCCGGCAGGCCGCCGACGTTGGTCACCACCATTGGCTTGTCAAAATGGTAGGCGATTTGTGAAATCCCGCTTTGCGTGGCGCTGCGGTAAGGCTGTACCACCAGGTCGGCTGCGCAAAAAAAGGCCGCTACCTGGCCGGCCGGGATAAAATCGGTGAACAAGTGCACCCGATTGGCCAGGCCCTTAGCGTCGATAATGGCTTGATAGGGTTGCCAGTCCTCATAACACTCGCCCGCCACGAGGGCGTGCACCTCCGGCGCCTGGGCGAGGGCCTCCAGCAGCAGATCGAGCCCTTTATAGGCCCGGATAAAACCAAAGAACAACACGATCGGGATATCCTCCGGAAGGCCCAGTTGCTGCCGGGCAACAGGCTGTGCTATTGGCGGGCCGTAGGTGTCGTAAATAGGGTGGGGGGCGTAGCGGACCACTTTTCCCCCATCCGGCAGTTGATCCTGGTCTCTGCGTTTTTTTGCGGTGAGAAATCCCGCAATTTCGGCCCCGACAGATCGTGACATCACCACAAAATCGTCGCAGGCCCGAACGAAATAGCGGGCAAACAACCGGTCGCCGGGGCGTTTTTCATGGGGAATGATGTTGTCAACCAAGGCTGTGACGTGCAGCTTGCGGGCAGAAAACCAGCGCGCCACGCGCAGCGTTGTGCCGAGCGCCGGCCCCATAAAGGGCAGCCAAAACCGCACGATAATCTTGTCGGGGTTTTCTTTGGCCATTTCCCGGCCGACACGGAGCCAGTTGAAGGGGTGGATAGAGTTGAGCCGGGTTTTGATGTGCAATCCGGGTGGGGGTGGATCGTCCGTCCATTGTGTTTTGCCGGGAAACAAAAAGGCCGGGTATTGCAGTTTGTAGCTGTACAGCACCACGTCGTGCCCCATCGAAGCGAGTTCCTGGGCCAGCCGCTCAGACGACGCTGCAATGCCGCCGCGCAACGGGTGTGCCGGGGAAAGCAGAATGATTTTCACAGTTCTTTTTCAATTAAATACTCGTTCCGGCTGGCGGAGTTCCGGTTTACAATTTCGGCGATAAACCCGGTCAGGAAGAGTTGGGTGCCTACAATAAGCGCCAGAATCCCAAAGTAAAACAACGGCCGGTCGGCAATGCCGTACTCCTGGTACACCAATTTGGCCCAGCTCAGATAAGCCAGAAACCCGAACCCGATGAGGAAGGACAACACCCCAAGAGTGCCGAAAAAGTGCATGGGCCGTTTGCCGAACTTGCCCACGAAATACACGGAAAGCAGGTCGAGAAAGCCGTTGATATAGCGTTCCCAGCCAAATTTGGAATGGCCGTATTTTCGCGCCTGGTGCTCCACTACTTTTTCACCGATTTTGGTGAATCCGGCCCATTTGGCCAGCACCGGTATCCAGCGGTGCATCTCGCCATACACTTCCACGGCCTTCACCACCGCTTGGCGGTAGGCTTTGAGGCCGCAGTTGAAGTCGTGCAACGGAATGCCGCTCATCAGACTGGCCACGGCGTTGAATAATTTGCTGGGCAGGCGCTTCTCCAGCGGGTCGTGACGCCGTTTTTTCCACCCGCTTACCAGGTCATAATGTTCTTCGGTAACCATTCGGTAGAGCCCGGGGATTTCGTCGGGACTGTCCTGCAGATCGGCGTCCAGCGTAATGACCACATCGCCCTGGGCGGCCTGAAAGCCGATATGCAAGGCCGCCGATTTGCCGTAATTGCGCCGGAATTTGATTGCCCGGACATTAGGATTGGTGGCTTTTAACTGCTCAATGACCGCCCAGGAAGTATCGGTACTGCCGTCGTCGATAAAAATCACTTCGTAGCTCAGGCCGTGTTGTTCCAGCACACGGCGAATCCAGGCCTCCAACTCCGGCAGGCTCTCGGCTTCATTTTTTAGCGGAATAATGAGGGACAGTTGCATTGGAATGAATATGGACCGGGTGTTACAGCTTGTTTTCCGAAATGTAGCGGCCAGGTATCCCCTGCTATCCGGCGGAACCTGCCTGTTTTAGAGATCGAATTTGCTCAGCGGGTGGGGCCGGATTTGCTTTTTCGTCGGCGCATACTCATCGCGTTCGACAAATACCGGCAACAAAGGTGCAGAATCTTTACCGACCGGAATAGCATAACGCCTATGCCAGGCTTTGTCTTTCAGCATGTGACTCCAGCGTTGAAACAATTGTTCCTGTTCGGCGGCATTCAGTTTTGGGTGCTGATCGTAAAAGCCTTTAGCGGCCCGCTGCCGGCGCGCCTCAAACAGAGAGACGGCGCAGGCAACCGAGATATTCAGGCTTTCGGTAAAACCGGACTGCGGGATCAAAAAGTTGCCGTCTGCCAGCGCAAGCGCCTCGGTACTGATGCCTTCGTCTTCGTTGCCAAACAACAAGGCGGTGGGTTCCGTCAGGTCGAGATCGTAAAGAGACCGGCTTTCTTCGCCCAGGAGGTGTGTTGCCAAAATGCGTTCGTAGCGTTGACGCACCCGGCTGAAGCACTCCCCGAGATCTTCAAAAACATAAACATCGATCCATTTGAAGGCGCCCGCCGATGTTTTTTTGCCGATGACGAGGCCGCGCTTTTCCAGGTATTGTTTGGTGTACACCACAAACACTTCACGCACCCCCACGGCATCGCAGGACCGCAATACCGCGCTGATGTTGAGCGGATCGAAAATATTTTCCAGCACCACGGTCAGATCCGGCTGACTTTGCCGGATCACGGCGCGGAGCTTGGCTTCACGTTCGGGTTTCATACGGCCGGCAGCGGCTTCGGGGCTGGTTAAGGTCCGACTGGAACAAATTTATAATTTTGAAACTTCAGGATGTGTACAAAGATGTTTTCCAGGTAGTCGTATTGATTCAGGTCCTGCATTGGCGGAGTCAAACCACTGGTGACCACTTTGGCAAACTGAAACTGAGTATGCAGGCCGGTAAAGGCTGTCTCTGCGGCCAGGCGTTGGGGAAAACTCAGCCCGTATTTTTTGAGCATCTTCCCGGTGAACAGGGTGACGTCGTACCCGGTGTACGCATCATCATCGGGTACCGTGCCGTAAACATCGTAAAAGGCCTGCCGGAATGCATGAGCTTCGGGGGCATTCCGGTCCACATAACCGGCGGAGGAAAGATGCACGTTCATCTCGGCAAAGTATTCGGGATCAATGTTTTCAAAATTGACCCATTGCGGCATTCCGTACACTTCCACGGCATTGGCGCCGCGGCTGGCGTGTAGTTTGCGCAGGAATGCCATGACGAAATCCTGGCTGGCCCAAACGGGCAGGATAAACACTGATGTACGACCGGGTTTCAAATAGGGCCGAAGATCGATATTGTCAAAATTAACCGCGGCGTCGGGGACGATCAGTTCGGCAAACCGGGAGCTGCCGCTGGCCTGTTGGAAATAAGGCAGCCGGTCGGATTCTTTTTGTTTGCAGACCAGGGTGACAGCGTCGGGGCGGTGATGGCTTAGCACATACCGGGCGATAGCCGAGCAGTGTGCCCGAAGCGAGGGATTGGTCTGGATAAAATCGGGGTTTCCCGTCGTCAGGTCCATGTTCGGACTTTCGGGAGAAACAAGGATCTGGTGGGTTTGCCGGATGCGCTCGGCCATCAGGCTCACGTGGCTGGAGCGGATCGGTCCGATGACTACCTGGGCCTTGTCGAGTCGCGGATTGCTGAACAGGCGCTGAAAATCGGCATCGTTGATCTGCGTGTCAAACACATCGACAGCCAGGTTCAGGCCATCTTCAGTGGAGAGTTGCTGCAGCGCCAGGTTTGCGCCGGCATAGAATTGCAGGGCCAGGCTGCTTTTATCCGGTACAATTTGCCCGGATGGGTCAAATTGATTGGTCAGAAAGGGCAGCAACAACGCCAGCCGGTACGTCTGACCCGAATATGGCGTTTCTCCCTGAACGCCAGTGGCATCTGAAATTGGTGGTTTGCCTAATGGCGCCGGCACCCATCGGATGGTATCCATGGGATCGTATTTGCCCGGTCGGTCGGTCGGTTTGCCGGCAACCGGCGGTCGGCCGCCCGGCGTCGTACTCACCGACCGTTTGGCCGGATGGCAGGCGGCCAGCGCCAACATCATAAGGAATACGGAATACGGAATACGGAATGCGGAATACGGAATGCGGAATGCGGAATACGGAATACGGAATGCGGAATGCGGAATACGGAATGCGGAATACGGAATACGGAATGCGGAATACGGAATGCGGAATAGGGCCTTGGCGAGCCGGGCAAGGGCGTTTGAAATATGCAAAAAAAATTGTTCTTTCATGCAGACAATCAAATAGTTGTGTTAGAATATTCCGTATTCCGTATTCCGTATTCCGTATTCCGTATTCCGTATTCCGTATTCCGTATTCCGTATTCCGTATTCCGTATTCCGTATTCCGTATTC
>JBGARJ010000030.1:0-64700 GCA_044230315.1 Saprospiraceae bacterium
CTATCAGTACCGCAATCACTCGTTGAAGACCCATTTCGTATTCGAAACGAGCTGCTGGTCCGTTGTTTGGCTTTCTGGTTACAGTGGAGTATCCTGTCCTTTGACCGGCATTGTTACTTTTCTTTTGCTCGCCCAAAAGAAAAGTAACCAAAAGAAAAAGGCTGTCCTTCCGGCAGTGCCAACGACCTGCGGGGATTGCGCTGTTTTTGACAGGGCATGGTGGTATTTTGTGAGCCATTGCGTTTCAATTCCCCTGTCAAAAAAGGCGCTCCGCCTGACGGCGGACCATCCCCTTCGGTCGGGCATGCCTCGCGGACGGCAGAAGGCACTCTGGTTTGGGAAGATTTCGCAGTGGCAAATACTGAATTGGTTGACTATCAGTGCCGCAATCACAAGTGCTTCCCGGTTCGGGATGTCCTCCCCCTTTAGGGGGTCGGGGGGCCTGGGGACCCGGGGCCCGGGGCGCACAGCCCACGCAGCAGTAAAGAGCAACGCCTTGTCCACACCCTTACCGCCCCGAGCGGTCCACCACGGTGGCGCTGGCCTGCTGGGTGGCGAACATCCAGATATCCTGGATATTGACGTGCGGCGGCCGGGTAGCGATGTAGTAAATGGCGTCGGCCACATCTTCGGCGCGGAGCGGTTGAAAATCGTTGTAGATCCGGGCCTTTTCGGCATCGCCGTCGAAGCGGTTGATGGCAAATTCGGTCTCTTCCACGTGGCCGGGGCTCACCTGGCTGACGCGGATGTTGTAGGTGTGTAGGTCGAGGCGGATGGCGCGGGTGAGCGCGTCCACGGCGAATTTGGTGGCGCAGTACACGTTGCCGTTGGCGTACACTTCCTTGCCCGCGCTGGAGCCGATATTGATAATATGGCCCTTGCGGCGCTGCACCATGCCTTGCGCCACGATGCGCGTCACATACAACAAGCCTTTCAGGTTGGTGTCGATCATGGTTTCCCAGTGGTCGAGGCTTCCCTCGTGGATGGGCGCGAGGCCTTTAGCCAGGCCGGCATTGTTGATGAGCAGGTCGACGTTTTGCCAGGCTTCGGGCAGGTTTTCGAGGGCGTGTTGCACGGCGCCGGGCTGGCGCACGTCGAAAGCCAGGGTGAGTACGTCGCTGTGAAAGCCGGTTTCGAATTGCTGTTTCAGTTCGGCCAGGCGGTCGTCGCGGCGGCCGGTGAGGATGACGCGGTGGCCGTGGCGGGCAAACAGTTCGGCGGTGGCGCGGCCGATGCCCGAAGTGGCGCCGGTGACGAGCACGGTGAGGGGCTCGGCGGGGCGTTCGGCCGCGGCATTGCCGGTGGGTTCGGCCGCGGGTTCCGGCGCTTCCGCCTGTGGCGGCGGTGCCGGCGCAGTGGTTTCCGGCACGGGTGCGGGCGGCGCGAAAACCGCGTCGTAGGCGTCGGTGCGGAGCGAAGGGTCGATGTCGAGCGCGTGGCGGTAGAGGTTGGCGGCCTGCTGGAGGTCGCCCATATCGCGGGTGGCCTGCGCGAGAGCGATCCAGGCCTGACCGTGGTCGGGGTTGAGCATGACGGTGTCGCCGAGGTGGCGCCGGGCTGCGTCGGGTTGGTCGAGGTGATCGCGCAGCAGCATGGCCAGGCGGAAGTGGAGTTCGGCGTCGTTGGGGTCGGCGGCGAGGGCCTCTTCGAGGTAGTGTGCGGCGGTTTCTTTGTAGTCGGTAAGGTGGTCGCTGGTGAGCAGGGCGAGTTTGCGGTAGATGCCGGGGTAGCCGGGCTGCAGTTCGGTGACGCGGTCCCAGCAGTATTTGGCCAGCAGGTAGTCGCCTTTGGCCAGGGCGTTTTCGCCCATTTGATCGTACGATCCGGCGTCTTGCGCAGGCTCGGGCGCCGGTGGCGGCGGGGCCGGCGGCTCGGGGGCCACTATTTCAGGCGCGGGCGTTTCGGCGTCTTCGGCGCTGTCGCTGCCGTATTGTTGCAGGGCGCGCTGGTATTCGGCCTGCAGGGTAGGGTGGCCGGGGTGCTGTTCGAGGGCGACGCGGAACAATTCCAGTCCGCGTTCCACATAGCCTTTTTCGAGCCAGAACCAGGCATCCTGCGTCATTTGGCGGACTTCCTGTTCATCCGGTTCAGGCGCCGGTGTTTCGATCAGCCGTTCGAGCGCCGACTGGCTGGTGTCGGGCGCAGGTATTTGCGGTTGTGCCGGTTCGAGGGGTGCCGTGTGTTCCGCTTCTTCCTCGTCGATCGCTTCCAGCAGGGTATCCATGCCGTTGAAAACGGGTTTTTGCACCGGTTGGCCGTTGGTTGGCAGCGGCGCGATCTCGGCCGAGGCCGGCGCCAGGGGTCCGGGCACGGCGGGTGTTTCGGCCACGGGCACGGCGGGAGCGGTATCGGGGATGGGCGGCACGGCCGGTTCCTGTTCGATGGCGGTCAGTTTGCGGTATTGGTCGTGCCACTCCTGCAGGCCGAAGTGCCGGAAGAACAAGGCATACTGGTCGGCCTGGAGTTGGGCCCAGGTGGAATAGCCGTTGTCGCGCAGGGCGGAGAACAGTTCGCCGATCTCGTTGGCGATATTGCGCACCGTTTCGAGTTCCTTTTCATAGGCTTCTTTGTCGGCCGGCGCTACTTCCGACAGGCCGCTGGTCCGGTCGAGGTAGGCCGTTTGCCAGAAATTCATGTATTGAATGGCATGCACGACGCGGTCGAACTGTGTCGGCACGGCCTCGTAGGTGTGGCCGCCGTCGGCGCTTGTCCGGCCGTCGGCCACCACGGTGAGCACGCGGTTTTGCCGCACCAGCAGTTGGTACATGGCCAGGGTGGATGCCATGCAATCGCGGTTGCGGAGGTAATTGTCGGTGAGCAGGAGGAGTACGGGTTCGTCGGAAGCCTGCACGCGGGCCGCTAACTGGCCGGGCTGTTCGCCGGGGCGGTTGCACAGGTGTTCGAAGGGCATCCCGATGCGCCCCAGGTCACGGGCCAACGTTTCGGCCAGATCGCTGTTTTCGGCACAGTAAACGAGTAAGATGGTAGACATAATTGATTTCGGTTCAACAGTTTGTGGGCACTGGTAATCGGTATGTAAAGGCCGGTTCCGGGGTAGAAAGGCGGGTGTTCATTCGTTGGCCAGGGTTTGGATCAGTTGGGCAAAGGCGTTTTCGAATGTGGCGTATTTGGAGGTGGCGGGTCCGTCGAATCCGGTATGGATTCGGCGCACCCGGTTTTGTTTGTCGAGGATCACCATGGTGGGGAAGGCCATGATCCCGCTCAGCGCGGGGAACACCTTGCTCGCCTCTTCCCGGTCGGCTTTGCCCGCATACACCAAGTCAAAAGGTATGCCCATTTGTTTTTTGTATTCGAGTAAATGCGCCTTGGCCTGCGCGGTGTCTCTAAAACGTTCAAACGCAAAACCGACCACGGCCATTTTACCGGCGAGTGCCGGATTTTTGGCTAAATAATCGACGAGGAAATTTTGTTCGTCGCGGCAGTTGGGGCACCAGGTGCCCATGACGGTGAATATTTTCACTTTTCCGTCGAAAGCCGCCGAGGGGAAGGTGAGGGTTTGGCCCTCCGGGGTGGGCAGTGAAAAGGCGATGGATGCTGCGCCGGGTTTCAGGCTGGTCAGCGAGTCGGGGTCGCCGAGATGGAACTGGGGGTCGCGCCAGGCCGTCCAGAGCGTTTGGTAGTGTTTGCCCGATTGGAATTCGCCCTGCAGGGTGTCGCCGTGGATGCTGCCGCCGAACAGAAAGGCGTGGGCGCCGTCGAAGCAGGAGAGCCAGAATTTGCGCCCCTGCACGGTGCCTTCCAGGAAGCGGTAGTCGCCGGTTTCGGTGCGGAAGGTGCCTTCGAGGTGGTTGCCGTTTTGCCGGAATTCGCCGATGGCTTTTTCGGGTTTATCCTGGTCGATGCCAAACAGTGCGGCCCACTCGCCGCTGAGGTCGGCTTCGGGTTTTTGGTTGAGCGAGGTAAAGCGGTAGTCGCGGCCGGCATAGGCGTAGAACGGGATGCGGTAGTTGTCGCGGGTGGTCACGATCCATTCGCCCTGCATGACGCCGCCGCGCACTTCGGTGTGGAGGTAGGAGGCGTATTCGGGGAAAAAGACGTTGAACGTGTCGCGGGCGGTGGAGCGGTCGCGGCCGTATTGAATGCTGTCGCAGCGGATGCGTTCGGTGCCGTTGATGATCTCGATATAGAACCGTTCGCCGTCGAGGTAGGTCACGTCGAAATTGAAGGGCAATTCGCCGTCCTTGAATTGCTCGGTCAGCGAAAAGATGGTGTCTTTATTGCGGACGGGTACGCTGAACTTTTCCAGTTCGAGCACCCCGCGCCACCTGCCCGGGGCGACGCGTGAGTAGGTGTTATTGGAACTCAGGCAACCGGCCAGAAGGGCCGCGAGGAACAGAAGGGGCAGGCTGGCTTTCAGCAAAGAATGCATGGTGTGGAAGTTGCGAAGCATGGTCGGAAAAGCGGCAAGGGGCAAGAGCGCAAAAATAGCGTTGTTTGCCGCATTTGGAAATAACCAGGCGCGCCGGGGAATGTTCAACGGATGGGGCAGAATACCGGGGCGGGAATTTGATTGCAGGAGGGCCGTTTCCATTTGGATTGCCCGCTGCAGCTAATTTTAATGCACCACGAAGGCACGAAGGCACAGAGAAGCGGAGAAAATGCGCTGTGCCTCCGTAGTGAAATAATTGCCGCACTTTTCGCGAAGCGACACCGTCCGAATCGACTCAGAAACCGTCTGAAAACCCCTGGCGAGGTGGGAAGGCGTAGATTTTGGCGTTAGGCAAGGCTTATTTTTGAGGGAATAGCCTTGCCCTATTGCCGAAAAAATAGCCGAAGCAAAGCGCCAAAAGATACGTCTTGCCACCCGGCAGGGGTTTTCAGACGGTTTCTCAGGACTTGGGGCCGGCGTTGCGCCGCGATACGGCATTGGTCAGGGTAATCAGGCCGCCGCCGAGCAGGAAAAGGCCGAGCGCCAAATACACGATAATCATACCTTAAGCATGTTTTACATGGTGAACAGGAAAAGCAAAGATTGTTTCGCTCAAGGATTACAAGGCAAGGCCCGCCTGGGGCGGACACCTGCGAAAACGATGGATTAGCCATCCCGCAAAATAGACGAGAAGAAACAGCCGGGCGGGGCTGGATGCGGATTACACTGCGAGCAAGAAGGTTGAACCAAGAACAATGCCAAAAAATGACCCGGCTACCCTGGAAGGATTACCCGGCCGGATTCGAATATCTTTGCGCTCCGTTCCGCCACCGGCCGGCTCCCTGCCGGCGCATGCTGATCTACCGCTATGACACGATTGTTCCTCTGTATATTGATGAGCCTGCCCCTGGGTCTGCCGGCCCAGCAACCCGCGCATTTGTACGTGCCGCCGGCCGATTCGCTGGTGCGGCAAAACCTCGCCGAATGGCGCGACCTCAAGTTCGGCCTCCTGATGCACTGGGGCACTTACAGCCAGTGGGGCATCGTGGAGAGCTGGAGCCTGTGCCCCGAAGACGAAGGCTGGTGCCAGCGCAAGGGCCCTTACGCCGCCGATTGGTATGCCTATAAAACGGCGTATGAAGGCTTGCAGGCGTCCTTCAACCCGGTGCTGTTCGACCCCGAACGCTGGGCCGCCGCCGCCCGCGCCGCGGGCATGCGCTACGTGGTGTTCACCACCAAGCACCACGACGGCTTTTGTATGTTCGACACCCGCCAGACCGACTACAAGATCACCGACCCGAAATGCCCGTTTGCCCAAAACCCCCGCGCCGACGTGACGCGCGCCATTTTCGACGCCTTTCGCGCCGACGGCTTTAAAGTGGGCGCGTATTTCTCCAAGCCCGACTGGCACAGCCCCGATTTTTGGTGGCCCTATTTCCCGCCCAAAGACCGCAACGTCAATTACGATCTTCAAAAATACCCGGACCGCTACCAACGGTTCCGCGATTTCACCTTTAACCAACTGGAAGAACTGTGCACCCGCTACGGCCGTCTCGACCTGCTCTGGCTCGACGGCGCCTGGGTGCGGCCTGCGGCGACGATCGACCGCTCGGAATCGTGGCAACGCGGCATCCCGGACGGGCAGGACGTCGATATGGACCGCATTGCCGCCATGGCCCGGCAACGGCAACCGGGCATTTTGGTGGTGGACCGCTGGATTCCCGGGCCTTATGAAAATTACCGCACGCCCGAGCAGGGCATCCCGGCCGCGCCGCTGGGCGTGCCCTGGGAAACCTGCATGACGATGGGCGATTCCTGGTCGTTCATCCCCAAGGAACACTACAAAAGCGCGCGGCGGCTGATCCATACCCTTTGCGACGTGGTGAGCAAAGGCGGTAACCTCCTGCTCAATATCGCCCCGGGCCCCGATGGCGCCTGGCACCCCGAAGCCTATGAACGCCTGCAAGCCATCGGCGCCTGGATGGCCGTCAACGACGCGGCTATTTACGGCGCCGATACGCCGCACAACGGGATATTCCGGCAAGACGACAACCTTGTTTTTACCCAGAAGGGCAATACGCTGAACGCCATTTACCTGGCCGGCGACAGTATTACGACCATGCCCGCGGAGATCCGGCTGAAACGCATCTGCCCGGCGGCGGGCAGCACGGTGCGGCTTTTGGGGGCGGATCAACCCATCCGGTGGAGCTGCGCCGGCGGCGACACGGTGCTCCGGATCCCGCCCGGCCTGGCTGCACAACCGCCGAACCCGTATGCCTGGGTCTTTCAAATTCAATTATAAAATCCGGGTATCCGTCAACCCGCCCGGATAAAATGTGTTACATTTGTTCAACGGAGTTGAAATCCTGCATAGCCTTATGCTCCAACATTGGTTAAAAGACCTGGTAGAACGGCACGCTTTCGGCGCTTGCCAGTATTTGGGCGAGAAAATGCACCTGGCGCCCGCCGAGGTGCGTAAGTACTTCATTTACACTTCCTTTATCGCCATGGGATCGCCCCTGATCCTCTACCTCGTCGTCGCGTTCTGGGTCAACCTGCGCCGCTATATCCGGCGGGGCCGCAGCGTGTTGTGGGAATGAATGAAGGCGGCATTCAACATTCCGGCTCAAGAGTGCCCGTACATGAATGTCCACGTGAATTTCCAATGTCCAACAAGGAATGTCCAATGTCCAAGTCTTTAGATCGCGCATAATGTGCGATTCGGTTCACTTATGCAGACCTGCCCTCTGGCGTACTTGGACATTGGAAATTCCTTGTTGGACATTGGAAATTCCCATGATCAGAACATGGTCAACAGCCCTTTGCGCGCCAGTTCCACCCCTTGCAAGGGAGTCGTGAGGTAGTGTTCCAGTTCGACGATAAAATATTGGAACCCTGCGGCTTTGCGTTGCTCAAATATGGTTTTGAAATCGATGACACCCTCGCCGACCTCGACGGTGGGGCGCCCTTCGGTTTGCGCCATATCCTTGGCGTGGCAGAGTTCCCAGCGGCCGGGGTACAGCCGGATCCAGTCGAGCGGATTGTGGCCTGCGTAGGTGACCCAGTAAATATCCATTTCCATGGCGGTGAGGGCAGGATCGGTTTCCTGCAGGATCCATTCGATCAGGAGCCGGTTGTCGGGGCCGCGCTGTTCAAATTCAAAATTGTGGTTGTGGTAGGCGAAGCGGACGCCCGCCTGTTGGCAATACCGGGCCATAGCCTGGTACACCGGCAGCATTTGGGCGATGAGCGGCCGGTCTTCGACACGCATCCAGGGGCAAATGACATACTGCAGGCCCATGGCCGCGGCGGTATCCACGCACTTTTTGAGCGCATCGCTGATCTGGTTATTTTGGGGGTCGTAATCGGCCAGGGTGACGGCGCAATGCGTGCTGGGCATGGTCAGGTTGTTGTCGGCCAGCGCCTTCCCGAAATCGGCGTACGACAGGCCGAACAAATTGCCCTTTTCGAAACCGTAGGCTTCCACTTCGCGGTAACCCATTTTGGCCACGGCGGCCAGCACGCTGACCGGGTTTTGGGTGATGTCGTCGCGCACACTGTACAGTTGCAGGCCAATGTTTTGCGGGATACTGGATTTTGAGGCCAGGCATCGATAGCCGGAGAACGAGACGCCGGCGGCTGCGATCAACGAAGTGCGCACGAAGCGCCGGCGGGAAATGGTGTGCTGCATGGTCGGTGTGTTTGCCGGCGTGAAATTCGGAAAATCTGCTGTCCGGGTGCGGAAACAAGACCCTAAATTCCAATGAATTTTAGGACAAGTCCGCCATTTGCCAGCAAACATTTTATCCATTGCAGCGGGAATGGAATTTTCCACCCGATTCATTTGGCGGATACGAATGCTTTATTTGTAATTTACCCCCGAAATAATACGCGCGGTTTCCACCCGGGGAATCAGCCGAAACAAACCTCCGCCGACATGATCCAGGTACTGCATATTTCCGCCGAATGTTACCCCGCCGCCAAAACCGGCGGCTTGGGCGACGTGGTGGGCTCGTTGCCCAAATACAACACCCAAGCGGGTATCTTGTCCGCAGCCATCATTCCCAAGTATGCCCAGCGCTGGATACACCACCAGGAGTGGGTCACCGTGTATGAAGGCGCCGTGTGGATCAACTGGCGGCAGTGGCGTTTCCGGGTGCAGCAGCAATCGGGCAACACCTTGGGCTACCCCTTGTTTGTGGTCGACATACCCGGCCTGTACGACCGCCCGGGCATTTACAACGATCCTTCCGGCCGGCCCTACGGCGACGAGATCGAGCGCTATATCGGTTTTCAACAGGCGGTGCTGGAATGGCTGTTGTCGTTCCCCTGGCAACACCGGCCGCGGGTGCTGCACTGCCACGACCACCATACCGCGCTCATCCCATGGATGGTCAAATTCTGTCCGGCTTACCAGCAACTGGCGCCTATCCCGACGGTGTTTACCATCCACAACGGTCAGTACCAGGGCGCGTTCAGTTGGAACAACGGCCACCTGCTGCCGCCGTATGAGGCCAGCGGGCGCGGCTGGCTCGATTGGAAAGGCGCGATCAACCCGATGGCCACGGGCATCAAAACCGCCTGGGCGGTGACTACGGTGTCACAGTCGTACCTGTACGAACTGCACCAGAACAGCATGGGCCTCGAGTCCCTGCTCCGCGACGAGTGGCGCAAGGAGCACGGCATTGTCAATGGCATCGACACGCAGGTCTGGGACCCCGCGACCGATCCGATGATCCAGTTCCACCTGGAGGGCGACAACATTCCCAAGTTCAAGATCCGCAACAAGCGCGTGCTGTGCGAGTGGTTCGGCTTCCCGTACGACGCGCCCCTGGTCAGTTTCATCGGCCGGATAGTCGGCGAAAAAGGCGTTGACCTGTTACCCGATACGTTCCGCCGCTTTATCCACAGCGGCGCCCGCGCCAGTTTCCTCGTGCTGGGCAGCGGGGAAGATTGGACGGAAAACCAGTTCCGGTCGATGGCGCACCAGTTTCCGGGGCGGTTCAATGCGGTGATCGATTACAACGAAGCCTTGTCGCACCAGATCTACGCCGGTTCCGATTTCCTGATCATGCCTTCGCGGGTGGAGCCTTGCGGCCTCAACCAAATGTATGCCATGCGGTATGGCACGATCCCCATCGTGCGTTCGGTGGGCGGCCTGAAGGATACGGTGCCCGATATCGGCGAGCCCGACGGCTCCGGGCGCGGGATCCGGTTCGACCAGTTTAGCCTCGAAGACGCCGTGCATGCGGTGTACCGGGCGGTTTCGATGTGGCACAACGACCCGGACATCATGGCGCACTTGCGCGAAAAGGTGATGGCCATCGACTTTTCCTGGGAGAAAACCATCGAGCGCTATTTTGCCGTGTACCGCAGCCTGGGCGCGCATATTGCAGCGGAACCGGTATCGCTGGAAACGGCGGTGGAACCGGCCCCGGAACAATTGCCCGCAGCAACGGAGCCGCCGCCCGCCGCCACGGCCCAGCCCAAGGCGGCAGCCCGCAAGCCCAAGGCGGCGCGTAAAGACATGCCCGAACCAGTTGCGCCCGCCAAACCGGCATCCGGGGCGCCGGCGGAAAAGAAGACGGTCCGCAAATTCAGGGAGCTTCGTCCCGCCCCTGTGGAAAGCCCCGCGCCCGTCAAACCCGCGCCCGGGGCGCCGGCGGAAAAGAAGACGGTCCGCAAGTTCAGGGAACTACCCCAGGCCCCTGCGGAAAGTGCCAAACCCGTAAAGCCGGCGCCCAAGGATACGCCGCCAAAAGCGGCAGTGGCCAAGCCGGCCAAGGCAAAAGCAGCCAAACCGGCCAAAACACCCAAAAAGAACAAAAAGTAAATCATCCAAACGGACATGACCATGATAAAAATGATTTGCCTGATCCTCGGCGGCGGCGCCGGCTCCCGGCTGTACCCCCTTACCGAAAAGCGCTCGAAACCGGCGGTACCCATCGGCGGCAAATACCGCCTGATCGATATTCCAATCTCTAATTGCATCAATTCGGGCGTGAAGCGGATGTTCGTGCTGACCCAGTACAATTCCGCGTCGCTCAACTCGCACATCAAGAATTCCTACAACTTCGACATTTTTACCCGGGGTTTTGTGGATATCCTGGCTGCGGAACAAACGCCCGGCAACGCCCAGTGGTTTCAGGGCACCGCCGATGCGGTACGGCAAAGCCATAAACACTTTGACCGGCTTGATTTTGACTATGTGCTGATCCTGTCCGGCGACCAGCTCTACCAGATGGATTTCGAACAGATGGCGGAACACCATATCAACCAGAAAGCCGACCTCACCATCGCCTGCCTTCCGGTGGACGCGCGCGACGCCACGGGGTTCGGGATCATGAAAGTGGACGGCAAAGGATACATCCCGCGGTTCATTGAGAAACCCGGCACCGATCAGTTGCCCGATTGGGTGAGCGACGTAGGCCCGACGCATAAAAAGCGCGGCCGGTTGTATATGGCTTCTATGGGGATCTATATTTTCAACCGCCAGGCCATGCAGGACCTGTTCGATCAGCACCCCGATGCCACCGATTTTGGCAAAGAGATCATCCCCGCGGCCCTGCAAAGCGGACGCCGCGTGTCGGCCTACCAGTACGACGGTTACTGGACGGATATCGGGACCATCCGTTCGTTTTTTGAAGCCAATATCGAGCTGACCGATCATATCCCGTCGTTCAACCTTTTCGACAGCCAGCGCCAGGTGTACACCCGCGGCCGCATGCTGCCGCCCGCCAAGTTTTACGGCGGGACGCAGGTGAACCGCGCACTCGTCGCCGAAGGCGCGATCATACATGCCCGTATGATCGAGAGTTCGATCATCGGCATCCGGGCCCGCCTCGGGGAAAATACCGTCATCAAAGACGCCATCGTCATGGGGAACGATTTTTACCAGACCCTGCAGGAAATCGCCCTGCACCCCGACGATATTCCCATGGGCGTGGGCCACAACTGCCACATCGAACACGCGATACTGGACAAGGACTGCCGGATCGGCAACAACGTGCGGATCCAGGGCGGAAATCACCTGCCCGATGTGGATACCGATGCATTCTGCATCCGCGACGGGATCGTAGTGGTCAAAAAAGGCGGCGTCATCCCCGATGGCACGCGTATCATGTAGCCATGAACCGGTACTGCCTCGCACTCGACCTGAAGCCCGACCCCGGCCTGATCGCCGAATACGAAGCGTATCACCGCGCTGTGTGGCCGGAAATACTGGACAGCCTGCGCGCATCGGGGATCGAACGGCTGGAAATCTACCGGGTGGAGCACCGCTTGTTCATGATCCTGGAAGCCGGCGATACATTTTCGTTCGAGCGAAAAAAGGCGCTCGACGCGGCCAACCCCAAGGTGCAGGAATGGGAGGCGCTGATGTGGCGCTACCAGCAGGCCTTGCCCACGGCACGTCCGGGTGAAAAGTGGATGCTGATGGAGCGGGTGTTCAAGTTGTAACGGCAGCCTGGATCGTAACCATCAAACCCTGCTCAAACCGCCCGGGCCGTTCAGTTATTCAACATGACCGGCATTACGAGCATGAGGATCTCGCGGTCTTTGTTCTCCGCCTCTACCGGCGTGAGGATGCCGGCGCGGGAGGGCGTTGAAAATTCCATCTGAACTTCTTCGAAATCGAGCACCGTGAGCATTTCCACCAGAAACTTGGCGTTGAAAGCGATGCGCAGCGGCGAGCCGTTGTAGGTGCAGCTCATTTGTTCGGTCGCTTCATTGGAAAAATCGAGGTCCTGCGCCGAGATGGTCAGGCTTTTGTCCGACACGTCGAGCACCACCTGGTTGGTGGTCTTATTCGCGTAGATGGCGATCCGTTTCAGGGAATTCTGAAAATCGGCGCGGTTGACGGTCATGACGTTGGGGTTATCCACCGGGATGACGGCGTTGTAATCCGGGTAGCGGGCGTCGATGAGCCGGCACACCAGGTTCATATTGCCAAAGGTGAAAAAGGCATTGGCTTTGTTGAAGGAAATGGTGACGCTGTCGTTGGGGGGCAGGGCATTTTTGAGCAGGTTGAGCGCTTTTTTGGGTATGATAAAGGAGGTGGCCACTTCGCCGGCCAGGTGATGGGTGCTGATTTTGACCAGTTTGTGGGCGTCGGTGGCTACGCAGGTGAGCTTGTTGAAATCGACCTGGAAATAGACGCCGGTCATGGCCGGGCGGAGCTCGTCGTTGGAGGTGGCGAACACCGTTTTATTGATGGCTTCCAGCAGGTACTGGCTGTTGATCTTTACGGTGTCGACGGTGTCGGGTTCGGGGATAATGGGGAAATCGGCGCCTTTTTCACCGGCGAGGCGGTATTTGCCGTAGGAGGAGGTGATCTCGATGCCGAACTTTTCTTCGTCTATGGTAAACGTTACCGGCTGTTGGGGCAGGGCTTTGAGGGTTTCGAGCATGATCTTGGCCGGAATGGCCACGGTGAAATCGTCGTCGGCCAGCACCTCGATGCTGGTGGAGATGCTGGTTTCCAGATCGGTGGCGGCGATCGTGAGTTTTTTATTTTCGATTTTGAATAAAAAATCTTCCAGTATAGGCAGCACCGGGTTGGAGCCGATGGCGCCGGATGCCACCTGCAGCTGCTTCAAGAGTTCGGATGAGGAAACACTGAATTTCATGGTGTACCGTATGTAGTTAAGTAGTTAAATGATGGCCGGGTTTTTTTACGATTGATTTTCAGGATTTTGCAGTGTTGCGATCGCCGCAAAAGTAATATGCCTGTCGCGGCTTTTTGTGGAAAAAAACTAACATCTTGTTAAAAACTGAAACCAGTACATTTGCCCGCTTTTTGACCCGGCGGAAAGAACGTTTCTTTGCCCGGCAAAAAAATGCGCCGGCACACCAGCACCCGGGTTTTATCAAAATCAGCATGAATCGCAAAGCATCGCCACCTATCCACGAAGTCAGCAGGCTCGTATTGCCCTTGCCACAAGTCATCCGGCTTGACAACGGTATGCCGGTGTATGTGCTTGATTTCCCCGGGCATGAGATCCTGAAGATAGAAGCTGTTTACCGTGCCGGCCGGCCGGAAGAACACAAACACCTCGCTTCCAGGGCCACCGCGCGCATGGTCCGGGAAGGCACTTCCACCCTGACCGCCGCCGAAATTGCCGAGCATATCGATTTTTACGGCGGCACCCTGAGTATTCCGACCAGCCTGGATACCGCCAATTTTTTGCTGTTTTCGCTGCACAAATACGCCGCCGAACTGATACCGGTGTTTGCAGCGGTGTTGCAGGACCCCGTCTTTCCGGCGGGCGAACTGGAAACCTTCAAGCGGACCAGCGTGCAGGAACTGATGGTCGATCTGGACAAAGAGGAGGTGCTCGCGTACCGGAAAATCACCGAACTGATCTTTGGCGCCGAACATCCGTATGGGTACAATTCTACACCGGCCGATTATGCGGCGCTCGGTCGCGAGGACCTGGTGCAGCATTTCCAGGACTGGTACACCCCGGCCAACTGCCGCTTATTCGTCAGCGGCCGCGTCGACGATTCCGTGTTGGAATTGCTCAACCGGCATCTCGGGCAATCGGGCCGCGAAGGCGCGTCGCTGACGCCGGCCCCACTGGCCGGGGTGCATCCGCCGCAAACCGTGCGGATCAAACACCCCGGGTCGCTGCAAACGGCTATCAAGATCGGCCGACGCCTGTTCTCCCGGCGGCACCCCGATTACAACGGCGTGTTTGTGCTGAATACCATCCTCGGCGGGTATTTCGGCTCGCGGCTGATGATGAATATCCGCGAAAAACGCGGCTTTACCTATAATATTTATTCCACGGCC
Source organism: Saprospiraceae bacterium (assembly GCA_044230315.1). Taxonomy (GTDB): domain Bacteria; phylum Bacteroidota; class Bacteroidia; order Chitinophagales; family Saprospiraceae; genus M3007. Next base: position 14,184 of record JBGARJ010000030.1, read on the forward strand.
GACGCCATGCTGCACGACGGCTGCTGGTATATCGCCACCGAAGTGAACACCGGCAAGGTGGCGGTGACGATCAAGCAAATATTTGCCGAAATGCAGCGTTTGTGTGACGAACCGCCCGCCGAAGCGGAACTGGCCATGGTGCGCAACTACCTGCTCGGTATGCTGCTGAATGGCCTCGATGGTCCGCTCAATACTTCAGACCTGATCAAATCGCTGGTTTCCGAAGACCTCCCGCTCGATGCATTCGACGGCCTGGTGCACACCATCCGGACGATCACGCCCGCCCAGTTGCAGGAACTCGCCCAGCGGTACCTGCGGCCGGAAGATTTTTGGGTCGTACGCGTGGGGGCTTGACGGTTGAAGTTGCGCAGGGTGGTTGACGCCTGAAGATGGGCGTTTTCACGGGGGTATTAGGGAAAGCCCGTCAGGGAAAAACCTGAAAAAGAATTAAAATACTGTAATCCATATTCCATATTCAGTTTTCGAAAATTCATGCGTAGTTTTGCGCGCTTTTGGACATAATCTGCATTTTTTCCGAAGACCTTTAAATCCACTTCAAATTGAACTTCTTCAAATTTTTTAAGCAGGAATTGGCTGTCGACCTGGGCACGGCCAATACCCTCATTATGATGGACGACCAGATTGTGGTAGATGAACCCTCCATAGTCGCCATCGACCGGAAAACCGGACAGACGATAGCAGTTGGCCACCGGGCCATGCAAATGCACGAGAAAACGCATGAAAACATCAAAACCATCCGTCCGCTGAAAGACGGCGTGATCGCCGATTTTCAGGCGGCAGAAGCGATGATCGAGAGTATGATCCGGATGGTGGGCAAACGCAGTTCGCTGTTCGGCCACCTGAAAATGGTGATTTGCATCCCCAGCGGCATTACCGAAGTGGAAAAACGCGCCGTTTTTGACTCGGCCGATCACGTCGACAGCAAAGAGACCTACCTGATCCATGAACCCATGGCAGCGGCCCTTGGCATTGGCCTGAACATCGAAGAGCCGATTGGCAATATGATCATCGATATCGGCGGCGGTACCACCGAAATAGCTGTTATCGCCCTGTCGGGCATTGTTTGCGACCAGTCTATCCGGATTGCCGGCGACGAGCTGACCAACGACATCATGGGGTATATGAAGCGGGAGCACAACATCCTGATTGGCGAGCGTACGGCAGAACAGATCAAGATCCACGTCGGGTCGGCGCTGCACGAATTGGAGAATCCGCCGGAAGATTACGCCGTGAACGGACGCGACCTGATGACCGGCATACCGAAGCAAATCAAGATCAGTTATCAGGAAGTGGCATACGCGCTGGATAAAAGCATCAGCAAAATTGAAGATGCCGTGTTGAAAGCCCTCGAAATGACGCCGCCCGAGCTGGCCTCCGATATTTATAAAACCGGCCTGTACCTGACCGGCGGCGGCGCTTTGCTGCGCGGCCTCGACCGGCGCCTGGAGCAAAAGACCAAGCTCGATGTGCATGTGCCCGACGAGCCCCTCAAGGCCGTGGTGCGCGGAACCGGGATGGCGCTGCGCGACACGCACAAGTTTTCCTTCCTGATTGATCGTAAAAGCGTTTAATCAAGTATTGAAGGTTGAGTGTTGGGTTTTGAATGCATAATTTTGAGTTTGGAGACCGTTTCCCCTGGCTTCAACCCGGTGCTTTGTAGACACATCCCCGACTCAACGTTCAAAACCCAAAACTCGAATCTCGATGCACTCCCTGATCCAACTCTTCATCCGGCATGGCGGCCTGCTCACCCTGGCAGTGATGGAAGTGTTGTGTTTTTACCTGATTGCCTCCTACAACGATCCGCAGCAACAAATTACCTCAGCCAGCTGGGCAAAATACTCGGGAACCGTCCTGGAGTGGAAAAGCGATTTGCTCGATTACGTGGGGCTGCGCGATGAAAACACCCGCCTGCGCGCCGAAAATGCGCGGCTTCAAACCCAGTTGGCCAATTCGAGGCTTGTGGAAGTGCCCTACATGGATACCATGCGCCACGTGGTGCAGATCGATACCCTGGAACACAAGATCATTCGCCCGGAATTTGCCTTTATTTCAGCCCGGGTTGTCAGCAATACTATCAGCGGCCGCAACAACTGGATGATCATTAACCGGGGCCGGCGCGACGGCGTAAAGCCCAACACCGGGGTGATTACCCGCGACGGGATCGCCGGCATCGTGCGGTATGTGTCCGACGATTTTGCGGTGGTGATGTCGGTGCTGCACCGGCAAACCCATATTTCGGCCTCGCTGAAACACCGGGATTATTTTGGATCCCTCATTTGGGAAGGCGGCGATCCGCGGGTAATGACCCTTACGGATATTCCCTACCACCTGCCGGTACAACCGCGCGACACCGTAGAGATCAGCCGGTATTCGCTCTTGTTTCCCGAAGGGCACCTGGCGGGTATCGTGGATACGGCTTACCGGTTGCCGGGCAGCAATTTTTTATCGATCCGGGTTCGATTGAGCCAGAACCCGGCCGATATCAACAACGTGTACGTGGTGACGAATAAATTTTCAGAACAGCTCGAGCAATTGCAACAGGCGGTAAAGGATGAATAGCAGCATTTTTTTTTCCAATTTCTGGCGTTTTATAGGGCTGATTGTGGTGCAAGTGGTCATCCTGTCCAAGGTATCGCTGGCAGCAAACGGCTATTGCAATATTCTGATCTATCCGTTGTTTATCCTGTTCCTGCCGACGCAACTGGCCACCCCTGCAGCTGTCATGCTCGGCTTTGCCATCGGCCTGATGGTGGATTTCCTGACCGGCACCATCGGCGTCAATGCGAGCGCCGGCGCCATGTCGGGATACGCCCGGGCGATCATCCTGCACCGGTTTGCGCCCAAGGGCGGTTTTAGCGGGAAAGAACTCATCCCGGCGCCGGAATATTTCGGCTGGCGCTGGTTTTTGGGCGTGGCCGCCCTCTTTTTTGCCGTTCATATTTTTTGGTATTTTTCCATGGCCTATTTTACTCCAGTATATTTGTTGGCAAAAATTGTCCCGCAAACCCTGCTGGGCTGGACCCTGACGATGATACTGGTGGTGCTTTATACGCGTCTGTTTCATCCCAAAATTTGAATATGGCCGATCTTTTTCGCGAACGACAACGCACGGTTCAAATCGTGATCCTGGCATGTGCCCTGGCGCTGGTCGCCAAAGCCGCGCAGCTGCAATTGTTCGACGATTCGTTCCGCCGCCGTGCAGACGCTACCACGATTGAAAAACTGACGGCATACCCGCCCCGGGGCCTGGTGTTCGACCGGGAAGGCGAACTGATCGTCAACAACAACGCGATGTACGATCTGATGGTCACCTACAATCAGATCGAACCCGGCATGGACACCCTCAAATTATGCCACCTCCTCGGCATCGATACCGTCCAATTCAAGGAATTTTTGAAAAAGGATTGGCGCAGCGGGAAATTCTCGCGCTCGGTGCCGTTCGTTTTTATGAAAAAACTCTCCACCGAAACCTATGCGCGCCTGCAGGAATGCCTGTACCAGTTCCCCGGTTTTTTCGTGCAGGTGCGGAACATCCGCGGGTATCCGTACAGCGTGGGCGCCCATGTGCTGGGGTATATCAACGAAGTGGACCCCCGCGACATCGAGCAGGGGAACGGCGTGTATGCCTCCGGCGACTACATTGGCGCGGGCGGCCTGGAATCGCAGTATGAAGACCGGGTCCGCGGCACAAAAGGCTGCACTTTTTTGCTCAAAGACAACCTGGGCCGGATTGTAGGCAGTTATGAAGACGGCCACCTGGATTCCATACCTGTCGGCGGCGATGATCTGGTATCCTCGATCGACATCGACCTGCAGGCCTACGGTGAAAAACTGATGCAAAACAAGACCGGCAGCATCGTGGCGATCGAACCGTCCACCGGCGAGATCCTCGCCATGGTGAGCGCGCCCACCTACGATCCCAACGACCTGACCATGACGCAGGACCGCGGGCCGGTGTTCAGCCGCCTGCTGACCGATCCGCTCAAGCCGTTCTTCGACCGCACTGTAATGGCCAAATACCCGCCGGGCTCCATTTTTAAGACGGTAGTGACGCTGGTCGGCCTGCAAGGCGGAACGCTCAATCCCAACCGCGGTCAAGGTTGCAGCGGCGGCTATTTCTACGCCGGCCGGTTGTACAAATGCCACCACCACGGCCATGTGGGCAACGTGATAGACGCCCTGGCCTATTCGTGCAATACATATTATTTCACCGAGTTCCGCAATGCGGTGGATCGCTTCGGCTTCTCCAACCCGCAAGCCGGTCTGGATACACTGGTCAAATATTGTCACGAGTTCGGCCTTGGCGAACAACTCGGCGTGGACTACCCCAATGAAAACTCCGGCAATATCCCGGACTCGCGCTATTACAACCGCATCTATCCGGCCCGGCTCGGGGGATGGCGTTCGCCGACCATCATGTCGCTTGGGATCGGGCAGGGCGAATTGCAGCTCACGACCCTTCAAATGGCCAACCTCGCCGCCTGCATCGCCAACCGCGGCTACTGGTTCCCGCCGCACCTGGCCAAGCGCTTCAAAACCGGCGGTCCCATACCGGGGCTGTACCGCGATTCGGTGCGGGTGCATATTGACCAGCGGTATTTTGATATGGTAGTGGAAGGCATGAACCAATGCGTAAAGCGCGGCACTGCCCATGCCTGCGCTATCCCCGACATCGAGGTGTGCGGCAAAACCGGTACCAGCCAAAACCCGCACGGCGACGACCACTCGGTGTTTTTTGCCTTTGCGCCGAAGGATCACCCCCGGATCGCGATTGCTGTTTATGTCGAAAATGCTGGTTGGGGCGCCTCCTATGCCGCACCGATCGCCAGTCTGATGATCGAAAAATACCTGACCGACAGCATTGTCGCCGACCGGCTGCCGATAGAGGAACGCATGGTCAAGGCGAATCTGATCGATAAATACCTCGACAACATCAAACGCGCCGCGGCCCGGGTGGAAAAAGCGAAGGCTGTACCCGACCAGTTGCCTGCGCCGAACATCCCTACCGACGAACCGGAAGGGAAATCGCCGGCTGCCACTACGAGTGCCGGACGCAAACGCCGGTAAGTACTGCCGAAAACATGGCTACATTTGCCAAACGTTCAGCTTCACGATGCCATGGCAAAACGAAAGCCTTACAATCCGAACCACCCTCCGGCCCAACCCCTGGTAACCATTCGCCCGCCTTTGCGCGTGCTGCTTTTGTATGCCGCTGGGCAAACAGGCTGGTCGTTGGCCAGTTACAGCGTGGCAAATCTCCTGATCTATTTTTATATGCCGCCGGAAACGGGGCGGCTGGTTTTTCCCACGTTTTTGCACCAGGGCGCAGTGGTGGGTGTGTTTACCCTGATCGGTATCCTGAGTGCAGCGGGCCGCTTTTTCGACGCCGTGATCGACCCCGTGGTGGCCAACTGGAGCGACCGCTCCACGGCTCATCTGGGCAAACGGCGCTGGTTTATGCTGTATGGCGCGCTGCCCTTTGTGCTCAGCAGTTTTCTGGTGTTTTATCCGGTGGCTGCAGGTGAAAGTGCGGGCAATTTCATGTGGCTCGCCCTGTGTATCGGGGTGTATTACTTCTTTTTTACGTTTTATGTGATCCCGTACACCGCGTTGATCGCCGAACTGGGCCATACGCGGGAGGACCGCATGCTGATCAGCACCCTGTTGTCGGTAGCCTGGGCGCTGGGGTTTGTGGCCGGCAACAGTATCTATGCCTTGCAGAGTTATTTTGAGGAGCAGGGCAGGGGGCCGGTCGAAGCTTTTCAAACGAGCCTGTTGTTGCTGAACGGGATAGCGCTGGTTTTCCTGTTGTTGCCGGCGCTGCTGCTCAACGAGAAACGCTACGCGCGCCAGATGCCCTCCGAGCATGGTTTGCGAAAAGCGCTGGCGGCGGTGTTGGGCAACCGCAATTTCCGGCAGTTTCTGCTCTCCGACCTGTTGTACTGGCTGGCGCTCAATTTTATCCAGCTCGGGATCGGTTTTTACACCACGTTGTTGCTCCAGCTGGATAAGCGTTACGCCTTTGTGTTTTCGCTGGTGAGTTTTGCGGTGAGTTTCGGGTTTTACGCGCCGGTCAATTTTCTGGCGCGGCGGTTGGGCAAAAAACGGCTGGTGCTGGCGGCGTTTTGGGTGTTTGCGTTGTTGTTTGCCGCGGTGGCAATACTCCGGGCGGTACCCTTGCCGCGGGTGTGGTTGTTGTATGGCCTCGGGGTGGCGGCGGCCTTTCCCCTGGCGGTATTCGGGATCATTCCGAATGCGCTCATCGGCGATGCGGTGGAGCAGGAAGAAAAAGAAACGGGGCGCCAACTGGCCGGGATGTTTTTCGGGGTGCGCGCCTTTGTCATGAAAGTAGGCATCTCGTTGGCCAATCTCGTCTTCCCATCCTTGTTATTGTTGGGCAAAAGCATGGAAAACCCGGCAGGCGTCACCGCTACTGCTGTTGCCGCGGTGGTATTTTGCCTGGCCGGCTGGCAGGTTTTCCGGAAATTTGAGGAAGTAAAGGCGGGATAGGCGGCAGCGGCGCCATGCCCGGGCATATTTTCTTACGCCGCGTTCACTGCACCGCTTCCACCTTGTACACCAGGTAGTCGGTGTCGCCCTGCCAGGGGAAAGCATCCACCTTCTGCCGGTAAAAACACTTGACCATTTTTCCTTCGAATTGCTGGAGTTGTTCGTAAACCTGCCCGTTTTTGGCGGAGAAATCCCAGGTGCTTTGTTGCGAGATCATCATGCTACCCGCGAGGTGCAACTGGCCCTCATAGGTTTTGAACAAAATTCCTTTTTTGGAAATTTTGAACAGCGTACCCGTGCGCGAGCCTTCGCTGATGGTATAGGACCGGTAAAAATAATACCCGGCGGAAAAGGCAAGAAAGCCGGCGAGCAGCACCCAAAGACCCCGGCGGAGCCATTTGCGGGCGCTTTGTTTTGCTTGTTCCAAATTGACAGCCATAATGTGAATGAAACTGAGTCGGAAATAATGAAAGGGATCGAATGGCATCGCTGGTTGGCTTTGCCAGTACAAAGGTAGGTTGCAAACAAAGGCCACGCGGTGGCAATTTCGCCCAGCGCGGAAATTTCAGCCGGTTTCTTATTCAATAGTTCGGTAAGTTTATTGCAAACCCTTGAAAATGAAGCCTGGTGCATGTTGTTGGCGAGGATGCCAACAACGGCGTTAAGGCTTGATTTTCAACGAAATGCCGCTGTTGACGTCCTCGCCAACAGCAAAATGTACCGGACTATTGTTAGTCGAACAAGGCGGTTTGACTGAACAACTCGTCTTCCATCGCCAGGTTGGATGAAGCGGCTTTCCCGTTCGGTTCGTCCGGGAGCAGGCGTTTTACGATCCGCAGTTGGTGGGTGTACCGGCTTTGTTCCTGGTTGAAAATGCCGAAATGGTCCATCTTGTCAATCCGCACTTTCCCGGAGGCATGAATGAGGTAACAATCGGGCAGGATAATGCCCACATGACCGATGTCGCCTTTGCCGTTGTCAAAAAAGGCAAGGTCGCCCAATTGGCATTGCTCCATGAAATCCACGGGCCGGCCTTGGGTGACTTGTTGGGTGGCATCGCGCAGGAGACGGATGCCGGCGATTTTGAACACCATTTGCACCAACCCGGAGGCATCGATCCCAAACGGCGAACGGCCGCCCCAGAGGTAGGGTGCGTGCAGGTACCGGCGGGCGATTTTGACGATCCATTCGCCGGTTTGCGGAGCTTGCCCGGGCGTTACCACAGGGCCCGAAAATTGAAACGATTGGTCACCCAGCTGGCAACGGAGTCCGTCGTAGCGCGGCAGCGCGGCACCCAGAGTGAGCGGGATAAAATGATCGGCCGCCATGAGGCCTTCCACCAGCGACAGGTTGACCGGGGAATGTTCGCGGTAGTCGTCAAATTCACTGGGTGTCAGCCGCTTGACTTGTTTGGCATCCACCCATCCGGAAAAGCCGTCCCAGGCGCAAATCACATGTCGCCAGTTGTCCTTTGATTCGAGGATCTCGACGGTTTCGCCAAAGAGTAATTGGGACACCATTTCGCTCTTGTCGGATGGATGGGCACGCAACGGTGCGAGGCTGACTTGACAGGCGGCGTACATAGGCGAAAGGCTTATAATTTGCTGAAATATCGGAAATCCTGACCACTTTCCACCTTCAGCAGTAATTCATAGATCAGGCTGATGAGATTGTTTACGTCGTCTTTGTGGGCCATCTCCACCGTGGTATGCATGTATCGCAACGGGAGAGAGATCAGAGCCGACGGCACCCCGCCCCCCGAATAAGCGAAGGCGTCGGTGTCGGTACCGGTATAGCGCGAGGCGGCTTCCCGTTGGAAGGGGATATTTTTTTCTTCGGCGGTGCTGATGATCAGGTCGAGCAGTTTGTTGTGCACGGCGGGCGCATAGGTGACCGACGGGCCGCCGCCGGCGCGCACATCGCCGTGTTTTTTCATATTGATCATCGGGGTGTGCGTATCGTGGGTCACGTCGGTGACGATCGCCAGGTTGGGCCGGATCGAGTCGGCGATCATCTCGGCGCCGCGGAGCCCCACTTCCTCCTGCACGGAATTGACCACGTACAGGGTGTAGGGCAGTTGGATGTTGTTTTGCTTGATCAAACGCGCCACTTCGGCGATGCAGAATCCGCCGATCCGGTTGTCGAGTGCGCGGCCGCAATAATAACGGTCGTTGAGGATATTGAACTCGTCCTGAAAGGTGACCACGCAGCCCACGTGGATTCCCATTTTTTGCACTTCCTCGCGGTCTTTGGCGCCCACGTCGATGGTGATGTTGTCGAGCGCCGGCGACAGGTTGGCGTCTTTGTCGGTCCGGGTGTGGATAGCCGGCCATCCGAACACGCCATCCACCTTGCCGCCTTTGCGCAAATGGACATAAACGCGCATCGATGGGGCGATAAGGTGGTCGCTTCCGCCGTTGCGGATCACATGAATAAAGCCGTCTTCGGTGATATAATTGACAAACCAGGAAATCTCGTCGGCATGGCCTTCGATCACCACTTTGTAGTCTTGTCCGGGATTGATGATGCCGTAGGCTGTGCCATACGTGTCCAGTCTCCAGTCATCGATAAAGGGTTCGATATATTTCAGCCACAGCATTTGACCCGACGACTCGAAACCGGTCGGGCTGGCGTTGTTCAAATAACGACGGAGGAATTTTTCCGATTCGGGTGTAATTACATGCATCCGATTAAATGTTGAGGGTTTAAGGTCTTGTCAGGCATACAACGCGCCCCATCCTTCGGGGTTTTCGCGCCAACGCCGGAGGATTTCGAGGTCTTCGAGTTTGATATAGCCGGAAGTGATGGCTTCCTGTACCAGCGTTTCATAGTTGGTCAGCGTTTTAAATTCCACGTTTTTAGCGGTGAATGCCGCTTGTGCTTTGGCAAAACTATACTGGAATATAGCCAGCACGCCAACCACTTCACAGGCTGCGTCGCGCAGGGCGTCCACCACGGTAAGGCAGCTGCTGCCGGTGCTGATCAGGTCTTCCACCACCAGGGTGCGTTGGCCGGGTTGTATTTCGCCCTCGATGAGGTTGCGCCGCCCGTGGTCTTTGGCGCTGCTGCGCACATATACGAAGGGCAAATCGAGCGCGTCGGCCAGCAGTGCGCCGTAGGCGATGCCGGCGGTGGCTACCCCGGCCACCACATCGAAGGGGCCGAAGCTGGGCGCCAGTTCGGCCAGACCCGTGATAATTGTATGCCGGACGGCGGGATGGGACAGCGCCACCCGGTTGTCGCAGTAGATGGGCGATAGAATGCCGGAAGCCCATGTAAATGGGTCGCGCGGGCTCAGTTTAACCGCCTTGATCTCCAAGAGGCGGCGGGCAACTTCGGCAGCTTGGTGCATTTGATGCGGCGTTTGAGACGTTAGGGCTGTGCGGAATGAGGGGATGTTATTGTACTGGAATTTTTAGGCAGAATGCTTGGCCGGATTAGGGGAACCTCGTTCTTTTGACCGGCAAATTAAGGATTATGTCGTTGGAGCAAATGTACAAAGTCTATGTAAACGGCGTTCCGGTTTTTCTGGGAACCCCCGAAAGTGTGGGCAATTTGGGGCTTTTACCCGCTAAAGACGTGTTTACCGCGCCTTACCTCGGTAAAAAAAAGCAGATCAGGCAATACCTCGATCTGCTGGATAAAAATAAAACCGTGCGCAAAGTAGCCCTGTATGCCGACAATGCCGCCGTTTTATGGGCTGATTTCTGCGCCTGCTTCAAAATGCTGGAAGCCGCCGGTGGTTTTGTCACCGATCCGGACGGACGTTTGCTGGTTTTTTTTCGCCGCGGCTTCTGGGATATGCCTAAAGGTAAAATTGACCCCGGCGAGACACCCGAACAAGCCGCTCTGCGCGAAGTGGAGGAGGAGACCGGCTTGAAAACCCTGACCCTCGGCCCGTTCCTCACCCACACCTGGCATACCTACTCCTTGAGCGGCGAACGCATTCTCAAGCGCACCTGGTGGTACCGCATGCACAGCGCCGATACGCGGGTTACACCCCAAACGGAGGAAGATATTGAAGAAATCCGCTGGGTTGACCCTGAAACTTGGCTGGCTTCCGGGCCGGTCGTGTACGACAGTATCAGGGATGTTATTCGACTGGGTATTCAAGCCTAGGCTCGATGTTAACCGCTTGTAATTGCTAAAAAACGTGCGTTAAAAAAAGGATCACCAGGCTGTATCAAGCGGCCGGTTTTAATTTATGCCCCCATTGACCTGCCGTGATATTGAAGAATGCACACTCCGGATGATTAACTAGCGCTTATTGTGTTTCAAAAAAGAATAATGTCGAACCAAGCGCCGATCCATACTATGAACAAAGACCTTGTCGCCTACTATGCCAGCCGCGCCGCCGAATATGAACACCTGTACAGCCGGCCGGACCGCCAATCCGATCTCGCCCGCATGGGCGCCCTGCTGCAGGACGTATTTTGGAAAAAAAACGCACTCGAAGTTGCCTGCGGCACCGGCTACTGGACGCAGCGCCTGGCCCTGACCGCCGCTTCGGTGCTGGCTACCGACATCAATGAGGCCATGCTCCAGATCGCGCGGGCCAAAGTGTATCCGCCCGGGAGGGTGGAGTTCCGCTGCGACGATATCTTCCGCAGCGCCGTCGAGCAACAGTTCGACGGCGTGTTCGGCGGATTTATCTGGTCGCATATCCTCCTCGAACAACTCGACGATTTCATCACGCGCCTCCGCTTGCGCATTCGCCCCGGTGGCATCCTGGTGTTGGCCGACAACCGGTATGTAGCCGACAGCAGTACGCCTATAGCCGAAACCGACCCCGCCGGCAATACCTACCAACTCCGATCGCTGCAGGACGGTTCAGAACACCTTGTGCTGAAGAATTTTCCCACTCCCGCCTTTTTGCTGGACAAACTGACCGCGCAGGGGTTTGAGGTCGCCTGGCAGGAACTGGATTATTATTGGATGGCGATCGGCAAACTTTCGACGGCGCCCTGAGCGGACAATCCTTTTACGGCCGCAGCGTCGTACCTTCAGCCGCAAAAAAACTACTGTTCCATGCGTTTGTCTATTGCCCGTGCCAATGTTGCGTCCCGTCGCCTGGCGCATTTATGTTGTTCAACCCTGCCCCTTTGCCTTTTCTTGCCCGTTTTCCTGTTCGCGCCATTTTTGCTGCATGCGCAGAAACCGACCCCGGCAGACGTCCGGTTCAATGGCTTCGAGCAACATAAGGCGCTGAAAAAAAATTCGTTGCTGAGCAGCCTGAAACCCGAGAATATCGGGCCCTCGATCTTTTCCTGCCGGGTTACCGACGTCGAGGTCAACCCCTCCGACCCCACCAAGATGTATGTCGCCTATGCATCGGGCGGATTGTGGTACAGCGACAACAATGGGACGACTTTTACGCCCGTATTTGACCAGGAAGCATCCATGACGATCGGCGACATCGCCGTCGATTGGCAGCGCGGCGTCCTTTGGGTGGGCACCGGGGAGGCAAACAGCAGCCGGTCGTCGTATGCCGGGACGGGCCTGTACCGCAGCGCCGACGGCGGCAAGACCTGGGAATGGCGCGGCCTGCCGGAAAGCCACCATATCGGCCGTATCCTGCTGCATCCCACCGACCCGGAAGTGCTGTGGGTAGCCGTACTGGGTCACTTGTATTCGCCCAACGACGAACGCGGGGTGTACCGGAGCACCGATGGCGGCCATACGTGGAAACGCACGTTGTTTGTCAACAACACATCCGGCGCCATCGACCTTTGCCTCGACCCTGTTGCGCCCAATACCCTGTACGCGGCCACCTGGCAACGCGAGCGCCAGGCCTGGAACTTCCAGGGCGCCGGCGAAGGGTCGGCGATCTGGAAAAGCAGCGACGGCGGCGGCACCTGGGGGCGGTTGAATACCCCTGAGAGCGGATTTCCCACCGGCGCCAACGTCGGCCGGATCGGGCTCTGCGCCGGCGCAAAAGACGGCCACACCGTGCTATACGCCAGCGTGGACAACCAGAATCCCAAGCCGGTCAAAGAAAAGCCCGACGCCGATGTGCTCACCAAGGACCAGTTGCGCGAAATGACCCCGGCGGCGTTTCTAAAACTGCCCGATGAGAAACTGGAAAAATTCCTGCGCGACGACGACAATGATTTTCCCGAAAAATACACCGCCAAGAAGGTGAAAGACCTGGTGGAAAAAGGGAAAATCACCCCGCAAACGCTCGTGGAATTCCTGGAAGACGCCAATGCCAAACTTTTCGACGTCGATTATATCGGGGCCGAAGTGTACCGCAGCGACGACGGCGGCCGCAGCTGGCGCCGCACCCACGACGAACCGCTCGACCGGATCAACTTTACCTACGGGTATTATTTTTCCAATGTGCGTTGCCTGCCCGATAATCCCGACAACGTGTACCTCCTGGGCTATATCATCATCAAAAGCGACGACGGTGGTAAAACCTGGAAGAGCATCAACGGCGACAATGTGCACGCCGACCACCATGCCCTTTGGGTCAACCCCAACCGCCCGGGCCACCTCGTAAACGGAAACGACGGCGGCCTCAATATTTCCTGGGACGATGGCGCTTCCTGGATCAAGTGCAATAACCCGCCCGTCGGGCAATTCTACGCCATTGCAGTAGACGACGATTCGCCCTACAACGTATATGGCGGCGCGCAGGACAATGGCGTTTGGGTGGGGCCGTCCAATTTCAAGGCCTCCGACGGCTGGCACCAGTCCGGGCGGTACCCGTATCAGAGCCTGCTTGGCGGCGACGGCATGCAAGTCACCGTGGACACCCGCGACAACACCACGGTGTACGCCGGATTTCAATTCGGGTTCTATTTCCGGATCAACCGGAAAACCGGCCAAAGCAAACGGATCACCCCCAAACACGACCTCGGCGAACGCCCGCCGCGGTTCAATTGGCAGACGCCCATCTGGCTTAGCCGCCACCAGCAGGACGTGTTGTACCTCGGAGCCCACCGGCTATACCGCTCGTTCAACCGCGGCGACGACTGGGAACCTATATCGGGCGATCTGACTGGCGGCAGCCGCAGCGGCAACGTGCCCTATGGTACGCTGTCGACAATCCATGAAAGCCCGCTGAAGTTTGGCTTGTTGTACACCGGCTCCGACGACGGGCTGGTACATGTCACACGGGACGGCGGCGATACCTGGACCCGTATCTCCGACTCCTTGCCGCAAAAAATGTGGGTTTCCCGGGTCATCGCTTCGGCCCACGAAAAAAGCCGGGTGTATGTTAGCCTGAACGGTTACCGTTGGGATGATTTTAGCGCCTACCTGTATGCTTCGGAAGACTATGGCAAAACCTGGCGCCGGCTCGGGCTGAATTTGCCCCCCGAACCCATCAATGTGGTGCGGGAAGACCCCGTCAATCCGGATATATTGTACGTCGGCACCGATCACGGGGCTTATGTTTCACTCGACCGCGGCGCATCCTTTCAGGCCCTCGGCCCCGATTTGCCGGCCGTGCCCGTACACGATCTGGTGGTACAGGAAAAATCGAAAGATCTGATCCTCGGCACGCACGGCCGCTCGATGTACAAAGTCAGCATAGCGGCAGTGGAAGCCCTGAGCCGGGAAACCCTGGCGGAAGCCATCCACATATTTGACCTGCCGAAGAAAAAATACGCCGCTAACTGGGGTAAAAAGCAACCTTGGCGCGAACTGAAAGACCCTGAATTGCCGGTGACCTTTTATTCCGCAAGCGTCGGAAAGGCCGCTTGGGCGGTAAAAACCAAAGATGGGCTGCTGCTGAATAATGGACAGATTGATTGCGTCGGAGGGTTGAACTCCTTTACCTTCGCGCTCGATTTTCAGGAGGCTGCACTCAAGAAATATCAAAAAGCGCTGACCGACGCCCAAAAAGATCCCAAAAAAACCGTGGAACTGAACAAAGCCGATACCGGCAAATATTACCTGCAGAAAGGCAGTTATGTGTTTGAACTGCAGAAGGACGGCAAGACCGCCAACGCGGAATTTTCAATCGAATGACGTGCGGCAGGCAGGTTAACGGGCTGTTTTACCGCCTGAATCCCCGGTTCGATGCGGCCAATCAGGTCCCATCCAACCGAATCACCTGCGTACCTAATATTTCAACATCTCATATTCATCTTTATTCAAATTCAATGAAAAATTTTAAAAACCTGTTCCTGGCAGTACTCGCTACCGGCGCATTGTTCCTCACGGGCTGCCTGCATATTTTGGAAGAAGTGACCTTTAAGAATAACGGATCGGGCACGTACCAAATGACGCTCGATATGAGTGAAATGAAAGGCATGATGGACATGTTCAAAGGGATGTCATCCGATAGCCTCAACCAGGATTCTTCTGGCGAAGCCGGCGCCATCCCGCCTCCTGAAATGGAGGGCGCACAAAACAACGGCATGGCTGAGATGGGCCAGCAGTTGAGCGGTGTTACACAATCGCTCGAGGGCCTGGCCGGTATCACCAATGTGCGCGAAATCAACGATACCAGCGCTTTTAAATTTGGGTACACGTTCGATTTTGCCAATCTCGCGGCGCTGAACAAGGCGATGAAGGTGATCAATAAGGAAAAATACGACAGCAAAGTGGAGGAAGTATTCCGGCTCGACGGCAAGAACTTCGAGCGACTGAACACCGGCGATTTGGGCGAGGAAATCAAAAAAGCCATAGCCCAGGGAGAAGAATCCGATGATGAAGGCAACATGGAGATGGTAAAAACCTTTTTTGCCGACATGACCTACCAACAAATCTACCACTTCCCGGAGCGCAAGGTGAAAAACTCCAGCAACAGCTTGTCTGAAGTGACGGAAGACGGCCATACGCTCACCATCACGCTGAAACCCTTTGACGAGGAGCAACAGAAGCAAAAATTGAGCGTGAGCACAAAAGTAAAATTGAAGTAGGCGAAAAGGCGTATTCAGCCGCCGTTTAGAAAAGGCCGGCGTACCCCGCGGTATCCATGGCCGGCCTTTTCTACATCTTTAGTAAAGCGCCCCAGTTGCGTACCGGAAGGCGGGGGTGCGGCGTCCAGGCGCCGGTTTTCCAATCCATAGATTCCAGGTTGTTGAAGTTCAGTTTGTAATCAAACTGAGAGGGCACGTCGTAGCAATACCCGTGATAGTAAAATTGTTTGCCCAGTTGTTGCGCCAACTGCAGTTCAAGCAGCATCGTAAAGGTGCCGAGACTACGCCGGTCGTACGCAGGATCAAAAAAACAATAGGTACCGGATATGGCGTTTTCTCCCAGGTGAAAATAACTGCATGCGATCAACTGGTTTTGATCGTACACCATGAATTCCAGCCCGGGTACGGGCGTTTCGTGCGCATTGCGGTGCAGGAAGGAGTACAGCGACAGCGTCTGCCGGTCGCGAAACCGCTGGGTGTGCAGGAGGAACAGTTGCTCTTTCTCGGGGGTGAGGCTGATGGGCGCGCATTCTACCCGGAGGTCGGCGTTCCGGCGCAAGGTCTGGCGCTGGCTTTTGGAGAACGGAAGACCTTCATGCAGCCGGATGCGCAGGGGAATCGTGCGGCAAATCCGGCCCCGGCAAATGGCAAAATTGTGCCGGATCACGGAATATCCCAGCAGGCGCCAACCTTGCAACAAGTACTGGTCGAATACCGCCGGTTCAAGCGGGACCAACTCGATACTTTCGTCAACAATGTCTTCCAGAAATGAACGATGGGTTTGCATAACGGTTTAGGTCAACACAGCCTGCTGCGCAAAAAGTTCCAGGCAAGTTTACGGAATTTTTGCTTTGCTGTATGGCCCGCAACCCCCGTTCTTTGTACAAAATTGGTCCTGCACCACCTTCGTTTATGAATTTTGATTCGCCCATTGCATTACCCTACCACACGTACAACAGCCTTTTTCTGAGTTTGCCGTTTCACGGTATCGAAAAAACCGGCACGCATCTGCCTTTGTTTGCCCAGGCCTGCCAGGAGGGTTTTGCCGCCGGGGCCTCGCCGGACGAAATCATAGCGCGGTTTCGGGACGAGCATTTTGAAAACCATTCGACCCAGGAAAATGCCGACCTGCTCTTTAACTTCATCCAGTATGTCGAACGCCAGGTTGTTCTGTTCGATTCGGTGGAAGATGCACTGTTTGACGATACCCACGATCGCAACGGCGCCGGTTCGGTGAATCACCTGCTCCTGCGCCTGACCAGCGATGCCAGTCGGGCACGGCTCCTGCAAAAGCTGCAGGATTTTCAAGTAAGACTGGTCCTCACGGCGCACCCTACGCAGTTCTATCCCGGCAAGGTGTTGGCGATCATCAACGACCTGGGCACCGTGATCCGGGAAAATGACCTGGCCAAAATCCGCCTGCTGCTGATGCAATTGGGCAAAACAACGTTCCTGAACCGGCAAAAGCCCACACCACTCGATGAGGCCGTCAGCCTCGGCTGGTACCTGGAAAATGTGTTTTATGCCACGATTCCGGATATTCTGTTCCGCTTGTTGCGGGCGCTCGGGCAGGATGTCACCACATTCCCCAATCCGCATTTGCTGGCATTGGGCTTTTGGCCGGGCGGCGACCGCGACGGCAACCCGTTCGTGGTGTCGGAAACAACCGTAGCGGTTGCAGCGCGGTTGCGGACCGGTATTTTGCGGCGCTATTACTATGATATCCGCCTGCTTCGCCGCCGGCTTACCTTTCGTGGTACCGAAGACTGGATCATCGCGGCCGAACAAAAGATCAACAATACCCTGTACGATCCGGAACAGGAGTCGTACCATTCGTGCCAGGAATTGATTCAGGATTTGCTCGCCGCCCGGCGCATTCTCATCGCGGATCACGACGGCCTTTTTCTGGATGAACTGGACCGGTTTATTCTGGCGGTCCGAACCTTCGGTTTCTTTTTCGCCAGCCTCGATATCCGGCAAGACAGCCGCAAACACCAGGCGGTTTGGGATGCTGTTTTGCAAAACTGGAGCGACAAATTCCCCTGGTTCGATATCGATGCGTTTCAAAAAGCCGATGAAAGCACCCAGATCAACCGCTTGCTCACCACCAATTTCCGGCTCGATGAAAACGACTATGCCGATTCCTTCGTCAAGGAAACCCTGCGCTCTTTCCGGGCTATCACGACGATTCAACAGACCAACGGAGAACGCGGTTGCCACCGGTATATCATCAGCAATTGCGGCCGCGCACTTCATGTGGCGCAGGTACTGGCGCTGGCCAGAATGTCGGGCCCTGCCGGACCCGACAGCAGCGCCGCCGATGTCCCCCTGGATATTGTGCCCTTGTTCGAGACGATCGAAGACCTGGCCGATGCCGGGAGCGTGATGGAAATGTTGTACACCAATGAGCATTATGCCCGGCATTTGGCCGCCCGGGGAAATTGCCAAACCATCATGCTCGGTTTTTCCGACGGGACCAAGGACGGCGGGTACTTCCGCGCCAACTGGAGTATCTACCGCGCCAAAGAAACCCTGACCCGTATCAGCCGGCAATATGGCGTGCGCGTGATCTTTTTCGACGGTCGCGGCGGCCCCCCCGGCCGCGGAGGCGGCAACAATGCCAACTACTACGCCGCACACGGCGCCGATATCGAAAACAGCGAAATTCACGTGACGATACAGGGGCAAACGGTCAGTAGCACCTACGGCACACCGTCCGCTGCGCGATTTAATATCGAGCGCCTGCTGACCGCCGGGCTTGAAAATCACCTGTTTGACACCCATTCCCGGGAACTAACCGAGGCGGATTGCCAATTGATGGATGAATTGGCCGACGCCGCGTACCAAGCCTACCTGGCATTGAAGGGCCATCCCGGTTTTGTGCCGTATTTGGAAAACATGACCCCGTTGAAATGGTACGGCGACACCAATATTGCCAGCCGGCCCACCAAGCGTGGCAGTAGCGCCGGGATGAAATTTGAAGACCTGCGCGCCATACCGTTTGTCGGCGCCTGGGCACAAATGAAACAAAATGTGCCGGGGTATTACGGGTTTGGCGCGGCCCTCGAAGTGTTGGAGCAGGCCGGACGCCGGGAAGCGCTGCACGACCTGTACCGCCGCTCGCTTTTTTTGCGCACTCTGGTGGAAAACTCGATGCAGTCGCTCCGGAAGTCAAATTTTGACGTGACCAGACACTTGTCCGGCCATCCGCAGTTCGGCGATTTTTGGCACATGTTGTTCGATGAGTACACGCGCACATCGGCCAGGTTGCTCGATCTGAGCGGACAGCCGGATTTGTTGTCGGACAACCCTGCCTCCCGTATCAGTATTACCATGCGGGAGAGTATCGTATTGCCCCTGATCGCAATCCAGCAATATGCCTTGCAACGCCTGCATGCTGCAACCTTGTCGCCGGAAGAAGCCGAAGTTTGCCGGAGGCTTGTCCTGCGGGCTATGTTCGGCATTATCAATGCCGCACGGAATGCCGCCTGACCAGCGGCAGGAAAACATTCGCTTTGTTTGACCGTTTATGCAGCATCCCGAACGTCGAAATACCGGATGGAGATACCGCCGCGGTTTTGTATTGAATCCAATAACTATCTCCATTTTCCCGGTTATAAATGGCTGGTTGTTATGCCTGTTTTGCCACTCTTTCCACTCAATTTGGTTGTGTATCCCGGTGAGGATCTGAACCTGCATATTTTTGAACCGCGTTACCGGCAACTGATCGGGGAGTGCCTGGAGACGGGGTCCAGGTTCGGGATTCCCACTTTTTTGGACAGCACCTTGCCTGGTTTCGGTTGTGAAATGGAAATTAAGGAACTGGTCCGGCAGTACGAAGACGGGCGGATGGACGTCCGAACGCATGGGTTGTGCGTATTCCGGCTGCTGGAGTTTACCAATCCGCTGCCCGACAAGCTGTACGCGGGAGGCGCTGTGCAGCGCTGGCCGGAACCCGGAGAACAGCTGCCGGTTATGCCCGAACTGGTGGAATTGGTGCAACGGCTGTATTCCCTGTTGGAAATGCCTTTGAAAGCCAGTCCGGACTATGCGCAACCATATTCTTACCAAATTGCGCACCTTATCGGTTTGCCGTTGCAAGGCGAATACGAGGTGCTGACCATTCTTTCAGAGTCCGAACGGCAGGTTTTTTTGCTCGAACACTTGTTGCGGGCCTTGCCGCTGTTGGAAGAAATGGAACGCAGCCGGTCGCGGGTGCGGATGAACGGCCATTTCCGGGAGTTTGGTCCGCTTGATTATTAACAGATTTCCCGGCCCATTGAAACGAAACCCATGCCCGTTGGCCGGGCAAGATCGAAGCCGGTAAAACTCACTATCCTGAATAAAAAAAGCCTCCCGCTGTGGAAGTAAATAAAAAAATCGCCTGGCGATGGATAGGCTCCTTCCACCAGGCGATTTGGTTCGCGGATGAAAAATACTGGTTACTCGCCGCTTTTCAATTCCCGTTCAATTTCTTCCATTTTAATATAGTCGACCGCCTCACTCAGGGAGGGAAGGATGGTCAGGATGGTATCCAGGCGGGAGATTTCAATCAGTTTGGTTACCATGGGTTGTAATTCGCCGGCGATGACAAAAGAACCCTGGTCTTTCCACAAGCGGTGCGCTGTCAAAATGGCACTCAGGCCGCTGGAGTCTACAAATTTGACAAAAGAAAGATCAAGGATAAGATTGCGAATGCCCTCCTGGTTCAGGAAAATAAAATCGCTTTTGAGCCCAGGCGCAATGGTCGAGTTCAGGTTGTCCTCTTCCAGCGTCAGCACGGCATAATGATCTTGTTTATCGATGTTGTACTTCATAGTTATCTGATTTTCAGCATAATGGTAGATATGCAACGATTTTTGACCGGGGCTGCAAGTCAAAAATGCCTGCAAATGTAGGGATTGCCAGCCGGTTTTCGCCAACAAATTCTGCCCGTTTTTTCAAGAAACAATGCGCCTGACGGGCTGTCAGGCGCACCGGAATGGCATTATTTTTTCGAAGGGATGCGTATTTGGCGCGGATGGTCGGTGTGGCGACAAGAACAAGGACCCGCGAAACCAGCCTGCCGTTTTTTTTGTTAATACAAAATCTGTTTCGGGAAGAAAAAATTGAAATTTACCGGTCAATAAGATTAAACTTGTCCCAATTTTGAGATGCCGCCCCTTCGGCGGGCTTTCCGTTTTTTTATACCACGCTTTCAATCTATACGCTATTGTTCATGAATAAGAAGTTTTCCCCTGTCGTCAAACAAATTATCCACCAAAGCGGGCAGGAGGCCCAGCGACTGGGGCATGATTATATTGGCGCCGAGCATTTGCTTTTAGGCATCCTCTCCGAGCGGGACAGCCTGCCGGTGCGGGTCCTTGAGGCGCTTCTGGTCGATGTGCACGAATTGAAAAAACGGCTCGAACGCTCTATCCCGCGCTTCAGCGCCTATCCGCCTGCAGAAAACCTGTATGTTGGCGAATTTCAGGTAACCACCCAGGTACAACGCGTATTAAAGGTGACTTTCCTGGAAGCCAAATTGATGAAAAGCGAAGAGATTTTTCCGGAGCACCTGATGCTTTCCCTGCTCAAGCACACGGATACTTTCGCGACCAAACTTTTAAACGAATACGACGTGGACTACGATACCTTTAAAAAAGAACTGGAATACGTGCGGTCCGAACAGGATCTGGCGCACCCCAACCTCTTCTCCCAGGCCTCCAGTGAAGGCTCAGGGGAGTATGATGACGACGACGATCGCAATTTCCGCTCCAGCCAGAAAGGCCAGCAAAAAAGCCGGACGCCCGTGTTGGATAATTTCGGCCGCGACATCACCAAACTGGCCGAAGAAGGAAAACTCGACCCCATCATCGGCCGCGAAACGGAGATCGAACGCGTGAGCCAGATCCTCAGCCGCCGCAAAAAGAACAACCCCATTTTAATCGGTGAACCAGGCGTGGGTAAAACGGCCATTGTAGAAGGCCTTGCCCTGCGCATTATGCAGAAAAAAGTGAGCCGCACGCTGTTCAACAAGCGTATCGTGATGCTCGACCTGGCTGCACTGGTGGCGGGCACCAAATACCGCGGGCAGTTTGAAGAGCGGATCAAAGCAATCATGAACGAACTGGAAAAGAGCCGCGACGTAATCCTGTTTATCGATGAGATCCACACCATTGTGGGCGCGGGTGGCGCCACGGGATCGCTGGATGCGTCGAATATCTTCAAACCGGCGCTTGCCAGAGGCGAACTCCAGTGCATCGGCGCCAGCACGCTCGACGAGTACCGCCAGTATATTGAAAAAGACGGCGCGCTCGACCGCCGTTTCCAAAAGGTAATGGTCGACCCGCCGAGCCAGGAAGATACGATCCATATTTTGCGCAATATCCAGCCCAAGTACGAAGAATTCCACAACGTGGTCTATTCGGAAGAGGCTGTAAAAGCCTGCGTGCGCCTCAGCGACCGCTATATCACCGACCGTTTTTTGCCGGATAAAGCCATCGACGTGCTCGACGAAGTGGGTGCCCGCGTACACCTGAAAAATATTGTTGTTCCGAAGCATATTGAAGAACTGGAGCAAAAGATCGAAGACCTGAAAGAACAAAAAAATCAGGCCGTCAAGAACCAGCAATATGAAGATGCCGCCAACCTTCGCGATCAGGAGAGCAAACTGGTGCGCCAACTCGAGTTTGCAAAAGTCGAGTGGGAAGAAGACAGCAAGACCAAGCGCTATCCGGTGGAAGAAGACGATATCGCCGAAGTGGTGGCCATGATGACCGGCATTCCGGTAAAAAAAGTGGCGACCAGCGAGAGCAAAAAACTCGTCAACATGTCCGACGACCTCCGCAAGATGGTTATCGGGCAGGAAGAAGCCATTACCAAAATCGCCAAGGCCATCCAACGCAACCGCGTCGGTCTCAAAGACCCGAAGAAGCCGATCGGCTCGTTCATTTTCCTTGGACCCACCGGTGTCGGTAAAACCGAATTGGCCAAAGCATTGGCCCGGTATCTGTTCGACAGCGAAGACGCGCTCGTCCGGGTCGACATGTCGGAATACATGGAAAAATTCTCGGTGAGCCGGCTCATCGGTGCGCCTCCGGGCTACGTGGGCTACGAAGAAGGCGGCCAATTGACCGAGAAAGTGCGGCGGAAGCCTTATTCCGTGGTGCTGCTCGACGAGATCGAAAAAGCCCACCCGGACGTCTACAACATCCTGTTGCAAGTGCTCGATGATGGACAACTCACCGACGGCCTCGGCCGGAAAGTGGACTTTAAGAACTCCATTATCATCATGACCTCCAACATCGGGGTCCGGCAATTAAAGGATTTTGGCCAGGGGGTCGGATTCGCTACCAAAGCCCGCCAGGAAGCGGCCGAAGAGCATACGAAAACCGTGATCCAAAACGCGCTGAAACGCACGTTTTCACCGGAGTTTCTCAACCGGATCGACGACGTGATGGTGTTCAATGCCCTGGGCCGGGAAGAGATCTTCAAGATTATCGACAACGCCCTGGCCGGCTTGATGCTGCGTCTCAAAAACATGAAATTTACGCTGTCGCTCACGGATGAAGCGAAAGAGTTTGTCGCCGAGAAAGGGTACGACCCGCAATTCGGCGCACGCCCCTTGCACCGCGCCATTCAAAAATACATTGAAGATCCGCTCGCCGAGTTTATCCTGAGTGAAAACCCGGGCGAAGGAGCCAATATGCTGGCTTCACTGAATGAATTGAAAGACGGGTTGGTGATCGCTTTTGAAGAAGAAAAGAAAAAGGCGAAAGAACCCAAGGAAGGGAAAGAAAGCAAGGAAAGCGACAAATTGAGCGCTTAGAACACGTTTGGAGCCCAGCGATGAAATTCCAAACAGGTTCTTAACCGCTCCAACATCCCCTGCCGCTTTGGTCGGCCGGGGATTATGCCTGCAAAAAAGTCATCCGATGGCCTTTTCCATCGGATGGCTTTTTTGCTTTTATGGCTTTTTAGGACCGCTACAGTCGTCAGCCAACTGACAATTCTGATTTCTTTGCCCGTTTGTACTGTTAAAGTAGTACGGTTGCTGGGAATCCGCTTTGAATCGGGTTATATTTGGCCACACAAAAACTGATTGAAGATGGCAAAAACCGATCCGCGCCTGGCAGCCTTGCTGTCGAAGCGCAAATCCCGCCTTAAATCCGCTGCCGCACCTTCAAAAGACGCTACTGAACGTCCGCCTGAACCGGAATGGATCGGCGCATTGGTCAAGTGCAGCGGCTCGCCAGATTTTCTCAAAGAATTGGGCTGCCAGATTGGAACCATCGCCGGATCAATCGTTTCGGTGCGGATTCCCATCGACCTCGTGGAGGCTGTGTCGGCGCACCCGGAGGTGATCCGCATCGAATACACCAAGCGCTTTCATCCAGAACTGGACGAGAGCATCAAAGAGATCCACGCCGATACGCTGCGCAACTCGAGCTATCCCTTCGCCGGGAGTGGAAAGGTAACCGGTCAGGGTGTGATCGTCGGGGTGATCGATGCCGGTTTCAATTTTGCCCACAAGGTATTTCGCGACCCCGCTGATCCCACTAAGTCGCGCGTGTTCCGCTTGTACGATATGTCATTTACCACGCCGACACCGTTGCCGGCTGCCGCCCCCGACGGCGAAGGCATGGGCCCGGTGCTCAATGGCAACCGCCTGCCGGGCCGGTCGTTCAAAAAAGAGGAACTCGAAGCGGTATTCGGCAACGCCGATCCGCTGGCCCTTATTCCGAACATTAACGACGGGCACGGCACGCACGTGGCAGGTATCGCCGCCGGCAACGGCGCCCAACCGGGGGGCGATGCCGGCGCCAGCTGCAGTTGCCACGGAGCCTATACCTATGTAGGCGTGGCGCCGGAGGCAGAGCTGATTTTGGTGAAACTGATGTCTGGGAGCAACCAATTGGGGGAGTCCAGCAACCTGGTCGACGCTATCGGCTACATTAAAGACCGGGCGGCGACTGCCGGTAAACCCGCTGTGATCAATATCAGTTTGGGCGACAACCTGGGCGCACACGACGGCACCAGCCTGGTGGAAGAAGCCATGGATAATTTCTTGACCGGCGCTACCGGCTTCACCATCGCCAAATCGGCCGGCAACCAGGGCAGTGCAGAAAAACACGCCCAAGCAACCGTGGATGCCGGAACGACCCTGGAATTGCGTATCAGTGTGTGGACACCTGATTCCGGGGATGACCGGAATGTTGAAATCGATATTTGGTACCCCGACGCCAGCGAACTGGAATGTACCGTCAATCCACCCACCGGCAACGCCACCACCGGTACCCAAACCGCCGCCGTCGACAACCTCGTGAACTTCACCGTAGACACCCCCGGCAACAAAAGCGCGGTATCCATCGATTCCACTTCCAGCGGGATCGGAGGCTTCCTGAATAATAGAAACCGGATATTTATTACCATCGATCCCAATGCGAGCAATACCAATGCGGTGGGCACGTGGAAAATTTTGCTCAAGAACACCAGCGGCCCCGGCGCCCTGTTTCACGCTTGGATACAACGCGACCAAAGCGCCGTTTTCAAAAATCACGAAACCAACGCCTGCACGATTTCCGTCCCCGGAACCTCGAAGGAGGTGATCACAGTCGGTAATTACGACGGTAAAGGAAAAGACAAAGGCCCAATCGTGGCCTCGTCGAGCCGGGGACCGACCTCCGATGGGTTCACCAAGCCCGATTTGGCGGCGCCCGGCGATGAGATCATTTCCGCCAAACACGATGCTACGGGTGGCGCGTGTTGCGACTGCTGCTACAGTTTTTACACCCCCAAGACCGGCACCAGCATGTCCACCCCACATGTGGTTGGCGCAATAGCCCTCATGCTGGAGAAAAGCCCCGCGCTCACCCATACAAATATTAAAGATTCTTTACGGGCCTTTGCCCGCCAGGATTCGGACACGGGGAATATGGCTAACTTCGATTTTGGCTACGGAAAACTCGATGTGACGGCCGTCCTGAACGGTATGCCCGTTCCGGCGGCTCCCCATAATGTCGCCCAGCCGCCGGAAGATCGCGCTGCGCCGGCGCCCCCCGTAGTGCTGACACCTGCCGACGCATCCGACACACCGCTCAGCCGTCTGCTGGCCACGGAGCAAGGACGGGAACTGTACGCATTGGTCCAGCGTCACCACGACGAAGTGCGGGTCCTGATCAATTCGAACAAACGCGTAGCCACCGTCTGGCACCGTAATGACGGTCCGTTGCTGGGGCATTACGTGATCCGCTGTTCGATGCTGCCGCATGTAACCATGCCGGTTGAACTGAATGGCCGGTCTGTGGCAGCCCGCATCGAAGCAATTGCCGCCATATTGCACCGGTACGGAAACCCGGAGTTGCAAAAAGCGCTGTCCGCCGTTTTGCCGCTCGCCCTGCAAATGCCGGGAAAGAATCTCCATGAAGCGATTGCGTATTTCCAAAAACTAAATGACGCCGTCCATGCCTAACCAAGCCGGAACCATTGAAACGGTCTTGCAGCGTCTTTCCGAGGCGCTTCAGCCATTGGCCGATGAACTCAACATAGGTTTTTTGCACGATATGGGCCTCGGCGTGCCGCCCGCCTGGCAATCCAGCAGCCAGTTGAACAGCGCCCTGCAATCCGTCCGGTCCGCGTCGGGTGCGCTCCCGGGCGCTGTGCAACAACTGGCCCAGGCGATTGCCGCCGATGATACCGGCGACATCATAGCCAAAGGTGTAAAACTCGGGCAGAAAATTGCGGAGATCATCGCCTCTGTCGTTCAAACGGCCAACGCGATCAAACAGCTCGCCCAGGGCGACGGCACCCTGAGCGGCCCGCAGAAAACGGCGCTGCAGAACGTGGCAAACGAATTTTTCCCGCGGCTGGCCGAAACCATGGTCGTGCGGCTGCTGGAAGAAAAATTGCCGCAACTGGCGGCCATCCTCAGCATGACGGGCCTGGCGGAAAGTATGCCGCAAAACCAGGGTTCGGATGACCCTACCGCTCCACCCTTCGTGCGCCGCAGCCTGCACCTCGACCGGCTGGTCGATTTTTTCAAAGACCCGAAGAAATACGCCTCCGATCTGTACGATTGGGGCAAACCGGGCTTCGACGGCAGCAAATTTCTGCCCCGGATACAAACTTTTCTCGAGTCGATCGACCTTCCCGCCACTATCATTAATGCGGGTCCGCAACCGCCCATTCTCGAAGCGGCGTTTCTGGCGTTCCAGGCCAACAAAGCCTTCAATCCGCCCGCATTGGGTTTTGAATTGCGCTTTCCCGGCAGCCAGCCCATCACCCGCAATTTCGATTTGCCCGGGCCCTGGTCGCTGGATGTCAATTTCAACGGAAGTTTCTCCGCTGGTGTACAGGGCGCTTTTCAGCCCCCTGCTTCCCTGACCCTGCAACCGCCTTCCGGCACCCTGTCGCTCACCACGGGCGCCACCCTGGTAGCACAACATCCCAACCGGCCGTTGCTGCTGATCGGATTGCCGGGTGGCACCCGGCTCGAAGCTGGCAAGTTTTCAGCGGGTTTTGCCGTGGAGGCCGCCTGGAACAGCAGCGATGGAAACGCGACGGCTAACCCCACAGCCAGCTTTTCCCTGGAAAACGGCAAACTCAGGCTGGATTTCAGCGGAGGAGACGGGTTTTTGAGTGAAGTCATTCCCTTTGAGGCCGTGGAAGCCACCTTTTCGCTGAAGGCCGAACTGAACGCCAAATCAGGCATCCGGTTTGAAGGTTCGGGTGGTGTGGAACTGGTTTTTCCGGCGCATATTTCCATCGGGCCGATCACGATCGACCGGCTGTATTTCGTCGGAAAACTGGGCCAGCCCAAACCCCTCTCTCTAGAATTGTCGTCCGCCATCAACCTCAGTTTGGGGCCTTTGGCGGCTTCCGTAGACCGCTTGGGCGCCATTGCCGAGTTCGATTTTCCGGGCGACGGCAAAGGCAATCTCGGCCCCGTAAACTTCGGCTTGAAATTCAAGCCGCCGAATGGGGTAGGGCTCTCCATCGATGCCGGGGCCGTGAGCGGTGGCGGCTACCTCTATTTCGATTTTGACAATGAAGAATATGCCGGCGCGCTGGAACTCAGCATCCTGAGCATTGTGACGGTAAAGGCCATCGGCCTGATCACCACGCGCATGCCCGATGGCTCGAAAGGGTTCTCACTCCTGATCATCATTACCGCTGAATTCGGAACGGGCATCCAGTTGGGTTTTGGATTTACCCTGCTCGGCGTGGGCGGCTTGCTCGGCCTCAACCGGACGATGCGGCTCGAAGTGATCGCCAACGGTATTCGCACCGGCGGACTGGACAGTGTGATGTTCCCGCAAAATGTGGTGGAAAATGCGCCGCGGATCATCAGCGATCTGAAAAACTACTTCCCGCCCGAGAACGGCCATTTCCTGATCGGGCCCATGGCCAAAATAGGGTGGGGAACCCCCACGCTCATCAGCCTGTCTATCGGGATCGTTATTGAAATACCGCCGGGCAATATTGGTATCCTCGGTATCCTCAAAGTGGCGTTGCCGACCGAAGAGGCTGCCCTGATCCTGATCCAGGTGCAATTTATTGGGGCCATCGAACCCACCAAGAGCCGGGTGTGGTTCTTTGCTTCGCTGTATGGCTCTCGGGTCATATTCCTGACCATCGAGGGCGACATGGGCTTGCTGATGGCCTTTGGCGACGATCCCAATTTCGTGATCAGTGTCGGCGGATTTCACCCCTCCTTTACGCCGCCGCCCTTGCCTTTTCCGAGCCCGCGCCGCGTAGCAGTGTCGATCCTGAATACCGATTGGGCGCGCATCCGGGTGGAAGGTTATTTTGCCGTAACCTCCAACACGGTGCAATTTGGCGCCCGCGCCGAATTGTATTTCGGTTTCGACGTGGCCAATGTGCAGGGGCATTTGCAATTCGATGCGCTGTTCCAGTTCTCGCCGTTCTATTTTATTATTTCGATCTCGGCTTCGGTCGAGCTGAAGGTGTTCGGCATAGGCCTGTTCAGTGTCCGGCTCAGTTTCTCCCTCGAAGGCCCCACGCCTTGGCGCGCCAAAGGATCGGCGTCGATCTCGCTGTTGTTCTTCGATGTGTCCATCGATTTCGATACCACCTGGGGCGAACACCACAAAGACGAACTGCCGCCGATCGCGGTGTTGCCGTTGTTGGAAAAAGAGTTTCAGAAAACGGAAAACTGGAAGGCCGAACTCCCGGTATCCAACCGCCTGGGCGTCACGCTCCGGCCGTTGGGCGACGGCAGTACCGAAACGCTGGTGCTTCATCCGGCCGGTTACCTGCATATCTCACAACGCGGCGTCCCGCTGAGCATCACCGTAGACAAAGTGGGCTCCCAGAAAGCCTCCGACGGGAACAAGTTTACGGTGACGGCAAAGGACGGCACCGGTTTTGGCAAAAAAGGCGACGCCCGCGAACAGTTTGCGATAGCGCAATACCAGAACCTGAAAGATGCCGAAAAACTCTCCCGCCCGGCATATCAAAAAGAAGTGGGCGGTTTGGACTTATCGGTGGAGGGGCAGCAACTCGCCTCTTCGCGGGCCGTGCACCGCACCGTGCGGTATGAGCTGGAGATCATTGACACGCCGAAGGTGCGGTTCAACGTCCAGTTCTTCGTCGGCTGGCTGAGCGGTTTGTTCACACACTTCCTGCGCGGCAATGCGGTGGCCCGATCGGCATATTCACAGGCCAAACAAGCGCAATTGCAGCCCTTTAAGCCGGATGCCAAGGTGAATATCCAGAGCGAAGGGTATGCCGTCGCTTTCCAGGAAAACAACAAAGCGTATGGAGGTGGCAGCCAAACGGCAGTATTTACCACAGAAGCCCAGGCGCGCGATTTTCTGCTGGAGAAAGCAGCCAAAGAACCCCTGGTTGCCGAACAGTTGCACGTGATCCCGCAACACGAAATGGCCTGAACACCCCGCTTAAATGTCTCGATTTTAATGAAATGAAAACATGAGTCAACCGGTTGCTAATTATACGTTCCTGCCCTGGCTGCGCCAGGGAATCGCCCGGCAGATCAGCTCGGCCGACGGCGATAACACCGTGCAATTGCGCACCACCGTGCCGGTCGATCTGGAACTAGCGGCAGAAGGCGGCCCCGGCGGCAAACTGACCCAGCCGGTACACCGCGATGTGCAGATATACGGCCCGGGCGATATCGTCGGCATCGATTCCAAAATTGTCGTGCGCACCGAACCGCGGGACTGGATCACGAATTTTGAACCTAACTACCTGGCCTTTGTCGAGTTTTACGACGAAGATTTTCCCTGGCGCTATACGCCGGCTGCCCCCAACGGACACCGCCTGCGCCCCTGGATCATGCTGGTGGTACTGGAAGAAGGTGAGTTTACCGAAGGGAAAAACCTGCAGAACCGGCCGTTGCCGTTTATCCAGGTCAGCGACGCTGCCGGTAAATTCCCGCCGGCCAACGAGCTCTGGGCCTGGGCCCACGTGCATGTCAACACCGCACTCGACAACACGGTCGTGTCGGACAACATGAACACGGTGCTGCCCAAATTGGAACAAATTCTCAACAGCACCCCCGATCTGGCCTGTTCCCGCTTGTTGTGCCCGCGCGAACTGGAGCCCAATAAATCGTATCATGCCTTTGTCGTCCCGGTTTTCGAAACGGGCCGGCTTGCCGGTCTCGGTCAGGACCCGGCCGGAGCGCCGTTTGCAACCGCGGCCTCTATGGATGCGTATCAGAATCGTCCTGAAGGGGAACTCTTCCCATATTACTACCGCTGGACGTTCCGGACGGGCGATGTGGGCGATTTCGAATACCTCGTGCGGCTGTTGCAACCGCGTCCCATGGATGTGCATGTGGGCCGGCGCGACATGGACGTTTCGAATCCAGGCGCCAATTTGCCGGCACTCGACGATTCCAATGTCGGGAACATCCTGAAACTTGGCGGCGCCCTGCGGGTGCCGGTAAACACCCTTAAACCTGCCGACAAAGCGGATTACCTCAAATTTGAAAATTGGGCCTTGCCGGGGCCGCATCCCTGGCAAAAAAAACTGTCGGTACTGCTCAACCTGGCCGACGATTATAAACAGAAAAACATTGCCCAGGCCCACCAGAACCCGGACCTCGATATTCCGGACGACTTGGCCGGCGACCCACTCATCACGCCGCCTATTTATGGCCAATGGCATGCCCTGACCAACCGGCTCATGGTGAATGCCGATGGCACGCCCGCGGCGCACACCGGCAATTGGGTGCACGAACTGAACCTCGATCCCCGTTTCCGAGTCGCAGCGGGCTTCGGTACCCAAGTGGTACAGGAAAACCAGGAGACGTTCATGGATGCTGCCTGGAATCAAATCGGCAAGGTCCTGGAGGGAAACCGCCGTATCCGGTTGGGGCACCTGGCCGAAGCCGCCAGTTTTTCCTGGCACAACCGGGTGTTTGTGCCCCTGGCTGCGCAGCAACCGGCTAAAATGCTGATGCTCACCATGCCGGTGCAAAAACGCGTTTTGTCGCAAGGCGTGACGGTGTACAGCACAGTAGCCAGCAGCACGGTAGCCACCACGGTATTAAGTGCTCCCATGCGCCGGGCTTTCCGCCCGGGCGGGCGCCTGCAAAAACGGCTGCCGTTCAACGACCAAATTCGGCCAATCGACCTGGTAACCCGGCTCAATGCCGGTGAAATTGTGCTGGCGCCGCCCAAAACGGTACCGGCAGCCGTACCTACACTGGACCAGGCGGCCAACACCGTTACGCCAGGCAATGTGCCGGGCTGGCTGCGCGATTGGCTGGGCAAATACAAGTGGTTGCCCTGGGTGGCTATTGGTTTGGCCGTTTTGATCGTGCTTTTGCTGCTCCTGTTGCACGCCTCCGGCGTTTGGCTGGCCGTTGGCGGCGCTATAGCCGCAGGGCTGGTGTATTTGTGGCGGGTGCTGACTACCTGGCAGAAGCAGGAAGTGGCCGCCGATGCCGCCAAAGAGGAGAACCAGACGCCCGAAGTGGTCAATTCCATGCCGAAGAGCCCGGATTTCCGCTTGTCGAAACCAGGCGAGTCCTTCTCGCCCAAACGCGGGTTGCAGGACAGTGCCGAAGCGGTGCGTTTCAAATCGGCGATTGCCGAATTCAACGGGTTGCTGGTGGAAAGCGCCAGCGTCGCGCCCAAGCAGCCCGCACGGCCGCCCCTGGCCATCGGCAACGTGGCTCAACAGATGGCGGCCGAACTGGCGCCTTCGAAAACCATTCCGGTCCGGATCCTGAACAGTGTCGTGATCCCCGACCGGATCCGGGCGATCCTGGTGGAATTGTTCGACGATGTAATGGCGTATCCGGTGTTCGACAAACCCATGTACGAGCCGCTGAGCGAGATTTCCAGCGAATTATTCTTACCCAATATTCACCTGATCGAGCCCAATACCATTTCCCTGCTTGAAACCAACCAAAAATTTATCGAATCCTATATGGTGGGCCTGAACCACGAATTTGCCCGCGAGCTGCTCTGGCGCGAGTATCCCACCGATCAGCGCGGCAGTTATTTCCGGCAATTCTGGGACGTGTCGAGTTTCTTCCCGCCGCCGCCGGCCCCGCCACCCGAGAAATTACAGGAGAACCTGCGCGACATTCCGGAATTGCACAAATGGTCGCTGAACTCCCAACTAGGCGACCACGACAACCGGGAGCAGGGCGGCGACAAAGAAGAGGAGGTCGTGCTGGTCATCCGTGGCGAACTGCTAAAGAAGTATCCGAACACGGTTATTTACGCGCAAAAAGCGGCCTGGCAGAAAAAAGCCAATTCCAATGAAAATGACCTGACCAAGCCGCGCACCCTGGCGCCCATCCCCGATGGTCAGGAAGAACACCCGCCGCGCGAACTGGTGCGCACACCCTTGTACGAGGCCCAGGTAAAACCCGATATCTATTTCTTTGGTTTCGATCTTACGGCGGAGGCGGCTAAAGGCGAATCGGGCGAAAACCCAAACGACGATCCGGGATGGTTCTTCGTACTCAAAGAACGCCCGGGCGAGCCGCGTTTCGGTTTGGACAACACGCCCGAGCAGGACAACGCGCCCGGCCCGGCCCACACCTGGAACGATCTGGCCTGGAAAGACAACCTCGTCAACGCCAAACGCCATTTGAAAGCGGTACAGTCAGTAAACCTGAACTTCCAGGCGCCGCAAGAATTTATCAACGGCGTTAAAAACCCGGAATACGAACAGTACGACGAAGATCGCCAGGTTGCCTGGACCAATAACGTTACTGCGGCCGAACTGGCCTATATCCTGTATCAAGTGCCGTTTATGGTTGGCGTGCACGCCGCTGAAATGCTTCCCAAAACTGATTGATCATCATGGCAAATTTTGAACAAATCCGGCAGCAGGTTGCCAGCAGCAGCACCCAACGCAGCGCTTTGCAGCAACAGTTGTTTATTACCCGGGAACAAATCAAGAAAACCGAGGCCCGGCTCAAAAACCTGGAGCGCCGTTTCCAACCGAACGACCCGAAATCGGTGCAGGAACGCAACGCTTTGCAAGCCCGGCTCAAACAACAGCAAGGTCATGCGGCGCAGATCGACAAAAAATTATCGGCTGTGCAGGACCAATGGCAAGGCCACTGGGCGGAGTTTTTACCGTTCACCGATCCGCGCCAGACGATCCAGTTTTTTCAGGACCGCACGCCGATTCTGTTGCTGCCCCTGCGCCTGGAAACCCGTTTTAAAAAAACGACCACGGCCGCTGCGGCGTCCGTGAGCCAGTTGTGGGTGCGGGTATTTCCCGACGATTGTAACATCGATACATTTGAGCCTTTGCTATCGGAGGTGGAGGCCGATAACACCCGGCGGTTTTGGGCGGGCTATTGGAGCGCCGGAGCCGACGAAGCCGGGCAACGCGGCGCCTGGAGAGCCCTGGTAAACGCCCATGGCGCCGGGCGGGCCGGTTATCTGGTGCAGCAGTATCAGCCCAAAAATACCGCCCCGACCAAGGCTGTTCCGCAGGATGTGATCCTGACCATCGTTGATGCAACCGGGTTGGCCGCGGCCGACCAAACGCTCTTAGTTAACTATTGGCAGGCGGTCTGGCTGGCCGATGGCAATCGCGTGCTGACCGATCAAGCCTGGAATGTACTGGTGGGCGCTGTAGGGCAGGAGCGAGCCGAAGCGTTGACCCATGACTTCCAACCGCAAAACCTGGCGGAGCGCCCTCCGGCGCCATTTGAAAAAAATCAGGTGACCCTCCAGGTAGTTTTTGCCGTATTCCCCACAGAAGATGAATTCCCTACAAAACGCCTGTCCTGGTCGCAGGCGGCACAAGCAAAGTTGTTGCCCGAGCGGCTGGTCTTGCTGGCCTACCGCAATGGCGATCTGGCGCACCAGGTGCTGGGTAATTTTATCCCGACCGAGCTGGCCATCGGCCCCGACCCGCAGGACCCCACACAATTCACCAAAACGGACGGCGAACTGGAATGGGGCGAGTCGCTCCGGTGGATGTCCGATTTTGAGGAAGCAGTCGGTAAAGGCATGGGATTCAAAATCAACCTCACGGCACAGGAGGCGCAGGAAGGCTTTGACCGCTTGTTGGTGGTCGGAATTCGAACGAGCGCTGATATGGACGCGTCGGCGACCCAGCTGGAAGACCTGTTGCACAACCATTTGCGCAGCAAAAGCGGCCTGGCGGTATTGCCGCAGGGCACTGCTACCAATAACACCGAATCCGACGGTTCTTACTACGAACGCACAGACGACCCGGATGACAGTTTTGACGTTTTTCTGAAAAACACCCAGCAGTTTTCGATCGAGACCGACGACCGGCTGAAAAAGGACGGCCAGTGGCTGGCCCAATGGCTGGGCATCAAGCCCGAAACCCTGCAGCAGGTGCCGAATGCCGGTCAGACCGACCAATGCGAAGCGCGGGCTATGAACATCGCCCTGTGGCCGGCTACTTTGGGGTATTTCATGGACTCGGCCATGCACCCCGTTTTTGAAGACGACGACACCGAATTCGTGCGGACATATTTTACCCGCTATGTCAGCGGACGCGGGCCGATACCGGCCCTCCGCATTGGAAAACAGCCGTATGGTATTTTGCCAACAACGCCATTCAGCCGGCTGGAATGGTTAAAGGCTTCGGTCGTCGGTGGGATAGCTACGAATGTTGTCAATCTGCCGGGGGCCGCGCGGCTGCTGAAATTATATCAGGTGCTCCTGAAACTGGAAAGCGATTGGAAAACCCTGTTGCCCGGCGTTTCTTTTGTCGGCAAAACCAATCCTGGCAAAGACGCCCATCAAATGCTGCTGGATATTCTGGGCCTGACCCCAAACTCGGAAGAGTTTTACTACCGGTACGCGCACAGCCTGGAATACCTGCTCAACTGGTTCCGGTTTTTGGGCTTCGGTTCCAAATTCGAGGCCGGTATCAAGGCTTGGGCCTATAAGCAGGGTGCATTGAACTTGCTGGGCGATCTGGGTTATTCCGGTACTGAATCACCGGATATTCTGGACAAATTCTTTTTTTCCAAACAGTACCTCCTCAGCCGGTTTTTGATCGATGAGGCGCCGTTGTCCGAAACGGCATTGCTGCGTTCCTGTACGACCGATCCTGCCGAGGCTAATAACGCTGCCGCGAAAAATTATATCGAATGGTTGCACGACGCTGCTGTGCAATCGCTGGATACGGTGCGCCGCCAAACCGGTTTTTATCAAAATAAAGCCCCCCAAACCCTTTTGTACCTCCTGCTGCGCCATGCTTTGCTGACCGGATACCACGACACCGGGTTGCGCCTGCTGAAAGCGCGCGAAGTGTACGCTCCGCAAACCATCAAGCAACTAAAGGCTGAATCGAAGTTTGTAAACGTGGCCGAAAAAAGCGCCAACTTGCCGGAGAGCCGCTTTCAGTTGCTCTACGAACCGTTAAAATTCCAAACGAACACGCCGGCGCAGACCCTGCACGAATACATTGCCGTCAACCGGCTCGTGGTGCCGGAGATCAGCCACCTGAACGATCAGATCGATGCCTTGCAGCACCTTGAAAAAACGCCTACGGCACGGCTCGAACGCCTGCTGGTAGAGCATCTCGATTGCTGCTCGTACCGCCTCGATGCCTGGAAAACCGGCCTGGTGCACCTGCAACTCGACACGATGCGCCGCAACCCCGATTTGCCCACCGGCAACGGCGGTATTTACCTGGGGGCCTATGGCTGGCTGGAAAATGTGCACCCGGAGAACAAAGTACTGACACCGGTACAGTTGCCGCCCGAACTGAGCGATTTCTTCCAAAAAGACAAGGCCACTGCATTGATGCGCGACCAAACCAACGACGGTCATGTGTTGGCGCCCTCGCTCAATCAGGCGGTCACGGCGGCAATCTTGCGCAATGGCTATAAGGCCAACCTCGCGCCCGGCCAGCCGGAAGCGCTCGCCGTTGACCTCAGTTCGGAACGCGTGCGCCAGGCGCTCGGCATACTCGAAGGGATGCGCAACGGCCAGAAACTGGGCGCTTTGCTCGGCTACCGCTTCGAAAGAAGCCTGCACGACCGGCAGGACAACCTGGAACTCGACCGGTTTATCCTGCCCTTCCGCCAGGCATTCCCCCTGGTGGCGCGCCGCCTGAAAACCACTCAGGCGCCCGACGACACTACCATTGAAGCGCTGGAAGCGCGCAACGTGATGGATGGCCTCAACCTGGTCAAACACGTGAATACTTCCGGGCAAAATACCTATCCGTATGGGAAAGGTTCGGTGCTGCCAAACAACGCCACGGCTCCCGAAAAAGCCGCAATCGATGTGGAAGTGCAGCGGCTGCTGGCGCTGCAAGATGCCGTGGCGGATCTGGCTATTGCCGAAAGCGTGCACCAGGTGGTGTTGGGCAATTACGAACGCACGGCGGCGAATCTGGATGCCTATGCCGGCGCGGCCGTTCCACCCGAACCGGAAGTAGTGCGCACCCCGCGCAGCGGCCATGCGCTGACCCATCGGGTGGGGATACATTTCGACCCCACCGCTACCGCTGCCGCTAACGCAAACCCCCGGGTGAAAGCAGAACCGGCACTCGAACAATGGCTGGCTACGGTGTTGCCAACCCCGGGCGATATCGCCTGCCAGGTAGAGTATCGCGCCCTGAATGCGGGAGGATCGTCGACCGAAATTGTAAC
Organism: Saprospiraceae bacterium; assembly: GCA_044230315.1. Taxonomy (GTDB): domain Bacteria; phylum Bacteroidota; class Bacteroidia; order Chitinophagales; family Saprospiraceae; genus M3007. The sequence goes on from JBGARJ010000030.1 coordinate 50,679, forward strand.
CGCCTCCGACCTGAAACTGTGCCTGCTCGATCTCTTGTATCAGTATGCGGCCGACCGCGGCCAAACGGCCACCAGCCTCGACGACCGGATTGCGGCCTATATTGCCGGCAAGTTTACCCTGCACCCCGGGTCGGTTATTTCCATTAAATACGCCGAACCGATTGGCAACAAGAAAACCTTCTTTGAAATCAACCCGATGCTGGAAAGCCTGTCTGCCTTGTTGCTCCAGGCCCGGCCGTTACAGGCGGCCGACATTCAGCCGCCCGCTGAAACAACTGCCGACCAGAATTCTGAGCCGGCGCTGGATAGCAACCGCGTGCAATCGGTGATGACGGACTTGCAAAATTTTCAAACCAATACCGTGCAACCACTGGCCGCCGATTTACAAGCGCGTTTCGACCCGCCGCCGGTACAGGAGGTGTTTTTGGTGCAGCATATCGATACCTACCTGCAACAGTTTGCCGCGCTCACTCAACCGGCCGGCGACTTTGGCTTGCAACATGCCGGCTTCACCCCGGCTTGGGCGGAACGGCAGCAGATCATGTTGGCTGTACTGGGTAAAATTGACCGGTACACGGCAAAATGGGACGATAAACTACTGGAATTTAACAATTTACTCGGGGAGTACGCAGGAACGCCGCCGGAAGACCGGATAAATCTGTTGCTTCAGGCCGAACGCGTGCTGCGCACTGCTTCAACGGACCCGGATTCGATCGCCGACGCGGATGCGTTTAAAACCACCCTCGACACCACCACGCGGAACAATTTCACGACCCGGCTCAACCAAATCAAAGGGTTGGCGGCCGCAAATGGAGCAACCCTATCCGGTTTGCTGGCGGCAGCAGAGGCCTTTGACAACAGCGATTTCGATGCGGAAGCGCTGGACTTTGCCGATGAAAAGCAACGCATTGTCCGGTTGGCCGATGATCTGCGCGCCCGCACGGCAGCCCTGCAAACCGCCATTCAGCAGCGCCTGGATGCGGCAACAGCGCAGGTAACGGCTTCCCAATCGGCCGCAGATGCAGTCACCCGGGTTCAGGCGTTAGTGGATGCCGGCAAGGCCCTGCTGGGCGAAGAGTTTCAAATGTTTCCGGCTTTCTCGCTCCGAAGCGACCACGCAAACGAATGGGCCAATGCCTGGAATGACCGGGCCGCTTTGTTGGCCCATGCCGCCTCGGAAACACCCTTCCCTGTAGATGACTGGCTCTACGGAATAGCCCGGGTTCGGGATAAAATGCGGCATTTCGAGAATATTTTGCTGTTGACCGGCGCATTTGAAACACAAGCGCCTGAACTTACTCCGTTGCAATTTCCTTACCAGTCTTCCGATTATCACTGGCTGGCTCTGGCGTTTCCGGCCGGACTGGAGTTGCCCACGGAAATGCTGTTGTATACCGCCCATTATTCGCAACCGCTAAACATTGCCGGCCGGCAGTGCGGTGCGCTGGTGGAAGAATGGACCGAGGTGATACCGGGCAACAAAGAAACGGCGGGGCTGAGCTTCCATTACGACCGGCCGAACAATGAAGCGCCGCAGACCTGGCTACTGGCAACACCTGCGCGCTTTGCCAACGGCTGGCAGTGGGACGACCTGGTAGATTCCATCCACGAGGCGCTCGACGGCGCACAGTTGCGGGCAGTGGAACCCGCATTTTTAGAAAATACGTATTATGCCCCATTCCTCCCGGCAACCGTATCGGCTGCAGCGGCGCGGGAGATCAGTATTGTTGCAAATTATGCCCTGGCGGCCAATTTGATCCAAATCATACCCCAATAACCCCCATTTTCTCAACTGTTCATTTGAACCGGATATGCCGAAAGAATTTGTCGTAACAGAAATCAGCCAGGCCATTCAGACGCGTTTGTTCCCCACCGTGATGGGGACCAACCGCTTGGAAGGTAGGCCGCGCAAAACCGATAATTTCGACCGCTCCCTGCGCGCTGAGGTCCGCGACGCCTTGTGGATGCTCACCCGCCAATGGCAAATGGGCGAGTTTCTGGGCGACGATGCCGGCTCGCCGGTGTCGGCCAAGGTGATGATCGAAATGCAGCCGCTGCGAAAATATCAGCCGGCAGACCATGCGGTTCAGCCTTTTCCGCACGACTTGCCATTGGAAGCGGTGGTGGAGCGCCGCGGATTGCCGTTTCAGCAGGGTACGCAGGCGATTTCGCTTGATTTACGGCTGCTCATGGGGCGACAATGGCTGAAAATGGCCGCCGCCGTCGGCGATTTTTCGGCATTTTTCCGGCAACAATTTGCCATTGCCATGCCCGACCCTACCAAACCGGAAGATGCCCAAATGTGTGCGCACCCGGAAGTTTGGCAACAATTTGCGGCTGTTGCCGGACGCGCAATGGACGGATACCAGTTTTACCAGCAGGTGAAATCGGGCATGCCGGCTTCTACGGGGGTGGTAGCAACATTGGATGAGGTGCGGGCCCTGGACGACCTCGGGCAAAAATTCGTGACCTGGTTTGACACCTTGTTCCTGCAACCCGTCAAGGATCAGGATGCCTGGAAACCCTCGTACCTGGAGTATCAGCTTAACTGTGCAGCCGATGGCAACCGCGGCGAGCAGACCCTTGTAGCCACGGAATACTACCATGGTCAACTGGATTGGTACAATTTCGACCTCGATTCCGGGAAGAAACTGGATGAACCCGAGGAGCCCTTGCCGCCGGCTGCGTCCGCTTTCGTGCGCGACAGTTTCATCCCGGCCGGCATCACCTTTGACGGCATGCCCAATACCCGTTGGTGGACCTTTGAGGACGGAAAAACGAATTTCGGCGCCCTGTTGCCCAATAAAACCGATCTGGGGAAATTGCTGCTGGTCGAGTTTGGATTAGTGTATGCCAACGACTGGTTTTTACTGCCGGTGCCGGTTGAAACCGGACAGACCCTGCTGGTAAAGGGCTTGAGCGTGACCAATGTTTTTGGCGAAAATTTCTGGATCGAACCCGCCGCCAAGCCAGGCGGCAACCCGGCGCAACGATGGCGTATGTTTACGCTCAAGCAATCGGGCCCTGCCACGGCGCCGGAAGACCTCAGTCTCTTGCTCCTGCCGACGGTGCCCAAAATTCAGGAGGGACCGGCAGTCGACGAAGTGTTGTTGCTCCGTGATGAGGTGGCGAATATGGTTTGGGGGGTTGAACGCGTGGTGCCATTGGCTTCCGGGCGCAGTAAATCGGGTTTTGAAGCCGCCACCGAATTGCGCGGATATTTGCTAAAACTGGTGCAGAAAAAACTCGAGATCAATCCCGATCCTTCGCCCCATGAATATGAAGCCGCTATCCGGTACGAAGTGATGAACAGCGTGCCGGAAAACTGGATACCCTTTATTCCGGTTCATGAACCGGGGAGCAAGCGCCAGATCCGGTTGCAACGCGCCACTTTGCCGCGTATTCTTGAAGGCGATACGGAAACTCCGGCCCCTGTTCGGCCGCGATCGGTATTGCTGCGGGAAGGTGTTGATGCTAATCTGGCCTATTTCATCCATGAAGAAGAGGTGCCGCGCTCAGGCGTGATCGTGACGCACCGGTACCAGCGCACCCGGTGGTTGAATGGGCGGGTAGTCAACTGGCTGGGTGTCCGCAAGGTCACCGGCAGGGGTGAAGGGCATAGCGGGCTGGCCTTCGACCAGATCCTGCCGACAGGCAAGCAACCCTGACAGACAACTACTAATTGACCAATTTGTAAGCCAACCGACAAGCATAGCGAAAACCAATCTGCATCATTTTTTGCGACGCCAGCCTTGATACCTTTGCTTGTATGTTGCCGCTTCGAACAATAACCTTACTGGTCTTTTGCCTGTCCTTCATTGGTGTAATGGGGCAAAATTCCATTGAAGTTGGCCCCGAATTTTTTCAGCACCAGCTTACACCGGAAGTACTGCGCGATCAGGAGAACCAATTGACGCTCGACAGTGTGCGGCAACCTCATTGGGTAAGCCGGTTCGTTTCTGCCGGTAACCCGTATTTTACCGTCGGGGCCGATCCTTCGAACTGGTGGCTGCATGTTCACATTATCAATCGTTTGGCAACGCCTAAAACCTTGATTTTGCGGTTGAACCGCAAGAACTTTGACAAATTCCGACTATACCTGGAGCACCCGGGCGGACGCATCGATTCGCTGGGAAATACTGGTGCGCAGTTTCAGCAGGACCCCCGGTTTTCGTTGATGGACGGGTATTATTATGCTGTCACGCTCCTGCCCGGAGATAATCAGATTTGGGCAGAGGCGTACAACCGGATCGGCTCCATGCATCTGGGGTTGAGTTTGCATTCGCCGGATAGTTTCGCACGACTAAGCCGCAGGCAAGTGTGGTTTTTCGGTTTGTTTTGTGGCGTGATGCTGCTCGCGCTGATGTTCGGATTTTTGCTCCTCGCCCAATATCGCGACCTGGTGTATCTGCTCTTTCTGATCTACATCATCAATGTGCTGATGCGGGAATCGTATAATTACTCGGCTGATTTCGGCATCATACCCATCTTTCAGCGCAATGCAACCTCCATGCTGATTGGAGCAACGTTCGGGCTGTTTTTTCGCCAGTTTTTGCGCCTTTGGGAACACAGTATCCGGTTGGACCGTGTGGTTAAGGTCTATGTCAGTTTGATTGTCGTTCTGGCATTGGCCGTGTGGCAATTGGCGGTATATCAACGGGGCGATATTTTAAAAAATGTCTTTTGGGTTGTCGACGGCATAAATTTGTTCTTCGCCTTTTTGGCCTTGGTAGTGGCGGTTTCGTTTTTCCGCGTGTCGGTCAGGGCCCGTATTTTGTTCGTGGCTTATTTGCCGCTGGCGTTTGCGTTCATTGCAATTTTGCTGCGCAATTTGAATTTGGTGCCCAATTATCCGGCTATTTCACAAGCGGTGATGATTGGTTTTATTCTTGAAGTATTTGTGCTTACGGTAGGGTTCGTCTACTGGCATCGGTACCTGGAAACCGAGCGGCGGTTGCTCGCGTTAAAACTGGCAATGGAACAGCAAGAAAAGCAATTGGCCGTTCATGCTGCCGAACAACGGGTAAAAGACCGGATTGCCAGGGACTTACACGACGACCTGGCCGCCTCCATTTCGAGTATACGGATATTGAGCGACGTGGCGCAGCGCCACGTCGCGCCTGAAATGCCGGAGGCCGCCACCTTGCTCGAAAAAATCAGCCTCAGCGCCAAAAGCACGGTCGAAAGCTTGAGCGATTTGATTTGGGCGGTAAAGCCCAATCCCGATTTTCTGAATGACATTGCCGATCGAATGCGCGAATACGCCGGCCGGATATTGGATGCTCAAAATATCGACTACCAGATTGATATTCCACGCAACCTTCCCGTACTCGACCTCAACCTGGAGGTTCGCCGGAATGCCTACCTCATTTTTAAAGAAGCGGTCAATAATGCCGTGAAATACAGCAAATGCCGCAGCCTGGTAATTTCGCTGCAAATCCAACATGGTGAATTACGCCTCATGGTGCGCGACGACGGTATCGGTTTCGACCCTGATGCGGCGACTCCCGGTCACGGCCTGGCGAATATGGCGCTGCGCGCCAGGGATATCGGCGCCACGCTTTCAATCACGTCAAAATCAGGATGGGGAACACAAATTGACCTTGCCTTGGCGCTAAATATTCCATAGGCGGTCGCCCATCAAAAAGGCGGTACTACGCTCTACGCAACTATTTATGGCAGCAGGAGCAACTGTTTTGTTTGCACCCCTTTATCGGGTTGTCCCGTGTTCGATATCTGAACGAAATAGACGCCCCGGGGCAGACCTGCCGGCAGCGTAAGGACCTGACCGTCGTGAACGCTATTCACCTGAAAAACGTTATGCCCTGTGGCATCGAGTACTGCAATATTGACGGATGAGGTACTGTCGGGGAATTGAATGGCAAACTGATTTTCGCGCACTGGATTTGGGGTGATGAACCAATCAGATGCTGGCAGGGGAGCAGGCACATCGCCGGAGCCACTGACCAGGTGCGGCGAGTTGTCGACGTAGCAGGTCATGAATTCCAGCAATGCAGTTGCGCGCATCCAAAAATTATCGACCTGCGGAGCATACTTGACCTGGTCATAAATATCGGTGTGCCCGCCACCCGGGATTTTTTTAAGGTAACTCCAGGCGCCTACCTGTTGGGCTCGCTGGTGCAACAATCCGCTGCCTTCGAGGTAAGCAATGTTGGCCGCCAAGCCCGATAGAAACGGCACAGTTCCGTCGGCGGTCCCATGAATACTGGCCATCGGCATATCGCCATCGCCGATCCATTCGCGCCGGTAGAGCCCACCCGACATACTGATCACAGCCGATGCGGCCGATGAATAGGATTGGTTGGATGCACTGCCGGCGTTACCATTCAGGCCGCCATTGGCATTCACGATATTTTGAATAAAACCGGGAACCACATCCGTAGAATCCAGGTATGCGGCATGCAGGGCCGCAACGGCGCCGGCCGAGTAGCCGCCAATGAAAATATGCTGTACGTCGGCACGGAATTTATTGGCCGTAGCGGCATCTTCCCGGAAATAGCGGACCGCGGCCTTCATGTCGCCAACTGCTTTGAACGCCGCATCCATAATGGCCACAGAGTCGGGATAACCGAGCACAAAGACCGGGTACAGGCGGTATTGGATGGACGCCGCAACATACCCCCGTTGCGCCAACAACTGACACCAGCGGGTCATGTCGGTCTTGTCGCCAAAGATGAAACTGCCGCCGTGCGCCAGCACCACTACCGGGCGTTGGCTGGTAGTATCGCCCTGGGGCTCGTAAACATCCATCACCAGTGTAACGGTCTGACCGATTTGGCTGATTGCAGTGGCATAGGTGAGCGACGTTTTTTGCACGTTGGCAAATACGGGTTGCTTATAGCGAGTGCCATCGCATCCTGGATTTTGCGCGGGGGATATGACAAAGCGGCAAATCAGGAGCGGAAAAACAAGGAGGAATGGTGGTTTCAACGACATAATTCGAGATGCTAGAGGCAAATATACTGAAAGGGACAACTGTAAGGGCATAAAAAGCACCGGGCGATTCCCATGATTGAGGAATCGCCCGGCAAAGACAATGAAATTGCAATATTTTGTATGTCAGTGAATTACATTTTTTTCTTCCACTCCATGATCGATTTTTCGTTCATGCGCGGATAGTCGGTGTTGCCGTCAGCTTTGGCCAGTTCAGTGCTGCGGTTAGCAGTAGTAATGGCATCGTTGTACATGCCCAGATCGGCCTGAATATTGGCTTTCAGCCGGAGGATCCAGAATTTTTCACCGCCTTTTTCCAGGCAGCTGTTCACCCAGCCGAGGGCCTGTTTGAGGTCTTTTTTCGCCTCGTAGTAATAACGTGCCGCTGAATAGTAGTCGTTGGCTGAGGGGCCTCCCATAGTCGATTTAATATCGGCCATCACTTTGCCATCGGTATCCACCGTAATCGGGATGACTACTTTGGTGTTCTCCCACATGAGCTCGAGGTCGGCTCCGTTATTCGTCAGGTTTCCAATGTTGATCGTAAAGGTTTCCACTTTGTCCGCCATTTTCTGAACCGGTACTTTGAACCGGCCAGCAACTTGTTCTTCCTTGAAATCCTTGGGCTCCGGAGCGCCCCAAATTGTGATATCCTTGTAAAAAATGATCGTCCAATCCGTTTCTCCGGGTATCGTGTACAGTGCATACGTTCCCTTTGGCAGGGAAACATTGGAGGCCTGTACGTCGTCGCTGAATGTAACTTTTGTGGAAGCATTGGCGCCCGTGCGCCACATTTCGCCAAAAGGCACGAGGTCGCCGAAGATTTTCCGGCCTTTAATACTGGGGCGCGAATACTCGACTTCAACTTTGATCAGGCCGACGTCCTGGCTGACCTTGCTGGTCGGACTGGGCGCTGGCGTCTTGATTTGGGCGAGTCCGAGGGTGCTCGCCGACAAAAGGGTAAGGGCAGTTAAATAGAATGATTTCATCATGGTGAATAGTTTTTTTGGCCATGTAACAATGACCACGGAAAATGGTTGGCAAAGATAAAAACAGATGCGCTCACTTTTTGGTGAGCAACGCCGTTTAGTCGGCACTGGTCAATTGTCTGGTTTTTGTAAAAAACTTTCCAGAGCGGTGGTTGGTTCAGAGTGCTAAAATACATTTGCATTATATAAATTTAGTCTAAATAAACTACAATATGAAACACATCTTTCCGACCCTATTCGTTTTTTGCCTGGTTCTTCTACCCATCGCTGGGCTAACCCAAGACCGGATTTTTACCTACACTTATCAGAGTAACGTTCTGCCCAAAGGCCAGAAGGAACTGGAAGTGTGGAATACCTTTCATGTTGGGCGAACCGACTACTACCGGGCCTTTCGCCACCGGGTAGAGTACGAAATCGGGCTCGGCGGTCGTTTGCAGACAGCATTTTACCTGAATCTTTCCACCGGTGCAGCATATGATTCATCCAGTGAAACCATTCAGGCACTTCCGGCTGAATTTTGGTTTTCCAATGAATGGAAATGGAAATTGCTCGATCCATTAGCCAATCCGGTCGGACTTGCCTTGTACGGTGAAATTGGACTGGCAGCGCGTGAGCTGGATTTGGAAGCCAAAATTATCCTGGACAAGCAAATTGGAAAGACCCTCCACGCGTTTAATGCCGTTTTTGAGCCGGAGTGGGAATCGGAAACCGAGGATGGTGAAGTAGAATCGGAATTCGAACTGCAATTCGAATTTGATTATGCTTTTTCCTGGCGATTGAACCGCAATTGGAATGTCGGATTTGAAGTGCGGGACCACAATGCCTGGAAACCCCAGGACGGCGGCAACGGCGGTTGGGAGTATTCGGCCTTGTTCGCAGGCCCCGGTTTATCGTATAACGCGGACCGCTTTTGGCTGAATTTAACCATCATGCCACAAATTGCCGGTTTGCGGCATCCTGATGGCCAGCCCGGTGGTCTGATTTTGAATGAACACGAACGCCTGGAAACCCGCCTTATCTTTTCTTACGCATTTTAATGTACATGAAGCAATTGTTGATTCTTGCCGGGTTGTTCTGCAGTATCCTGCTCTTGGCCTGCTCGGAGCGGCTGTACAAACCAGTTGAAGCAAATACTGCAAAACATGGCGTTCCTCTGGCCGATTTGCAAAAAGGGCGGGCGTTGTATGTGCGTCATTGTGCCGGATGCCATAATCTGCATGCACCCAGCACTTTGAGCGCAGAAAAATGGCGTACCCAAATGCAGGAAATGCAGATACAAGCCAAAATTTCCGATACGGTACGCGATTTGATCTATAATTACCTCGTGAGTGAATAAATTTACCCCACTCAAACATATCAAATGTTGCTATTCTCTTGTGTCCCGTTCGCTGATTTGACGCCATTTGAACTGTACGAGATCATGACGCTGCGCCAGGAGGTCTTTGTGGTCGAGCAGATTTGTCCGTATCTGGATGCCGACGGCAAAGACCCTATGGCGTGGCATCTGATGGTCCGGAATGAAGAGCGCCGCTTGGTGGCGTATACGCGACTGCTGCCCGTAGGGGCGGTTTATACCGGGTATTCATCTATCGGGCGGGTGGTCAGCGCCCAGGCTGCGCGCGGCATGGGGGCCGGTAAAGCGGCGGTGCAACGGAGCATTGAACTTTGCCGGCATCTGTTCGGAGACCACCCGATTAAAATTGGCGCGCAGACCTATTTGCTGGCATTTTATGAGGGCTTGGGCTTTTGCTCCACCGGTGAGGAGTTTGTGGAAGACGGGATTCCACACGTAAAGATGGTTATGGAATTTTGACTGCTGTAGTCGTTCCCGTGAGGATGTCCACCGCGCCGGCCACTTCCAGGCCGGCTGTTCGGGCGGTTCCGCTAAAGATTTGCCGGCCATTTTCCAGCAGTTCGGCATAAATTGTGGCTTGCAGGCTTTCGTTGATTTTTCCGGTCATCTCCCCGGAAATGGGTGAGCGGAGGGCTGTTCCAGGCGCCTGATGGGCCTGGATGCGCAATTCTGTTTGAGGGTTTTTAAAAATAAGGGAAACGGACTGGTCGCCAATTTCCAGGTATTTCCGCGCGCCGGTATACGTGGCAAAGCGGAACAAGCGCCCGTCGAGCCAAAAACCGCTGATAAATCCAATGAAATAGCTACCCAACCAAGGGATATGCGCTACGGAAGCCATCAGAGAAGCCCGGTCGGCTGTGTCGAAGTGATTGGTTTGCATCCAAACATAGGCGCGCGGAAATGAACGCCCCCAGTCTTTTTCGATATACCCTTTACCGCCGGCGAAATCGATTGGGCCGCCATCGATATTTAACACGCCATCCAGGTGATGGTGCAGGCTGACCACCCCGTGGAAACATTCCATAAATGGCACAAACGAATACCAGCCCATAATTCCGGGCGCCCCCAGCATCTTGGGCCACGCTTGAGGCTCCTGGAACTGGATTTCTCCGTGCAGGTTTGGTAAGTCAAGCCGGATCTTTTGTCCGGAGAAATAATTTCCGCCCAGCTCGACCTCAAACGACCGTGCGGCGGGCACAAACTCATTTGCGGGAAAACGATGATACCGGGCCGTGCAGGCTTTGCCGTCCATGACCTGGATAAATGCATGCCGGTTTCCCGCCTGATCCATCGAAATACCCGGTATTATGGCCAGGGCGGCGCGTTCATCTGCGCTAACGAGTTTGAAATACCATCCTTCGAAGTAGCGCCGTTTACGGCCCCAACCGTGGTACATATCGGGATTCCAGGTGGCCCGCAGGCGGCGAAGCAGTGTCATGTCGAATGAAAATTGGACCGGTTGATCAATCAGATTTCTGCGTCGGGCAACTGTGCAGTGCGCTGCCGCAACAGGTGGTCGGCCAACACAAGGGCGGCCATTGCTTCCACGATAGGCACGGCCCTCGGCACCACACAGGGATCGTGCCGGCCTTTGCCCTTTACCACCGCCGATTCCCCCGCAGCATTGGCCGATACCTGGTCGCGCAGGATCGTAGCTACGGGCTTGAAAGCAACCCGAAAATAGATATCCATGCCATTCGATATGCCGCCCTGAATACCGCCGGAATGGTTGGTGGCGGTCTGGAGCACCGGTACCGTGCTATTGGCGGATGGGGTTTCAACGGGAATAAAACGGTCGTTGTGTTCCGAACCGAGCATTCGAACGCCAGCAAACCCGGAGCCGTATTCGAAACCTTTGGCGGCATTGATGCTGAGCATGGCTTTGCCTAGGTCGGCATGCAGTTTGTCAAAAACCGGTTCGCCCAGCCCGGCCGGGCAACCGCGTATCACGGCGCTGACCACGCCGCCGACGGTGTCGCCGGCTTTGCGCACTTTTTTGATCAGCCGGATCATCTTGTCCGCCATGACCGGGTCGGGGCACCGGATCGCATTGGATTCCGTCTGGGAAAGGTCGAGCTCGACATAGGGTTTTTCGACCTGCAGGCGCCCCACCTGACTGACATAGGCCTGAATTTCGATGCCTTGTGTTTTCAATAATATTTTTGCCAGGGCGCCCGCTGCTACCCGCGCTGCCGTTTCGCGTGCGCTGCTGCGCCCGCCGCCGCGGTGATCCCGGCGGCCGTATTTGACTTGCCAGGTGTAGTCGGCGTGGCTGGGCCGGAACGTATCGGCGAGGTGATCGTAGTCCTGCGAACGTTGGTCCTCATTCGGGATAAGTAAGGCAATAGGCGTACCGGTGCTCTTTCCGTTGAACAGGCCGCTGAGCACCTGCACGGTGTCGCTTTCTTTGCGTTGGGTGACAATGGCGCTTTGGCCGGGGCGCCGGCGGTCGAGTTCGTGTTGGATGAAATCCAGGTCGACCGTCAATCCAGCCGGGCAGCCGTCGATGATACAACCGATCGCTGCGCCGTGCGACTCACCGAACGTAGTGACGCGGAAGAGTGTGCCGAAAGTATTTCCTGCCAAAGCCTGTGCGCCCGTTAGTACAGGGCGGTATCGATGCGTGAAACAATATGCAAAAGAACAAGTTTGCAGGCTAAAAATGAAGCAGGCAGCGGTTTGGAACGCTGCCTGCTGGATGGGGAAGCCGGGTGGCCGTTATTTTTGACTGGTGAACCTTCGTTCGTAGGTTTCCCAGGGTGTGGTTTTGTGGCTGTCGGTGCCGAAGTAATTGAGGATCGTTTCCAGTTTGGAGGCCTCCAGATACCCCGGGATAGGCTGAATAACGTTCATCGATTCATCGAGGAAAACGACGGTGGGGAAACTCAGGCGGTTGTTGAGGAACTCGGCTGCGAGTTCATGGTATCCGCGCGCGCCGTTTTTGTGAAAATGGTAGGTTTTGTTGTTGAAAACGATGTCTTGTTGTTGCTCCGCATTGAGTTTTACCGCGTAATAATTGTCGTTGAGGTACTGGGCCACTTCCGGGTCAACAAAAGTCGATTCATCCATGCGTTTGCACCAGCCGCACCAATCGGTAAATACGTCGATGAATATTTTGCGCTTCTCGGTTTTACATTTTTCCATGGCTTCTTCCAATGTCATCCATTGGACTTTCACGGTCGGCTCATCGGTTTTCAGCACAGGAGCGGCCGGCATTTGCGAGGGCACGGTTTTGGGGGTGGTGAGTGCGGTCCGGGTAGTGCCCGTGGTGCGATTGCCGGCAGTGGTAGCGGACTCAGAAGTTGTGGAGCGTTGGCTGGCGGTAGTCGCCGGCTCTTGCCGGGTGGTGTTGGGTGAAGTGGAACGCGTGTTGGTCGTGTTCTGCGTAGTCGAACGGGGCGCACTGGGCGCAGGCGTCGCGCTCGAGCGCGGTTTGGCCGCAGCGGGTGGCGTGCTCCTGCCGCTGGTAGCCGGCTGGGCATTGCTTCGATTCGTGGTTTGCGCTGAAAGTACATGCGCCAGGGTGGCGATGATACACAGCAAAAGGAGTTTGCGCATAGCGAAACTGTTGGATTCAAAATGATTGAACAAAAGTAGCACGGATATAACCGAAAAACCAAAAATGGCCTTTCGCACTGCGGGTACTTTAAAGAAAGTTTAACCCTTTTGGGGGGGTAGCAAAGCCTTGTGCGCTTTAGACTACTTATCCGGCGGGATTTACCGTTATTTGCGACTTAGCGCCGTTTAGTCCGGCCTCGCAGCAGGGTTTTGTCTGTACTCATTTCTGTACTCATTTTTAAACATGCGACAACCCAGCATTACCATCGTTCAGCGGGGTAGGGCAGACCGGTTCGGTGTGCAGAAACTTTACCTGCGCTATGCCTGGAACTACCACACCAATTACATTGCCCTTCCCTGGAAAATGCTGTGCAAAGATTGGGATGCACGCGCCCAATCCGTGAAGCCGAAAGCCAGCCTGGGCGGTGAAGGCGCCGTGGTGGTGAACACCGATCTGCGCAACAAACTGAACAAAGCCTTCCTGATCGCCACTGAACTGACGGCCGCGAACATAGCGCCTTCCTTCGAGGTATTCCGCCAAAAGTTTGACGGCAACCGCAAGCAGTTTTCTTCCTTCGCCGCCACAGCGGAAGAAATTTTGAAAAAAGAACTGGCTGCCAGGGAGGTCACACCTTCTACCTTCAAAGCCTACCGGGCTGCAATCCGGAAGTTTGTGGATGCGATTGGCCACCTGTCGGTGCAGCACATCACGCGAAACAGGTTTTTGCTGTTCAAAAGCAAAATGGTCGCCATCGGCAAGGAAAATATGTCGGCCCAATACGTGCGCAACTTCAAGGTAGTGTACAATAAGGTGCTCAAGTTCCATCGGCTGAAAGGCATGCGCAGTCCTTCCCGAAGTGTTCGGATGTCAAGGTAAAACGCGCTGTGCTCGTTAGCGTCTGTGACGCGATACGGCATGTCTGCCAGTCTGTGATTGGTATGAAAAAAAGCAAGTCGAAGTAAGTCAACGACTTGCTAACGAACCGCATCGGGTCACAGATCCTCGCGAGCCAGAGCAAAGTGTCAGGCGTTCAACGCGAACTGGAACCAAGGCCATAGCGAACCCAATAACTTAAAAATGTAACCATGAGTACCTGCTGCGCGCCTTTTACGGGGACCACACCGGTAGAGCCGTTGTATAAGTTGTTATTCCATATCCTATGGAGC